>JAWVCT010000088.1:0-104649 GCA_033858155.1 Blastocatellia bacterium
CCATTAATCTGAACGGTCTCTGACCGTGACGGGTCGAAGACCCGAATGAAAAAGAAGGTTCGCCGCCGGCAAGTCGCAGACTTGCCGCGCATCAGAGTGGCAGAGCCATTGCCGTAATGAGTCAAGTACATTAGTGCCGTTTCAAGCCGCCACTCTCTTCTACCTGCCGCAAAGCTTTTGAGCGATCAGCTCCGCCGCCAACTTGTGACCGCTCGCATTCCAATGTCCGTTTCCGATGTCGCTCCCAAATCCGTGTAGGAAGACTTTGTTCTGATCTGCATAGGCTTGCATCGGCTGGGCCAGATCAAGGAAATCGATCCGTTCGCGCTCAGCCAGTGCTTTGAGCCTCAGGTTGGGATAGAAAATGTTATCGGCGCCGACGTGCTGGAGAAACTTTTGCCGCACGATCGGATCCGGATAAACCTGGACCGCGTTACTCAGTGTGACTACCAGAAACCTCGCCTGCTTTTGCGCCACCTCATCACGCATCTGCTTGATTAGTCCTTCGGTGACGCGCCACGCCTCTTGCCAATTCTCATCACGCGGTTCTACATAAATCATGTTGTCGATGCCAATGTCTTCAGCGTTACGCACCGCCGCAGTCGCACCAGCGGAGGGCTGGGTTTGATTCTGTGCCGCCAGCCGTCTCTTATTTCTCCAGTCAGTCAGCTTTAGTTTCGCGACGAACTGGACGTAATGAATCAGTTGCACGACGCGCAGGCCGTTGTGCAGCCAACGGCCGAACCGGTTTAGTTTCGAGTCGCGCTGCAGATAGGTACGCGAATCGCGAAACGATGCATCATAGGTCAGCTCGCCGTTGCGATAGACAAAGTAGGGCACCTCTTCGGTCCGGCTCAACGCGCGCGAGTTGTCATAGATGTCGTTATAAGTGGTAAACGCCAGCACGATCAGATCAGGTGAATAGTCCCAGACTTTCTGCCGTAGCGTCATCAGTTCCTGCGCGGTGCCATAACCGGAAACACCAAAGTTAATGACCTCGATCTTCTTTCCCGGAAACGCGTTGCAGTCCTGAAGCCTTCGCTCCAACAGCGACCAGAAGGTCTGTTCCATCGGCACATGCATGGCCTCCGAGAATGAATCGCCGAGCACGGCAACCCGCACAGTGTCGGCGGGCTTGGCTTTTGCGTGTTCGCGATCGCGCAAGCCGTCGCTGTTGATGCGAACATACGATTCACCTTCGCGCTGATAGTGTCCTTCAACCCCCGGTTGCAGGGCGAAACCGCGGTAATAGTCGGTCGTATAAAAAAGTGGATACGAATAACCGATGACGCGCAGAAAAATCTCGCTCATGAGAAGGCCGAAGATCAGCCCAAACATGACGAGCAGTAGTTTCTTCTTGAGATTACGCGGACGTTTCATGTTATGGGTTTAACTTACAAGTGCAAGAGAACGTTGAAAAAACCTCGGCAGCGGTGTGACTCGGCTGCTTTACCGCGAAGCGGTTGTGTCTCAAAGCCCAGGGTTGCTTCAACCCGGGTTACAGAATTGAATAGCTAATTCAACCGCAACGCGGTTGCGTCCAACTGGCGAAACCCGTTCCGGGTTGAAAAGACTGGCCACTTGCTTACCCAGGCTTGCAGCAACCCTCGGCTTTGGGACATAACCGCTTCGCGGTATCTCGCGCGGACGGGACGGCCGCGCTCCCGGCATCAGGTCGTCTTTCGATAAACGATCCAGCACCAGGTTGCCAGCCGGTAGCGCTCGAAAAGACGATGCCATGCGCCGGCGCGCCAGGCAGGTTGTTGCGTCTGCCGATGAATGATCTCCAGGCCGCTCTTCTCTCCCAGAATCTCCAGACTCTTGATCGAGAAAACATAGTTGTGATGACCCAAAGCAAGATGCTTGTACGGTCTGCTCTTCAACCTGAGCGCGGAAAGAAGATCCTTGATCCGCGAATCCAGGCTCTGATAATTCGGCACCACCACGACGACGTATCCGCCTTCATTCAACAGTTCCGCGCACCTCTTCAGAGTTGAAAGCGGATCGCTCGTGTGCTCCAGTACGTGCAGCATCGTGATGATGTCGTACTTTCGCGTGAACTCGATGTCTTCGATCGTGCCGTGGTGGATGGGAAAGCCGGCTTTCGCCGGAACGTTTTCGCTGACGTGCCTGGAAAGGTCGGTGCCCTCAACTTCATAGCCCCGCGTGCGGGCCAACTGAGGCAGCAGTCCGCTCCCCGTGCCTACGTCGAGCAGCGAATTACCACGCGTGTATTTGCCGATAAAGTCGATATAGTTTTCGACCTGTTGGTGGACGCTGGGATCGAAGCGATCATAATCGAATTCCAGGTTGCAGCCCCAACCGTCGAAGTACTCGGGATCATCATAGAGGGCGATCGTTTCCGCGGTTGCCGAGATCGGCGTGACGACATACTCACAATGATCGCATTTGTAGATTTGCTTTCCGGTAAAGTCCGCGCCAATGCGGCGGAGACTACGATCGCAAAGCAGGCAGCGGACTGCAATTGTGTTGTCTGAACTCATTCGGAGATCGTGAAAAGCTGAGAATCTAAAGGCACTTGATCGGATCGTTTCGCAGACGGGACTGACTTTTGTACTACAGCCGACAGGGAAAGCTCAAGGTAGATTAGTGGGTTCGTACGTCGCGGATCGAACAGTCCCTAAGGCGCAAAGAGTTGATTCACAGGTTCCCGATCGTTGGCCCGTAGAAGAGCACCTTCACATAGTACAGCCAGGATAAGTTCAGCAGAAAAGGAATCAGGCCGGCGCGAGATTGCTTCCTGAAATATAGGGCTATCGACAGGCCAAAGCAGCCAATCATCAACAGGCCTGACACTCTGAAGAAATGCACTGCCGTGAGGAACTGAGCATCGCCCGCTTCGGCATTGAGTCTCGGGACAATTACAAACACGTGAACCAGCCAGAGTGCGATCGGAACTGCCCACGTTATCACGCGGGCGATCGCGATTAACGCTCTGGCGTCATTCGAGTGGTTCATTGATTCAGTCATTCGTCTTTCCAATAAGAAAGCCAAGCGGGCCGGGCCGATTATACGCGAAGATTGGGTAGTTACCCGCGCGCTCGGTACTGCTGGGAACGCGGACGGCCCGTCCGCACTGAGCGCGCAGCGCGAACCAATTAATCGACACGGTCTTATCAAGATCATGGAGGTGAGTTTTCCCGTCTGTCGCGGGGGCGGACGGGACGTCCGCGCTCCCGGCCCTCGCGGCGCGCCCAGCGGCAAGCGGTTGGCACTAAATTCTCGCGCTAAAGCGACGATGTTAATGAGAGCTTAGGCGCAAACTGAGTCAGTACTCCGGAACGGACAGATAATTTAAGCCGGCGGATTGTGTTAGATTCTCCCGGCGGAAATTCACTAATGAAGATTTTGCAGATATGTTCAGCGCGCGAGATTGGCGGCGGCGAAAAACATCTGGCCGATCTCGCGAACGGCCTGACGAAACGGGGCCACGACCTTTTCGCCGCGCTGGTTCCTGGCTCGCCGCTGGTGGCGGAGCTCTCCTCTGTTCCCAGTCAGAATTTAATCGAACTGCCGATGCGCAATTCGCTGAATGTCGCCAGCGCTCTAAAGCTGGCTCGCTTTGTCCGTCAAAACGAAATCCAAATTGTACACGCGCATGTGGCGCGGGACTATCCGCTCGCGGCGTTGGTTGCGCGGCGCGCCGGCGCGCGACTGGTGCTTACTCGTCACGTTCTGTTTCCGCTAAACCGAATTCATAAACTCACGCTGAGGCAGACCAGCCGGGTTATCGCGGTCTCTCAAGCAGTCGCTGACGGGCTCAAGGCGCAACGGATCTTCGATCCAAACAACATCGTGCGCATACATAATGGAATCGACGTTGACCGGTTTGCTAAGGGCAGGGAAGACGCTGCCGGACGCGCGAGCGACGACGCGAAACTGAGCGTCGGCATGGTTGGACATCTGGCGCCCATTAAAGGGCAGGAAGACTTTGTCCGCGCCGCCGCGCTGGTCTGTGCCCGGCGTGATGACGTGGACTTCATCATCGCCGGAGAAGATAAATCGCGGAGCGGCGAACACCGACGCAGCCTGGAAAAGCTCATCAACGAACTCGGTTTGAATCAAAGGATAAGTCTGACTGGTTGGGTTGATGACGTGGCCCGGCTGCTCCGCGGCTTTGATCTTTTTGTTTCGCCTTCACGCTCTGAGCCGTTCGGCCTTTCGATCGTCGAGGCAATGGCCGCCGCCGTGCCGGTAATCGCCACGGCTTCAGAAGGCGCCCGCGAAATCATCGACGATGGTGAAACCGGCCGTCTGATTCCTGTCGGCGACGCGGCGGCTCTAGCGAATGCAATAGTTGAGTTGTTATCTAGTCCGCAGGAACGCGAACGTCTGAGTGAGAATGCCCGGCGTGCTGTTCGTGAACGCTTTTCGCTGGAAGGAATGGTGGAAGCAACTGAGCAGGTTTACCGGCAAGTCCTCGATCTCCCTGCCGGCTAGAGCTCAGCCGCGAACAGCTTGATTTCAGGAGCGCCGTCCGACAATTGCACCATTCGCTCATATTTGAAACCCATCTTTTCGAGCAAGCGAATGGAGCTCTTGTTAGCGGCGTTGGTCACGGCCACGACTCGCTTCAAGCCCAGCTTCTCACTCGCATACAACATTACCGCGGAAGCTGACTCGAAGGCATAACCTTGCGAGCAAAATTCGGGGAGCAAAGCGTAGCCGATATCGACATCTTCCAGCACGTCGCGCTTCAGCAGACCGCAGATTCCGATTGGCGTCCCTTGCGACTTGAGCTCGATTAGCCACAGACCAAAGCCAAACTTTTCATAACTCGCGAGTGGCCCTTTCTGAATGTAGGCTTGCGCATCGACGATCGTGCGCACGCCGCGGTCGCCGATGTTTTGAATAAAGGAAGGCTCGTTGAGCAGCCGCAGAATGAATGGGGCGTCATCAGCCGTAAGCATGCGAAGCTGCAATCTGTCCGTCTCAAGAATCATCATCGGTGTTGATTCGCCTGGAGGCTATCTACGGCGCCGCTTCGCAGAAGATCTGATTAATCTCAATTTTGTTATTCGGTTCGGGCTGACGGCCAGCGTCGAGTTCTCAAGAACTGAATACCTCCAGGTGTGCCTCGTTTTGTCAAACTCGGCGAGTAGAAACACAAGCTTCTCTCCCGTGAAAAATTCTTTCTTCGAAGGTGCTTCGGCGCCATGAAAATATTCGATGACGTCGCCGCGGCGGAACTTGCCTTTGAATGGCTCAATCACTTCCGCCACGATCTTCCAATTATCGTAACCCGGAATCCGATTGACAATTTCAGCCTCGCGGATGCGCACGTGTGCGACTACAGAGACAGACTTGTAATCACTGCGAAGATAGCTAAGCGACGGCAGTTGTCGTCAGTCTGGGCGGCAAGGCACACAGGCAGCAACAGCACGAAGACGATTACGCAGATGACAATTTTCATAGCAGTAGTCCGACGAAACACATAGGAGCGTCCAGCATACACGAACTGCAGTAGCCTTCGCTCTCTGTTTGTTCTCCCTTCTACCTTTGGGCGAAGCGGACGGGGATGAGGGTCTGCGAGAGGAATCGATTCTTTTATTTATGCTCTGTGCGTTGGAGTGGTATTCACAGACAAAGAGATTAATTGGGGCGACGCGGCTGTACGCCCTCGCCCTAACCCTCTCCAGCGCGAGAGAGAACCGCTGGACGGGCGCATCTTGCCGATCAGCGCGTTTGTCGTTAACATCAGCGGACAATTTTTGGTTTAGAAAGCTTTTCAGAAACACAACCTTAAAAGGGGATAGTAAGATGAAATCACCGAGATCAATTCTGGTAATAACTCTGGGACTTCTGGCGGTCCTGGCTCTGGGCTGTAAGTTCAGCGCCTCAACGGCCAATATCAGCGGCTTGAAGCTTGGGAAGGATAAGGGAGTAACCAGCGAAACCAGTAGCTTCGCGCCCAACGATACTGTTTATGCGGTTGCCACGATTAGTAATGCCCCTGGCAAAGTTAAAGTAAAAGGCCGCCTGGTGGTAGAAGATGCCCCGGGCGAAAAAGGGCCTGAGACTACTATTGACTTAGCCGGCAGCGGCACGGCAACTTTCACCTTCACGCCGCCGGCGTCAGGTTTCCCCGCCGGCAAATACAAGATCGAAGTCACTCTGATGGATGAAGCCGGCGAGCAGAAGGACCAAAAGTCCGCGAGCTTTACTGTTTCCTAAACCAAAACGTTCTTCACTGAGTCCTGGTCGGCGCCTATGGCTAACACCCATAGGCGCCAGGCTATTTGGTAACCGTCACTCACCGATCAGGTACTGGTCATAGCCGTCCCTCACCAACTCTTCATAAGCACACCAGACATCGCCAGGTATCTCCTGAGGAATCTGAAAGCCTCTTTCGGCATATACCCTGATGCGCTGCAAGTCTCCAACCATAATGCCAACGACATCTTTCGCTGAAAGCTCGGCATACGAGTCCAGGTATTCATCGAACGTGACCTGCGGTGAGGTCACGCGCACGCTCTTCTCAGGCCAAAGCTTCCTGAAGGTAGCAAAGCTCCGGCGCTCCATGTAGGGCTTTTGCACCAGGATGAAACTCTGCAAATCGATTTTCAGGCCGTTCAACATCTCCCTGGTAAACCGAATGTTCTCGCCAGTGTTCGTCGATCTGTTTTCAACCAGGATTCGATCCTTCGGAACGCCCATTTCGGTAGCTATCCTCGCGAACTGATCGGCTTCGGGCTCAGTCCAAATATTTTTTGTGATCGATCCCAAACCGCCTGAGAAGATCAGCAGCGGCGCCCATTGATCCAGAAACAATTCCGCGCCTCGGGCTGCGACTTTTCGGTCGTGACTGCAAAGGACGAGAATCACGTCGGCTTTCTCGATTGGATGCTTCAACTGATGATAGTCCCAAATCTTTTCCGCTAACGCGCGGGTACGATGATTCATCTTTTCAGGAAGTGTGGAGAAGTTGGCGTTATGATCGAAGCCGTTTGCCGCGTCCTGTGTCGGCGCAAGTTAAGCCAGCTCAGCGATCTTGTAATCGAGTTCGTAGAGATGTTTTCCGTCTACGATATTGATCATCATCTTGCCGGACAGCCCAACCAAATCGCCGGTTCCCGAGTCTGGCACCACGGTTACGCTGAGCTGCGGAGCGCCGCGCGTCATCGTGCCGCTATGCTGGAGTGCGAAAGCGCCATGGCGGCCATTAAGCGTTCCGGTAACCTGCTCCATCGCGACATAACCGGCCGATCCTTTTACGGAGGTGCCGACGGCCAGCATCTCGCCTTTACTGGTTCCTTCCAGGTCGCCGTGAAACTGTTTGTCGAGGGAGAACTTCCCGACGGTGGGGTCCGACGATTTGTCGTCCGGAGTTTGCGGCGTCATCTTTACTTCAAACGTACCGCTGGCATGGGTCTTCATGATTGCTTCCTTTCGAATTTTGTCCCGGAACTGCTGATTTAGTCTGAGCATCTACGCGTGACTGATCTGCCTGGCCCCGGAAACCAGGCAATCGCCGCGACGCAACGGCTGTTAACTCACGGTCGTGCATTAGTAGACGCACTGTTCGGATCCGGCCGCTTCAAAACGAGGTAGAACCCAATATCAACGCCCCACATCATCGCCGGGTCCAGTGCGACAAACTCCCATCCTTCAGCGGACAGACTATTGAGATGCTTCTCGATCTTCCTGGCCTTGTGGCCAGAGCTGAAGCATAGGCTGTCGCTGATTACCTTGTATTGTGTCGGCATTCTTGTTCTCTCCCGTCCCTCATGTCCTGCTGCTTGCTGACGTGCATTAGTGGTTTCCAAAATTCAGTCGAGCCACCTTCAAGAGTTTCGGGTCCTCTCTGGCCAATCTCAGGTTCATATCATCAATCATCGGTCCAAGCGCCGCAGCACGCGCCACGCCCAGATACACAACGCTGCCGAGGCAAGCGTGATCAGAATGTATCCGGGGTCAGTGGCCAGGTGTCGATTCTCCATTACGATTCTCAAGAGATGCGCAATCGTAAGCAGACCAAAGATGACGCCGGAAGTAATAACGTAAGCTTTCATAGCAGTTCCTTTTCAGGTCGCCTAAGGATAACGCCGGGATCACAGTTGTCTTGTTTACGAGAATACCAAACCTTCCGATTGAAGTCCGCGCCAATGACTTGCTCCGAACGGAATATGGGTCAATGCGTCTCGTGCCACTTGCGCACCACCACTGCGGTACAGAATCCAGAGCCGTAGCGACGGGGTGCAGCCAAACAACTCTGTGGGTCGGGCAACTGAGCGCTTTGAATTTTGTTATCCGTCGATCGCTTAGTCGTGTACTTGATCGCGCATGTTGAGCCTTTGACCCGGTCGCTACCGCTCCCGGTTCTGTACCGCTTTACTCTTCAGTGCTGGAAACACGATGGGCGGCGGTGCTCAATCGCGGCGGGCGAACTCCGCCACGCTCATAAAGTTTACGCCCTTTCCAGGTCACGCCTCTCCCGTTTGTAATTCTCATACTTGAATCAAACAACATCGCGTAGAGCAAGCCTAAACCGAGTGGCGCAGTCAACGCATAGGCGGGAGAAACTTTGGAACGCATACTGACCATCGCCAGGACAAGAACTTGCAGCAACCATGACAAGGCAGCGGGAATGAACAATCGCCAAAGACCTGCGCTCACGCCGGCCTTGATCCCAATCGCGGATGCTAAGGCAATGAGCGGTGGCATGACCGAGATAAGATACATGGAGCAGACGCCCAACAACGCAAAGGGCAGTGAGAACCTCATCCCCGAGAACCAATTCTTCGTGCTGCACTCCCACATCTCGCTGAAATTTCGATACATGCGTGTGCTAAGCAAATCCGGCGCATACTCAGTAAACAGACGTGCCCCCGAACGCTTGATCAGCTCCGCCAACCGCACATCTTCCAGCACCTCATCCTTGAAAGCTTCGTAGCCGCCGACGCGCTCAAGCACGGTGCGGCGCATCAGAAAGAACCCGCCGATGCCGACAGCGCCCTGCGTCTTCGGGTTACTGATGCGATAGACCAGAGTGAAGATCAGCAGCACCCAGGCCCAGGTCGGTATCATCACTCGCTCCCAAAATGAACCGGCTTCAAATTGCGGGATAAGCGTTATGGCATCGCCTTTCCCTTCAAGAGTTCTATCTAATGCGGTGCGCAAGGCTGCCTTGTCAAAGATCATGTCCGCATCAGTCGCCAGTATCCACTCGCCGCGCGCGTGAGTGAACGCTTGCTGCATGGCGTACGGTTTGCCAAGCCATCCGGCAGGCGGTTCTTCGCCTTCGATGACACGCAAACGGTCATCGTTTTTCGCGAGTGTCTCCAATATCGCTCCCGTTGCATCCGTCGAGCGATCATTGACGGCAATCACCTCAAACCGTTCGTAGTCTTGAGCCAGAATTGAGCGAAGACAGTCCTTCAGAACACGATGTTCTTCGTTGCGAGCAGGAACAAGAACCGATACCAGCGGCGCATCGCTCGCCGTCATAAGCAAAGGATTGATTGGCGTAAGAGGCCGTTGGCGAGACAGACCATAGAGCGTGAGAGCAATACTAATGAGCCAGGCAAAAACAATCAGCCATACAGAGCCCGTCAGTATCGTTAATAGGTTTGCTCCGAGGGCGATTGTGGGCATGAATTTCCATCGGGAGGCTTCTCTATTTCAGAATCGTGAAACCCTGCAACGCTCGGCTTGAAAACTCTTGCCACGCTTTCTTATTTTCAGCGGGAGCGCCCGTGCCTGCTTCAACATAAAGCAAAATGAATTCGTTGCGTTTAGCTTCATCTACCAGACGCACAAAGCGCTGAAACATGATCGAGTCACTAATGCGATAGCCTTTGCTCTCCAGAAATGACGCCGCCCGGGCGACATCTGATTGTGGGTTCTGCTTGACCGCGGCCGCAACGCTGGAAATGCTTTCAGCATTCACGAGGTAAGTTTGCCCCGCAAGATTAATAGTTTTGGTGACAGGATAATCGTAAGTAGCATTGATGTTCGGCAGGTAGCCTTCAAACTGCACCATGAACATTCTCTGGATGCGTTGCTGGCTGTCGGCGTCGACGAAAAAATGCTGCTCAACCTGCGCTCTGTCATACAAAATAAACTTTTGCGCGCCCACGTACTTGAACCTCGGGTGAAATCTGACGCGAATGGAAGGCAGCTTGGTCGAAGTCAAAACCTGACGTTTGACTCGCCGCATCTGACCAGGCTCATTTTTAGTAGGGGATTGGGGCAGCGCAAGAGTCGACAAGAGTAGGCCGCTCGCAAGCACGCAAAACAACAGTAGAGCTTTTTTCATGGTTACATTTCTCTCTTTCTGCTCAACATTGCGAGTGGTCGATCCACCGAGCGCGCGTAGTGACAACCTTTTTACAGAACCGGAAGCGGTAGCGACCGGGTCTCAAGTTATTAGTCCAACGACTTGTTCTACCTGCGATGCCGCACTAAGTCCTCCGTCGTCTTAGGCCTAGTACGGCGGCCGCAACCAGCGCTACCACAAACGCCGGCACTCCGGTCAGCACCGGCCACGCCAAGAGCGCCAAGGCGAGTAAGCGCCGTTGGCTTGAATGGACCCACTGCCCGTGGACGTTGGCCGAGAACGCAAGCGCGAAGGCCCCGATGGCAACGGCCAGTGAGGCGTGCGTCGCTGTTATACGAGGCGAGTTCCCCAGGCGAAAGTGCTCGTAACTGATATGAACCGCGAATGCGAGGCCGGAGGTTAAGAATGACAGTACCCTCCAGGTGTCACGCATCTGAGTTGACCCAGCCCAATCGGCGAGCGCAATGGAGGCGATGCCGATGACAAAGTACAGCACACCAAAAAGTATCACTGCTCGGAACCAAGGTTTGCGATCAGATGCATTCATGTGCGGCCAAAATGGGGAAGTACGACCGACGGGACCTAAGTCGGTTGTCGCCCTCTGCCTTTCATCTTCCCGAGCAAGACAATGCCACTTTGGAAATTTGTTTGCAGATGAAGGTACCGAACGTAGTCCAACGATGTGTTATGCCTCGGACGTATCCCTTAACTGCCACTCCCAAACGGCGCCGTCCTCCGGGTGTTCGACCGTGCCAACTAAACTAAACTGCAGCTTCTTCAAGACGGAAGTTGAGGCATTCTCTTCAGGTAACGTTTGCGCTGCCACTATCACGGCCGGCATTTCGGAGCGGGCCAGACGTATGAGTTCAGACGCCATTCGTGTCGCCACACCTTGGGATTCATGTCCGGCAAAGGTGAAGTACGCAATCTCAGTGCGATCGTTCTGCGGCGGTGATTTAAAGCCGCACGTGCCGACGCAGACGCCGTTTTCCACCGCGAGATAGCCAATCCAGGGCGGTTCATACCCGACCGCGCGATACAGTTGGGTCATAGCCTCGACAATCTCCGGCACGATGGGGGGCGCATCCGCGAGTGGCCGCGCCAACTGTCCGTGCTCTGTTATCGCGATCAGTTCCATCCGGGCCCTCGGAGGCATAACGTCCGACTTAAGCGGGGCGCGAAACGTTCAACCTTCAATGCTAACGATCAAGCTGCGAAGCGCGCTCGGTTTAAGATTGGGGCGGACTCTGAATTGCGAACAATCTAAACCGAGCGGCGACTGATTCGCCAGACGGAGTAGAACCCGACACACCCGAGCACTGTCAGCAGCACGAGACGGGTAATTCTCTGTAAGCCGACGCCCTCTTCAACAAAAGTATTGCCACCGACTCGCAGACCGAAGCTGAAACCCAGAGCGCCCAACAGCAGATATGAAAAGGTCGCGATGTAGATGACGATTACGGTAAGGTAGACGAACACTTTCATCTTTTGGCGCCTCCATAGTATCCGAAAAGAGTCTTTTGGTCGGTTCCGTGCGACTCACTGCGCGGAAGGCAGCGGGAAGCGCGCGCGCAGGGTGGTGCCGGTGCCCGGCGCCGATTCGATGTCGAGGCGGCCGCCGGCCAGTTCGGCACGCTCGTCCATACCCACCAGCCCCAGACCGGTGCGCAGCCGCTCGACGCTGAAGCCAACCCCGTCGTCCCTGACCGTGACCTCGAGGGCAAGGTTCTCCGTCGTCAACGTTACTTCGACGTGGCGAGCGCGCGCGTGCCGGGCGACGTTGCTCAATGCCTCCTGCACGATGCGGAAACAGGCCGTCTCGATCTCGGAGGGCGCCCGCGTGTCGGTCGACGTGGCCGTGAAACTGGCGCGCAGGCGGGCGCGCTCACCGTGGCGCGACACCAGCAGCCGCAACGCGCCGACCAGACCGAACTCGTCGAGCGTCGAAGGGCGGAGCTCGAAGGCAAGCGTCTGCACCTGCTCGATCGTCTTCTCAATAGCCCGCATGCTCTCGGTCACGCGCGCGCTCGATGCGGGCGAGACCTCGCCCTTGATCGCCTGGAGGTTCAGCGAGACAGCGAAGAGCGACTGCCCGAGCTGGTCATGCAGCTCACGGGCGAGCGCGCCGCGCTCCTGCTCCTGTTGTTCCAGGAGACGCCGCGACAACGAGCGGTAGCGCTCTTGCGTGGCTTGCAGGCTGTCCTGCGCCTGCTGAAGCTGATCGAGGTTTGCCATCATCCAGTCGGCTTCGTGCAGCGGCCAATCGGGCGAGAGGTACTGCTCGGGCGCTACGTAATAGGAATTGCGGCAGATCCGATCGCCGATTACCACGAGCGGGTGCACCATGATCATCTCGCGGAGGGTTTCGGGCGTGAACCGCCGCACATCGAATTGACATAGACCGGCGCAGGCGTAACGTTCCCAGACCCGGTTAAGGTTGAGTCGAGCCTCGAACTCGGCGAGCCCCTTTAGGTCGCCGTTCAGCGCCCAGGACATCTCCCCGACAACCCGGAAGCCGGCATGGCCGGCCTTGCGGGATGCGCTGGCATATTCCTCGATCTTCCCCAGCATGTCCCGCGTCTCGAGCCCGTGCGCGAGCGGCTTCTCGAAGAACACCAGTCGGCCCTTGCGCATCTGTGCGTCGATGTCGACGCCCGCGGACGCGAGCGCCTCGAGGATGCTCTCTCCGCCGTCATCGACAACACAGAGACAAAGCTCGCCGCGATCGAGGCCGGCGCGGATGTACGAGACGGCGATCGCCACCTCCTCTTCGCGCTGGTGGTACAACGTGCAGACGTGGTCGGCCGGACCGATTTGCTCTATTGCTGCGCGAACTCTTTCGAAGCGATTGTCGGCATTCATGGTGACCTCCCAAAATCGCTGATACTGGTGGTTGCGAGTGACTGAACTCAGGATACGATCAGTACCGGGGACGGTCAACGCTTTTGGGAAGAGCCCGTGGCGCCTAGCGTCAGACATGACCGGGCGCAACGATTAGCAGCAAGCGCCGATTCAAGCAATCAAATCAAGAAAGACGCTCCACGCCCTCCGGTCTAACTACTGTTCGGCGTCAGCAGAATCTAGCTCCGAGCCTCCCTGGCGCGCTTAGACCACTGCCAAAGACCACCCGTAATCTCAACAGGCAAACGGTAGCCCAACTGGCGGGCGAGCATAACGATCTGCCCGCGATGATGACCTTCATGCGCGACGAAATATGTCAGGACATGGCCGACGTCGAGAGGAAGGTTGCGCCAGGTATATGACGAGGCGGCCGGGATCGTGCCGCCTCGGTCAAAACCGAGGCTCAGCAGACTGATGATGCCGCGGCTACTGCGGCCTAGTGCTGGAATCAGCTCCTTCGGTCCAGCCTTGTGTCGATTGACGGCTCGCGGCGCCGCGATGCCGTGTTCCTCTCCCAGCGTCTTGATCCAGGTACATCGCGCATTGTGGATGTGGCCGGCGATCATCCGCACGGTTCGTCGTGGAGCCCCCGGCACCGTGGCTGCCCATAGCTCTTCAGGTAGGTGCTCGAGCAGGAAGACGGTAACGCGGTTGTTGGTTCTCCACGCGTCGAGCAGGGTATGTCTTTGGTCAAGTGCAGAGTGCATCACAACACTTCAAGCAATGATGAAGATGACGCCGAAACGTTGAGTTGACCGCGCGGCGATTACATCCAACCTTCGCCGCGGGAACCAGGTTGAGAAAGAGGTCAACGCGCTCCGGTCAAACGACGTCTCAAGTGGCACGTCTTCGACGGCCACACTAGGTGCGAATGCTTCGACTCCGTAGCGATAGCGCCAGGCCAATGATCGTTACAGCGAACATTATCATGTTTACGATGGGACCTGGGCGGTGTGTATCGCGATCACTCAGGTTGCCTTTTCTCGTCCGCCGCATGGAGGGTGATGGTCTGTCCGACTGCCAATCGACCGATGCGAGTGACCGTGCCGTAGACTCCCGCTTTGTTCTGGTTCGCACGAACGACTGCCTTCAGCACTTCCGGAGCAGGACTTGCCGAGTCGGGATCAAAGTTCACCATCGAGCAGCGAACGTCGCGCATCGTGATGGTGACGGCAGGGGCGTCGTCCTCCTCGCCGAATGACAGCACGCCGCCCAACCACTCGTCCTCCTGAAAGGGAACCGGTCGCAGTAAACGAACTACGACATTTGGGCGAAATCGTCGCACGTCCAAGCTCCGCCCTGCGAGTCGTCCGATCTCGCGCACCGTATCGGAGGCGATCACGGAGATGCTCGCTTCATCGAAGATGCCATGATTCAACTGCAGCATCTGCACGGGCGCGCCGTACCGACGCCCGACCTCCGCGGCCAGGTCCTCTCCGAAGACAGGCATCTCTTCGCCATCCGGCGTGCGAACATGCGTAGGAAGTTCCCCGTGAGCACCGTCTTCACGGCGTTGCGGAGCAAACAGGAGCAGGTCGGGAAGCTTGCTTGCTGTTAGCCACGGCATCCCGCTGCGGTCGTCAATCCGCCGGAATGCCAGGCGGCGGTCACCATCGAGGCCGTGCCAGCCCATGTTGGCGACCTCGAGTCGTTCGCCGCCCATGGACTTCACGGGATACCGGAAGATCGCCTCCACATTTCCGATTTCTATAGGCATGCTCGATCCGAGTCCGCCGCGAGTCATAGTTGACCGGACAGCGATTACATTCCAACCTTTGATTCAATCCATCAAGTTGAGAAGGACGGTCCCCGCGCTCCAGTCCAACGATGAGTTCGATTTGGGCTTAAATCAGCCGACGCATTTTGAGCTTTACCTGTAGCGTCTGCGACCCGCGTTTCAGCTTCAAGACGTACCCTTCCCCCTCTTGCTTGAGCATTTGCCGAATTTGCTCCAGGCTAAACTCGCTCACCGGTCGGCCATTGATAGCAGTTAGTTCATCTTCTTCTTGCAATCCTGCTTCCGCCGCCGGTGAGCTTGCCGCAACCTCGTTGATAACTAAAGTTTTGAAGTCCTCGCCCTCAGCGCCTAACTCGATGCCGCTCATGTCCTCTTCGACGGATTCTGGTAGATGCGCATTAGGCTCAAGAATGATTCTTTGACGCGAATAGTCGAGAATCAATGTGAACCTGCGGAAGATTTCCCCGCCGAGAGCGCCAGCATAGTTTGCCAGCGCATCAGAGCCTTTTGCTGCTTGGGAGAAACTGACGAGTGGGTTGCTAATCACGAACCGTCCGAGTTGGATATTCTCCACTCGGGCGGTGATTGATTTATCAGAACCTCCCAACCCACCCAAATTTGCCTCTTTGATTCTGGTGAGAGATTTGAGAAGCCGGTGCGTCCGGACGAAGGGGCTATTAACGGTCAACGCTTCAGCTGCTCCGGTGTCAATCATAAACGTGCCTTCGACAGCCTCACGTCCTTCTAGTTTGATTTTAATATTCATGAAAGGTTTCTTATTAATGAACCTGACGGGAACGATGTCGCCGGAGCCGGAGTATTTGAAGCTTGGCGGAGCGTATAGATTTATTATTTTAGCGTCGTAATCAACTTCGACGACGAATTGCTTGATAAAGTCATAGCCGATAATTCCGCCGATGGATTTACCAAACATTGGAGACAATCCATTAATTGGTAGAGAGGCAACGGTTTGGTTGAAGACCTTTGCACCCGGAAGGGCAAGAGAAACTCCCGGAATTAGCTCTGCCTGAATAGCTCCTCCGGTGGCATTGCCTTGTGCCCTCCCTCTCGTTCGCAATTTGAGTTTCTCCACCAGTTTCTCGTCAATAAGTGTAGAATTTGCCCCCGTGTCGAAGATAAACCAGAGAGGTTGCGAATGATTTAGTTGCGCCTGCACGAGAACAAGATTGTTCGAGAGTTCAAAAGGTATTTTTAATGCGCTCTGGCCTGAGGCGAACTGAAAACTCAGCACCCGGTTTTGCGACTTTCGAGCAGACACGCCCCTTGTTTGACGTTGGGCGATTGCTAACAAAGGCATTGAAAGTAGCAGAATCCAAATGCCAAGAAGTTCCCGTGTAGTTGGGCGAGGGCGAGATGTCATTACATTATCCTCTCATCAACACCGCATAAAAAAAGCACCCTTCGTCGCACCAAGTTTGATGCGAAACACGCTCCCGCCGCTCGCGTCTAACGATTTGTTGAGCAACGGCCGTTAGGCAGAGCTACCTTCGAAGTAAACAAGTCGCGCCTCGTCAGCATCAATGAAGCCATGCCAGTCGGGGCAGATAATATCATCGACGTTAACCTGCACCGGAATGTATCGTTTCCCGGGGATGAGAAGCGGTAACCCTTTGCCAGCGAGCTCACGGTTACAATGCGTCAATTCGCCAGATTCGAGCACCTGCGGCGGATAGAGGACAACACCGTAGGTGTGTTGGTCAGCGATGTCGAGTTTCACCCAATTTTGGGGATACCTTGCGATCGATTCTTTCAGCCAGCGCCACACAACATCGTGGTCAGAGTTCGTCCGTAGTTTGTCCGTGGAAAAGCTCTGAGTTTGAAGAGCGCGCGCAACGATTTGTTTGGTCAGGGGCCACGGCTTCTCGTCGGAGCGTTGAGCCAGAGGTGTTGGTGTGGAGGACGTTGCGACATGAGAATGCCGCGCGTGCCAAGCGATGCCAACGGCGACTCCGCCAGAAAAGGTTACGATGGCGATAACTATTTGAAGTGAGAGTCGGCGCATGGCAGGTAACCAGTCGTTGCCCAACGGTTTCTTATACAGCGGCGCTGCGTTTGGAATTCACCCTCAGCAATAAAGACATCAGCCATAAGAAAAGGAAAGCGTTGATAATTTGTGGCACTTTGCGTAACCACCAGTTGGTGAATATGAGTCGGTCGATAAGCGGCAGTGACAAACCATTCCTACTCAGTTGCATTTGAATCGGCAATTGAATGGCGATAGTTGAAACCCAGATAATAAGTTGAAGCACTACCGCAAGCCAGATTGCCCACTGTGGGAGAGGAGTTGGCCTAAACCACAGGAGAAGAACTGTCAATAAGGTGGTGATGAGCATTGGAATTACCATGTAGCCTATGACCAGTGGACTGAGAGCCTGGTGATATGCACGGAACTCGTTCGCGCTGATCAGACGCCACGTGGGGTAGTTGACGAAGCTTTCCACAAAGGACGCGCCCATGCCGTAGAACACTAGAGCAAAGGAGATCAGGAAGAGCCAGTTCGAGGTTTTAGTTGATGTCTGCATTTTCGTCACTCCTAAACTCGAAGAAGCATAACGTCGGAGTTGACCGGAAGCGGCGCCAATTCAATCCAGCCGTTCCGGTTCAACAATTTGTTGGGCTGCTGCTTTTCGTCACAGCCACGCTTCACGACGCTTCTATATTGGCGATGAGGATACCGACATGCTTTCAACCAGCTCGTACAAATGGGCATCGAACTTCGCAATCTCCATAATGGGCTTCATGTGCGCGGTAGCTTCGGGGTTCTTGAGCATCGCTTCAAAATCCTCACGCTTACGCCACTGAGCGTAATTCGCAACCCGTACGCCGTCTGCACTCTTATGAATGTTAGCCGATACGAAGCCGGGCAAATTTCTCATTGTCTTTTCCGTAGCTTCAACAAGCATCTCCACCAATTTTTGTTGGTTCTCTGGCTCGACGGTGAAAACATTTATGAGCGTGACAACATCATTGTCTTTCGAGATTGTGGTCATCAGATTTCCTTTCGGTCAATCAAAGACATCACGCGAGCCGCCCGACGTGTCGTAGACACCACAAGTGGTGCAAAAGAATACCCCGTTTGTGGGGTCGAATTGTATAATTGGTTGTTCTTTCCCAGCAAATATTCATCTCTCGCAGTGGAGGCACCCAATGCCGCTTCCCGATTCGTGCGCCAGAAATGGAACAATCCTTAACTATCTTGCCGTGCAAAAGAACGTTGCGGCGTCTACCCAAAATCAGGCATTGAGCGCAGTGGCATTTCTTTACGTGCTGCGGCAGGATTTTGAAGGGATGGACAACCTCGAACGCGCCAAAAAACCTGCGCGCCTGCCAATCGTCCTTACTGAAAGCGAGGCGCGGAGCGTTGGCGCACCTGGATGGACTTGGCGGCGACCACCGGTTTGACCTTCGCCGAAGGGAACAGGTGAGGTAACATGAGGGTCAAATAAACCTATGGCGGCAGAACACAGCAATCCGGAAGACAAGTCGCGGCGCACGTTGATTATTGTCATTGCGGTCGTGGCCGCGATTTTGATCGGCGGGTTCTTTTACCTCCTCTTGCGAAGAACGGTTGGAGAAACGTCCGTCCCGCGACTGGCGAACGCCATTCGCTCGGGCTCTCCTGACTTTGAAAAATACAAAAAGCTGATCGCTCTCGACGAGCCGGAAGCGGATGAGGCCAAGCGCGCGTTGGGCGACACGGTGATGACGCTGCACACGACTGTGCGCAATTTTACCGGACACACGATCACGGGGCTGGAAATCAGGGGCGCGGTGGTGGACCACGATGGCAAGCCGGTGAAGGAGAGAACCGTAGTAATGATTCCCGGACGTCAGACGGAACTCGAGCCGAACAAGACTATGAAGGTGGCGGTACTGCTGGAAGGCTTCACCGACAGCGACGACCGCGCCAACATTCAAATGGAAGTGACGGGGTTTACCTTGAAGTAGTATCAGAAGCCCGACCGTGAGGGAGGGCCACCATGCGGTCTTCATGGTAATGAGGGGAACGAGTTCAACCGGGGATGAGTCGAGCCTGTGTTGGCCCTCCCTTACGGTCGGGCTTCTGACACTATATCCAAACTGAGATGAGTCTGGATGATTACGTTGATTTTCAAGACAGAACTCAACCTCTTGCGTTTTTGATCACCTTCCGGTGTTACGGGACATGGCTGCACGGTGAAGAGCGTGGGTCGATTGATCGTCGAAAGTACAACCGATACGTCACACCCGCCATGGCGGCAAACGAGAGGCTGCTTGACGAAGAGAAGGCCGAACTCAAGCACGCAGCTATTGTTCTGAATCTCGCTCAAAGAGAGGTCGTTGAATTAGCGATCCGAGAAGTATGCGAGCATCGCGCTTATGTACTCCATGCGATAAACGTCCTTACGAATCACGTGCATTCGGTGGTGACCGCGCCGGACAAGCCAGAGCACGTAATGGACAGCTTCAAGGCTTATGCGACAAGAAAACTGCGCGAGGCGAATTTATTGCATGAGAACGTGAGGCCCTGGGCTCGACATGGGAGCACACCGTATCTTTGGACAGAAGAAGCCGTTCGACGAGCTATCAATTATGTAGTCAATGGCCAGAGTGGTGTGCCGTTTTGCTCATGATGGGTTGGCCCACGGGTCGCTGTGTCAGAAGCCCGACCGTCAGGGAGGGCCACCCTCGCCTCCACTCCCCCTGATACTAATCAAGCAACAATCTTCGAGGGATTGCCGCACGGGTTGTTGGGGCGAGAGTTGCCCTCCCTTACGGTCGGGCTTCTGACCCTAATCAAGAAACAATTCTTCCAGGGATTGCCGCACGGGCTGAACTGAAACCAGCTTTCCGTGCGCTTGTCGCAGAGCTTCGATTACTGCATCAACATCGCTTTCGTTCGCCACTTCGATTCGCAGGCCACTTGCGGTCGTCGTAACAGTTGCTCCCTCGGCCAGGCGCCGTTGCAAAACTTCAGCGTCCGCGCCGGTGGCGATAACTTCAAACGTATTTGCCTCGCCTGCCCGCAATTCTTCGAGCGAACCGGCATGGGCCAGACGGCCGTGTTTGAGAATGGCGACGTTGTCACACAGCACCTCAATGTCCGAAAGAATATGCGAACACATGAACACAGTCTTGCCCTGCGTGCGCAGCGAAGCGATCAAATCGCGCACTTCTCGCCGGCCGACGGGATCGAGTCCGCTCATCGGCTCGTCGAGGAAGACAATTTCCGGATCGTTGACGAGGGCTTGCGCCAGGCCGACCCGTTGCAGCATCCCTTTAGAAAACTTGCGCAGTTGCCGGTCCCAGGCTTTAGTTTCCAGATTGACGAGGCTCAGCAGTTCTTTGGTGCGGCCTTCGCGTTTGGGACGATCCAAGCCGAACAACTCGCCGCAGTAATTCAGAAACTCTCTCGCTGTTAGATAATCGTAGAAGTAAGGATTCTCCGGCAGGTAACCGATGCGCTCGTGCATCCCCACGTCGCTGATATCGCGAGCAAGGATGCGCGCCGTGCCGGCCGTCGGAAAAGTCAGACGCATCAGGAGCTTCAGGGTCGTGGTTTTGCCCGCGCCATTGGCGCCGAGGAAGCCAAAGATCTGGCCGCTCTCAACAGTCAGGGACAGGCCGTCGAGCGCGCGCGTCTTGCGCTTGCGCCAGAAGCCGATCTCGTAGTCTTTGGTCAGGTTGTCGATTTCGATTGCTGTCGTCATTGGTACTTTCGATCCTGGGTTACGCTTCGCCCTACCCCAGGCTTTATGCTGTCGCCTCGCTGGCTTACGAACAGTTTACTGGCGCGGTACTTCTGAATCTTCACCCAGATCAACGTCGCAACCATTCTTGATTAGTCGATAGGGAACGTTATACGGATCCAAGGGTGCGCCGGAAGCTTCAACGCGCAGACCCGCTGCCCGCAACGCCGAACTAATTTCTGTCCACGACGTCGCGCAGCGGCCGGTGCGGGCTGCGTAGTCTGAAAGGACCCGGCGAATCTTGTCGCGATCTTCCAGCGAATCCAGCCGCATCAATTGCTTTTCGACCATTCGCTTTACATTGGGATCGTCGGTTCCTTCGGCGAGATGCGTGTACATTTCGCGGGCGGCCTGGCCAGCGCCGCCTTCGGCCTTCATGCGCGCGCTCATCGCCAGCATCCAGGGGGGCGCGCCCGGGATTTTCGCTCCGGCAGCGTACACGTCGCTAGCCTTTTCATAGTCTTGACGCTGCCAGTAGATGTAGCCGAGGTGTTGATGGAGCCGCCACTTGTCAGGGTTGGCGGCGATACCATTTCTGAGAAGCGAGATGGCTTCATCAGCGTTCTGATCGGGAAGTATCAAAGCGCCATAGTAGTAAGCTTCGAGGAACTGAGGATCGAGAGTCGTCGTCATTCGCAGCAGGGACGGCAACAAACGAAGATTCAAAGATGACAGACTATTCAAATCGAAATTATTGGTGTGGGTGTCTTCATAGCTCACGATCTTTCGTCCCACGTATTGCAGAGATCTCATCCAATACCAATCCGCGGCCAGGCCATTGAACGCAAGTGTGATCCGCTTCATCGCGGGCCCATTCAGATACAACTGTTCTTCAGCGAAGGCGACGTTCGGATCGCTACTGTGCTGATCATTCCAGCGCGTCAGCAGCGCCGCGGCCAGCAGGCCGGCGACAATCGCGAGCACCAAAAAGTAATCTCTTTTCATTTTAGATTTCGGCGGCTAAACACCAGGGCAGTCGCGGCCAGCAACACAACTATGTATGCGAAGCCATAGCCTGTGGCCGCTAGAATAGCTCGACCTGCCGGCGTCTGGCCGTGCGCTGCGGCGGCAATCGCGTTGTAGTTCGCCAGGTTGGGAAGAAGATAATACAAGCCGGACAGAACCCAACGTGTGGGCGCGCTGCCCATCGAGTGCGACAGCGTCTTCAGGTCTCCACTGAAATGTCCGATAACAAAAACGAAGAATGTTAAAAGGGCGGAAAGCGCCGGGGTTGAAAACGCCGAGAACAGCATGGCCACGCCGGTGACGATCATCAACTCAATATAGATAAGGAGAATCGCCGGCCAGATTCTTAAGGCCTGCGGATCCCAGCCCCTCCGCACATAGATCAGCGCCAGCGATACGCCTAGTCCCATGATTACGACGTTCACCAGCAAGGTGAGGCACAGCCCGAGATACTTGCCGATAAGAAACTGGCCGCGGCCGATCGGCTTGGAAAGGATCGCATAAAGCGTGCGACGTTCGATCTCTTTATAAACCAGGCCGACGCCGACAAAAATCGCAATGAATACTCCGAAGAGCAGCATCGCGCTCAAGCCCAGGTCGACGATGATTTTGGCATCCTGGCCGGCGGAGAGTTCGCCCAAAAAGATCGCGGCCGCGATCAGGAGCAGCACGAAAAGAACCAGGTTGTAAAGAATGCGATCGCGCACGGCCTCGCGAAAAGCATTGCGCGCAATTGCGTTGATTGGGCTCGACATGCGTGCTGCAATATACACGGGCGGTAACGCGTGTTGGAAGCGAAAAGTGCGGAGGCCAAGCTTTCGCTTTGAACTCCGCGGCTTCTTCGAGAGAGCGATCTTAAGAAAAAAGGGACGGAGCCTTTGCTCCGTCCCCACGTGAGTGTTGTGGTGAGAAATGGCTCAGTTAGTTACCGAGCACATTGGTCGTCAACAGCAGTTCAGCCGCTGTCATGGGAGTGGCAAGCGCGTCCGTTTGGCCGTGCATCACGCCGTCCTGGGTCATACCAAACTTGCGAGTCCCTGTTTGAGACACACCGCTGGTGACCACCGGATTAGCAGTTGAGGCAAAAGTTGCGGGAGACACATTTACTACCAGATCGACTTTGGCCACGTTAAAGGTGTAGCCGCTCTTGGTGCTGGTATCGGCGGAGCCAAGAACTGCGTCAATCAGGTTCGCTGTTTGAAGTGCAGTCAAAGCACCGAAGTTACCCCCTCCAGCGGTTGATTGATAGGTAGCTTCGGCGCTGTGAATGGTGCGCATCGAAGACTGGGCAGAGCCTTCGTTAGCGGCACGGCGCGAAGCCAGGAGGTTCGGAATTGCGATAGCGGCGATGATACCGATAATCGCTACGACGATTAGCAACTCGATCAGCGAGAAGCCTTTTTGTTGTTTTTTGGTATCCATAGTTTGCTCCTTAAAAGTCCGGATTGGTCTGCTTGTGCGTTTCGCCATTCAGCTCAGCGCCTCAAGCAGACCTGCCCAAGCTAGTTGCCCAGTACGTTGTTCGTTGCGATTAGCTCTGCCGCTGTGAGTCGCGTGCCGAGCGTGTCGGTCTGGCCGTGCATTACGCCATCCTGGGTAAGACCAAACTTGCGTGTGCCGGTCTGAGAAACACCACTGGTGACGACGGGTATCGAAGTGGCGGCAAAGGTGGCGGGAGTGGTATTGACTACAAAGTCGACTTTCGCGACGTTGAAGCTGTAGCCACTCTTGGTGCTGGTGTCGGCGGAGCCGAGCACTGCGTCCACCAGGTTAGCGCCCTGCAGCGTTGTCAGTGTGCCAAAGTTGCCGTTGCCGGCGGTGGCCTGGTAAGTGGCTTCGGCGCTATGGATCGTGCGCAGCGAGGACTGAGATGAGCCCTCGTTCGCGGCGCGGCGGGAAGCGAGAAGATTGGGGATAGCAATGGCGGCGATAATGCCGATGATCGCCACAACGATGAGCAACTCGATTAGCGAGAAGCCCTTTTGATTCTTGTTCATCATTTGTTTCATTTGCTCCTTGAAGAGATAAGCTGGTTTTTTTGTCTTCGCGCCACCGGCTTTATCTCATCGATCGAACCGCAGCGCGCGATTTGTCACGGCTCCCTTTACAAGGCCCGTGCCACCGATATGCATCAATGGCAAGAGATGGAAAATGCGCGGAAACGCTAAGCGTTATTACTGATGAAGAGAGTTGCGCTGGTTGGGAGTGTTATGGACGAGCAGTGTCTTCTGACAATTAATGGCAGACCCACAGTGACGGTTTTCGTCAAATGAGCTGGAGCGGTGTCAGAAGGCCGACCTTAAGGGAGGGCGTCGTGTGTGAGCGGCTGCCTGAGATATTTGTCTTACTGGCGGCCCTTCCCTCACAGTCGGGCTTACGGATCAGCTTTCGCCGGCGCGGGCCGCATGGCCCGAGGTGTTTGGTTGTTCCTCGAAGTCTTCATCCCGACGGCGGGGAAAAGGATCGTGGGCGCGCCGGCGCGGAATCGTATCGGACGTGCGACGTTCATCGCGCATCTGCGCGGTGAGGCCGCGGATGCCGTGCTTGTCCAGCAGATGCCGCAGCGACCGAACCGACATTTTGAGAAGGTCCGCCGCGTTCGTTTGATTACCATCCGTGCGGCGCAGGGCCTCCATCACATAAGTCTTTTCCAGTTGATCCAAATGCGCGGTGAGGTTGATCCCGTCGGCCGGTAGTTCGAGTTCGGAAGCGATCCGAGCAGGATTGTAGTTCGTGACTTGATCGGGCAGGCGTTCCGGTTGAATCGTGTCGGTCTTTTCCAGCGCCACGGCGCGTTCGATCGAGTGCTCGAGTTCGCGCACGTTGCCCGGCCAGTTGTAGTTCTCGAGCAGTCGCAACGCCTGCGGACTGAGCAGCAACGGACGGCCAGTCAAGCGGCAATACTTTTTGACGAAGTGGTCAGCCAATTCGTCGATGTCCGCGCCGCGCTCTCGCAAAGGCGGCAGCACCATGGGAATGACTGAGACGCGATAGAAAAGATCCTCGCGAAACGTTCCGTCTTTCACCAGCGCCGAGAGGTCGCGATTGGTGGCCGCGATCACCCGGGTATTGACCTCGGTTTCTTCATGGGCGCCGACCGGCCGCACTTTGCGTTCCTGCAAAACGCGCAAGAGCTTGACCTGCATCGCCGGCGACGTTTCGCCAATCTCATCAAGAAAGATCGTGCCTTGCTCGGCGGCTTCGAACAGTCCCTTGCGGTTGGCGGTCGCCCCGGTAAACGATCCCTTGGTGTAGCCGAACAGTTCTGATTCCAAAAGCGTTTCCGTAAAAGCGCCGCAGTTGACTGAGACAAAAGGCTTCTGGGCCCGCGGACTAAGATCGTGAATCGCCCGCGCTACCAACTCCTTGCCGGTGCCTGATTCGCCGGTAATCAATACGGTGGATTGCACCTGGGCAACCGTCTCGATCATTTGATAGACGGCTTGCATTTGATCGGACTGGCCGATGATGTTGCTTAGGTTACCGCGGGCCCGCTGACCCTTGATCAGAACTTCGTTTTCGTCTCGTAGCGAGATTTGCTTGAGGGCGCGAGAAACTTTCTCTCGCAGCAGGTTGTTGTCAAACGGCTTGTGAACGAAATCGAACGCGCCCAGCAGGAACGCTTCGTGCGCGGTGCCCTCGCTGGCGAAGGCGGTCATCATGATGACTTCAATATTTGGTTGTAGGTCGCGCGCCGCGCGCAACAGTTCTATGCCGCCGATGTCGGGCATCTTCACGTCAGAGATCATGACGTCGGCAGGCTGTTGCCGAAGCATCTCCATCGCCTGACGGCCGTTCTCAGCCGTGCGGATCGAGTGACCATCACGTTGGAACAGGTGCGTCAGGAATTGACGCATGCCAAGTTCGTCATCGACTATCAGGATATTAGCCATAGCTTAAGAGATCATTTTCCATTCATCATTTGACATTTTTCATTCTCATCTATTTCGGCTGCGCACGGTCTTAAGGGATGCCGTGAAGATTTTGCAGAGTTCGGAATTTTCCTTAACTATGCCAGCGACTAGCTCGGTCTTGAGAAGCTGACTACGTTCAATCATGCGCAGCCAAATCGATGTTTCGTTTAGCTCCTTTAGAACGATGCGCAGTTTGTGAACGAAGTCCGCATCGCTCTCCCCGCCTCGAGCCTCGCCGTAATTTGGAGCTGGCGAGGTTCCTGATCTGAGGATTTGCGCAGCGATGTGGCGACCAGCCGGCGTTTTTGGCAAACGGGCCGAAAGTCTAACAATCCGAACAGCAAAATCGATCAAGCGCTCTTCCAACTCATCGGCGCGCGATTGCGGTTCTTTCGCCGTTGCTGTCCCCAATTCCAACTTTCACATCCTCCCTCGGGATTGTCGCCTCAATGACAAAATGAAAAATCCCAAATGACAAATGGAAAATGATCTGTTCTACTGCGTCACCGGCAACTCCAGCGTAATCGTCGTTCCTTCTCCCTGCCGGCTGCGCACGTTGATTGTACCACTATGATCGCGAATAATTTGATAGACAATTGAAAGGCCCAGGCCCGTGCCGCCGGTGCTGGAAGAGAAGGGCTCGAACAGGCGTTCCACCTGCTCCGGCGTCATGCCGCAGCCGGTGTCGCTGAAGGAGAGCCGCTGACGGTTGCCGTCCACGTCAGTCAGCGAAACGCTGAACGTTCCACCGTCCGGCATTGATTTCAGCGCGTTGCGCGCGATGTTCCAGAAGACCTGCTTCAATTGCTCTGGATCCCCGGAAACGATCGCCGGCCGCTTGGGCAAATCCTCTTTTAGCACGTGGCCGACGCTTAGTTCAGCGCTGTTCCGTAACAACCTAAAAGTATCGGCGACCAACGCGCTGATGTCGACGTTCTTGAGTTCGGCTGGCCGGGGGCGGGCGTAATTCAGATAATCAGCGACAATCTTGTTTAGCCGATCGGACTCGCGCAGAATGATCTCCATCAACTGTGCCTGTTCCGTATCACCTTCCATCTCTGAGCGCAGCATTTGAATCGAGCCGCGCATCGCCGCCAGCGGGTTTCTGATCTCATGAGCAATCGACGCCGCCAGACGACCGACAGCCGCCATTCGATCCTGACGCCGCGATGTTTCTTCCAGAGCGCGGATGTCGGTCAGATCCTGGAAAGTGATTACCATGCCGCTGGTCTCGCCGGACTCGCCGGAAAGTGGCGCGATGCTAAACCCCAGCCGCAGCGCCAATCCATTAGGGGTTAGACAGTCAGCCTGAAAACGCGGACTGACGGTGCCGGCCGCGGCTGCATTCATTGAATCGGCAATCTGTCGGGTCATGTCACCGAAAAAGATCGAAGCATCCTCGCCGCGAACATCCGACGCTTTGTATCCCGTGATTTCTTCGGCGGCGGCATTGAAGGTATAGATGTGCCCCTGCAGATCGGTAGTGATCACGCCGGATCGAATCGATTCCACGATTCGTTCATGTAGAGCCCGCAGATCCGCCAGCGATCGAGTCGCCGCCGCCAGTTGAACATCGGATCGCGTCTGCCGGTCGGCGAGTTTTGCCGCCAGCAGGCCCACCACCAAAAATGAAACATCGGAAAGCCCTACAACCTGGATCGCATTCGCGATTGATTCGCTATTGACTGCGTTGACTGCGAATGGACCGATGCCATTGAGGGCAAGCAAAGCAGAGGCGTTGAACGCCGCGGCGCTTCCCACCGAGGTAATAATCGTGCCGCGGGGCCCCAGAAACAGGCTGGCAATCGAAATGATAACGATGTAGAGGGCTGTATATGGCGAGCTGATATTTCCGGTCGTCCCGATCAACCAGGTCACCAGCAAAACGTCCGCCAAAAACTGAAGACGCGCTTGCATCAGATAATTCTTCCAAAGCAGACGCGCGGCGCTATAGGTAAACGTCAATACGGCAACTACGAGAATAATCGGCGCCAATGGGCTGAGTGAAGCGGCCATCACCTGGCCCAGCGCGCTCGACTTCCACACTGCGCCAATCACGAAAAGCAGGATCACCGCCACGGCGCGGCCAGAGATAAGCCACCACAATCTTGGGCCGAGCGGCGGTGGCAAATGCTTTGAAGACGCAGCCTGCATAGCGCGAAAGCGTATCACAAATTGAGGAGAGTTAAGTTCCGAGTTCCGTTCTTCGGGGAGGTGCACACTCTTGTCAGCGCTGGTAATCCTATTGACAGGGAACTGTTCAGTGCCGTATAAGACCTTTTGTAAATAAGCTGGAATCTATGAGCTTCGCTGGAACACATCATGGCCACTCGCACCATCATGCCAACCATCATTGGCATCGGGGCAGCGCGTCCGTGGTTGTGATTAGCTAAAAGCACAACCAGGATCTTGAAAAACCCGCTGCCAACATGGATTGGCGGCGGGTTTTTGTTTTTGTCTCGGCAAACTATTTACTGGTCGTCTTATGTCTGAACCACTCTCGAAAATCCCTAACGGCCTGCGCTACTACTCCGGCCAGGAGGCCCGCCTGAGGCGGTTGATCGAAGAAACCGCGATGTCGGTTTTTGACGGCTGGTCTTATGAAGAAGTGATCACGCCGACGCTCGACTATTACTCGCTCTTCGAGCGCGGCATGGGTCCTTCGGAGGCCCATCAGGCGTTCAGGTTCACCGACACCGACGGACGTCTGCTCGCCCTCAGGCCGGACGTGACGTCTGGAATTGCCCGGGTAACGGCTACTCTTTTGGCCGACCGCCCGCGGCCTTTGCGTCTCTGCTACGCGGCGCCGGTCTTTCACCAACAGGCGCGATCGACGATGGAATGGCGCAGAGAGTCAACCCAGATTGGCTGTGAGTTAGTGGGCCGGAGCAGTGAGGCGGCAGGCCTCGAGGTGTTAGCGATCGCGGCCGAGGTTCTCCGGCGATTGGACCTCGATCGCGGTTACGTGATCACGCTCAATGACGTCGAGGTCTTTAACGGCGTCGCTGAAGGTCTGGGGTTCGAACCCGACGGCCGCGACCACTTGCGGCAACTTGTAGACCAGCGAAACGTGGCCGACCTCGAGGACTTTCTCAGTTCCCATGTTTCCACGGAAGATGCCCGAGCCTTCTCCCAACTCGTTCGACTTTCAGGACGGCTCGAAACACTCGATAAGGCGCGGCGCGTTATCACGAACCCGCGATCCAGCGCCGCCCTTAATCGCCTCGAAAGTTTGTGGAGCATCATCGAGTCGTTGGGTATTTCGGATCACTTCGAGATCGATCTCGGGGATGTATCGCGGCTCGACTACTACACTGGACTGACCTTCAAGATTTACGTCGAGGGGGCGGGGGCGAGAGTTGGCAGCGGCGGACGCTACGACAATCTGACAAGTAATTTCGGCAAGTCGGAGCCGGCAGTCGGCTTCGTGCTCGATCTGGACGCGCTGGCCGGTCTGCTCCTCTCTCGCACTAACGGTGCATTGCTCACCTCGCAGCCGGAAAAGAAAACACGATCCGTAGTGAACGATGATTACTCGGCGCTCTTTGGTGAAGCGATCGAGAGGCGGGCGCGCGGCGAGCGCGTGGTGATTGGTTCCAGCGAGGTAATGCCATGACGCAACTGACAATGGCGATTGCCAAAGGAAGACTACAGCAGGGAACGCTCGAGCTGTTGGCGAATACCGGACTGTGCGATACGAGAGATGCGCTCTCGTCTCGCCGGCTGGCGATAGAAGATGAGTCGGGCCGCTTTCGTTTCATCTTCGTAAAGCCAATGGACGTTCCAGTCTATGTCGCGCACGGCATTGCGGACTGCGGCGTCGTCGGCCGCGACGTGCTGATGGAGTCAGAGGCGGACCTCTTGCAGCCGCTCACGCTCGGCATTGGCCGCTGTCGGATCGTGGTTGCCGCGCCGGTCGACAGACCCGGCGACGGCTGCGGAATGTTACGCGTGGCGACCAAGTATCCGCACATTGCGGCCGCGTATTTCGGCGCGCGCGGCCAACCCGTGGAAGTCATCGAGCTTTCCGGATCAGTGGAACTGGCGCCTGTTCTTGGTCTGGCTGATTGCATAGTGGACCTCGTCGAAACTGGCAGAACGCTGCGTGATAACGGCCTCAGCATTGTTGATGTCATCGCCGAATCGACGGGAAGGCTGGTCGTAAACCGCGCCAGCTATCAGTTGAAAGCGAAAGCAGTGGGAACTCTGATCGCTGCGTTGGAAGCACTCGCGGGCAAAGGAGATTTGCAGAGTGATTGAACTGATTTCAAGCGGCGACAAAGGCCGGCTCGCGCTTATGCTCGAACGCATTCGCAGCCGCAATGTCGCTTTCGATGCGGAGTTACTGGGCGAGGTCTCGGCGATCCTGCAGGACGTGCGCACGCGCGGCGATCTCGCGCTCGTCGACTATGCCGCGCGATTCGACGGGTGCGTGCTCCAGCCTGCGCAGTTCAAGGTTGACGAAGAAGATTTGCGCCGGACGGCCGCTCGCGTTGATTCGAAAGTGCTCGAAGCCATCCGCGAGGCGATTCGCAGAGTTCGCACTTTTCATGAATTGGAACGCCAGCGTTCATGGTCAGTGGAGACAGATCCGGGAGCGATTCTGGGCCAGCGCCTTACTGCGATCGAGCGCGCCGGTTTGTATGTTCCGGGAGGAACCGCGAGCTATCCGTCAAGCGTCGTGATGAATGTCGTGCCGGCCCAGGTTGCCGGAGTGGATCGCGTGATAGTTGCCACGCCGCCGCGCACGCTCCAGCAAAATCCGGCAGTGGCGGCCGCGCTGGTTGAGCTGAATGTGACCGAGGTCTATGCGGTGGGCGGCGCGCAGGCGATCGCCGCGCTCGCGTTCGGCACCGAAACCTTACCGCGCGTGGACAAGATCACCGGGCCAGGAAACCGTTACGTTGCGGCGGCCAAGAAGCTGGTCTTTGGCGTGGTCGGCATCGATTCCATAGCCGGGCCAAGTGAAGTGGTCATCGTAGCGGACGATAGCGGGCGCGCTTCGTATATCGCCAGCGATCTCCTGGCGCAGGCAGAACACAGTGAAGATGCCTCGGCGATACTCCTGACGACGAGTGACGCGCTGGCCCGGGAAGTCGTCCGCGAACTCGCAAGCCAAATCGCCAAGTTGCCACGCGCCGAGGTGATTAAGAAATCACTCGCCCGTTACGGGGCAATCATCGTTGTTGACGATATGGACGAGGCCTGCGCGATCGTCAACGACCTGGCGCCGGAACATCTCGAGATTATGGCCAGCGACGAACAAGCGATTGCCTCACGCATTCGCCACGCAGGTGCAATCTTTTTCGGCAGCCAAACGCCTGAGGCAGTTGGTGATTATCTCGCTGGGCCAAACCACGTGCTGCCGACTGGCGGCTCAGCGCGCTTCTCATCCGGACTTAGTGTTAACGATTTTCTCAAGCACACCAACACTATCAAGTTTTCCGCGGCCGAGCTCAAACGCGCCGCGCCCTTGATTGCCGCGCTTGCTCACGCTGAAGGTCTCGATGCCCACGCGCGTTCGGTACTAATTCGTCTGGAGGAAAACTGAAGATGAGCAGAACCCTGGCGAGCATCAAGGCGAGTGTGCGCGAGTTGCGGCCCTATTCACTTCGGCCTGAACTGGCGCGCGTAAAACTAAACCAGAACGAGAACCCCTGGGACGCGCCCGTTAAGATCAAGCAGGAGACGCTAAGGCGCCTGAGCGATCTAGCCTGGTCGCGTTATCCGAGCTTTGTCCCCCAAAGATTGCATGAGCGGCTGGCTCAGTTCAGCGGCTGGTCGGCTGAAGGGATCGTGGCCGGTAACGGATCCAACGAACTAATCCAGGCGCTCTTGATGGTCACCATCGGCGAGGGAAAACGCGTGCTTATCAGCGAGCCGACGTTCGCTCTGTATCGGCAGATCGCCACGGTGCTTGGCGGCGAGGTTCTCAGTGTGCAGCTTAATGCGGACCTGAGTCATGACATCGACGCGTTGACAGCAGCAGTTCGTGACTTTCAGCCGGAGGTGACAATCGTTTGCTCTCCAAATAATCCTACCGGCTGCGTGCTGAGCGATGATGACCTGCGCTCATTGCTCAAATTATCGAGGGGTCTGGTCGTCGTCGATGAGGCTTATCACGAATTTGCCCAGCATTCGGTCGTGCCGCTTCTGCGCGAGCATGACAACCTGGTGGTCTTGCGGACTTTTTCCAAGGCGATGGCGATGGCGGCGCTGCGCGCAGGCTATCTACTCGCGGCGCCGGAACTGGCGCGTGAGATCAGTAAGGCCGTGCTGCCCTACAACCTAAACGCCATTTCGCAGACAGCCGCCGAAGTGGCCGTCGAAATGTACGAAGATGAGCTGCGTCCGCTGGTGCGACAAATCATCGCCGAGCGGGCGCGTCTGCACGACGCCTTGAATGGCGTCAGTGGGTTAACCCCGGTACGCTCGCGCGCAAACTTTATTCTGGTGCGATCGGCAATTGATCCAAAGCAAGTCTACGCGGAGCTACTCAAACGAAATATTTTGGTTCGCGACGTCAGCAGCTATCCAATGCTGAGTGACCATTTCCGCGTCAGTGTGGGTACGCCCGAGGAGAATGATCTGTTAATAGAGGCTTTGAAGGAAATATTTGGAGTGCGGTGGCAAGCGTAGCGCGACACCGCTTTGGATGTCCGACAAACTTCAGGAGGCTCCGATCAAGCGTCTTCGAGGCTACGCGTCGGTATGAATTTAGCCCGGCGTTTCAACGCCGGGATCAGGGTGTTGGCTGATTTCGTCGCGTAGCGACGATTGAAAATTAAGAGGAGTTTCAGTCGTCGCTACGCGACGCGAACGCCTCGTTCCCCTTTCCCGGCCTTGAAAGGCCGGGCTAAATTCATAGCGACGCTACGCGTCGAAAGTAGGTTATTAGAGGTTCCTTCAGTTTGTCGTTGAGCCTCGCTGAGGCAGCGATTGAAAATATGTAAGCGACAAACTGAAAGGTTGTCGGACAGGATTCTGCGGTCGCAACGCTCGGGCGGCTCCATGAGGTGAAGTGATGAACAAATCTAATGACTCTGTAGCCCAGACCCCGACGCGGGTCGGCCAGATCCAGCGCAAGACAACGGAGACCGACGTTCGGGTCACGCTTGACCTGGATGGCCAAGGTAAATCGCGCATCATGACCGGGCTGCCTTTTCTTGATCACATGCTCGAGTTGTTTGCGAAGCACGGATTGTTCGATCTCAGCGTGGCGTGCAAAGGCGATCTCGAAATCGACGATCATCATTCCGTCGAAGACGTAGCCCTCAGCCTGGGGCAGGCATTGACGCAGGCGCTCGGCAACAAAGCAGGCATCAAGCGTTACGGCGAGGCAATCGTGCCGATGGACGAAGCTTTGTGTCGCGCGGTAATCGATCTGTCCGGCCGTTTCTATCTGGTTTATGAAGTGAAGACGCGACGCCAGCAGATTGGAAACTTTTCAGTTGAGCTGGCTGAGCACTTCTGGCGATCGTTTGCGGAAACCGCGAAGTTCAATCTGCACATCGACTGTTTACGAGGTCGCAACACGCATCACATTTTGGAAGGAACCTTCAAAGCCACCGCGCGGGCATTGCGCCAGGCCGTCGAGCGCGATGCGCGAATCAGAGGAGTGTTGAGCACGAAGGGATCGCTTTGACCATCGCTGCGGTGTCGTGCGGCTTTGCCGCCCGATTTACTCTCACATCGGGCGGCGGAGCCGCAAAACGCTCTGGGACCGGCTGTTTTGCTTATGACCAAAGTTGCCATCATTGATTACGGAGTCGGCAATCTGCGTTCGGTGGAGAAGGCGTTTGCCGCGACCGATTGCTCCGCGATGGTCAGTTCCGACGAGAGGGTTTTGCGCGAGGCGGAGCGTTTGGTCCTCCCCGGCGTCGGTGCGTTCGGCGCTTGTATGAGGGCCCTTAGTGAACGAGGATTCGATAGCCTCGTGCGTGAACGCGTCGCTGAAGGAACCCCTTTACTCGGAGTCTGCGTTGGCATGCAGCTGCTCTTTGAGGAATCAGACGAGTTTGGCAGGAAGCCTGGACTCGGTCTCTTGCGCGGCCGAGTGCGACGTTTTGCCGGCGACCTGATTGTTCCGCAGGTTGGATGGAATCAGATTAGCCAGAGATCGGCGCATCCCTTGTTTGCAGGCATTGCCGATCAGACGTTCTTCTACTTCGTGCATTCGTACTATTGCGAGTATGACGATCCGGCAATCGTCATTGGAGAAACTGAATACGGTGCGACGTATGCTTCCGTGGTCGCACGTGGCAACGTTTGCGGCGTGCAGTTTCATCCCGAGAAGAGCCAGGCAGCGGGCCTGCGGTTGTTGTCGAACTTTGCCGGGTCCGAGGAATTGAAGTCAGTACCTGCGTAAGCGGTGGGTCCCGCGATCTACCGCGAAGCGGTTTCGGAACAAAAAATCATGGCGACGCTACGCGTCGAAAGTAGTTGTCAGAAGTTCTTTAAGTTATCCGATGCTGGCAAAACGAATCATACCGTGTCTCGACGTAGACCGCGGCCGCGTGGTCAAGGGGATTCGGTTCGTCTCACTGGTAGATGCCGGCGACCCGGTTGAACAAGCCAAGCGTTACGACGCCGAGGGCGCGGACGAACTCACGTTTCTGGACATTACGGCGTCGTCGGATACGCGCGACATCGTCGCCGCCCTGGTTAGACGCGTCGCTGACGAAGTCTTCATTCCGTTCACGGTTGGCGGAGGGTTGCGCTCTTTGGAAGACATTCGCGCGGTGCTGCGTTCGGGCGCTGATAAGGTTTCGCTCAACACTGCCGCGATCGAGCAGCCGGATCTGATCAGGGCCGGCGCAGAGACATTCGGATCGCAGTGCATGGTCGTCGCGGTGGATGCGCGGCGGCGCGATGCCGCTGACCCGAGCAAGGGTTGGGAGGTCTATACGCACGGCGGGCGGCGCCCGGTCGGGCTTGATGCAGTTGAGTGGATCGCGCGGGCTGAGAAACTTGGCGCGGGAGAGATTCTCCTGACCAGCATGGATCGCGACGGCACGAAGGATGGTTACGACATTGAACTTACGAGCACAATTTCAGACAGCGTCCGCATTCCCGTGATTGCCTCGGGCGGCGCGGGAAAGCCCGAACATTTTTATGAAGCCCTGACCGAGGGAGGCGCCAGCGCGGTACTGGCTGCGTCGCTCTTCCACTTTGGCGAATACAAGATCGCGGATGTGAAGCAATACCTGCGCGAGCGAGGAGTGCTTGTGAGATGAAGATTGCCATCGCAGACATAAAGTTCGACGAGCGCGGCCTGGTGCCGGCGATTGTCCAGGACGCCAGAACGCTGCAGGTGTTAACTCTCGCTTACATGAGTCGGGAGAGCCTCGAACGAACCCTGGCGGATCGAGAGACCTGGTTCTGGTCTCGATCTCGAGCGAGTCTATGGCACAAGGGTGAGACCTCCGGCAATAAGCAGCGAGTTGTAGAGGTGACTTTGGATTGCGACTATGACGCGCTTAGAATTCTGGTTGTTCCCGCGGGCCCTGCCTGTCACACTGGCGCTCAGACGTGCTTTCACAACGAACTGCTGGAAGCTCCAAAAGAAAAACAAGTAGAAGTTGAAAGCAGTAAAGCTGATCTGGGCGAGATCCTCGGCGGTCTTTATGCGCTCATCGATGCGCGAAAGCGCGAAAGACCTGAGGGCTCGTACACGACGTACCTGTTCGATCGGGGACTCGACAAGATTCTAAAAAAGGTGGGAGAGGAATGCGCCGAGACCATCATCGCGGCGAAGAATGACGACCAGGACGCGCTGGTTAAAGAGTCCTCCGATCTTCTCTATCATCTACTCGTGATGTTCGTGGAGCGTGGCCTGACACTGGACCAGGTGCGTGATGAACTCGTGAGCCGCGGCCGAGAGGGAAGTAAATGATTCCGGACAGTATAGAATTAAAGAGTCTTCTGGATTTCGCCGTGCGACTGGCGCGCGAAGCCGGCGAGATTACTGTCCGACACTTCAAGAAGTCGTTTGTTGCCGAACGCAAAGCCGATAACTCTTTCGTGACGATAGCCGATCGCGAAGCTGAACGAGATCTGCGCGCAAACCTCGAACGCGCTTTTCCCGACGACGGCATTCTCGGGGAAGAAGAAGGCGAGAAGATCGGCGCCACCGGGAGACGCTGGATCATCGATCCGATCGATGGCACCTACTCATTTGTTCATGGCGTGCCGCTCTATGCCGTCCTGATCGGTCTGGAGATCGAGGGCGAATCTGTGCTGGGAGCAGTTAATCTTCCGGCGTTGAATGAACTGGTCTATGCCGCGCGCGGGCTCGGGTGTTTCTGGAACGGTGAGCCGGCGCGTGTCTCTGCAACTCAGACGTTGAGCGAAGCCCTGCTCCTGGCCACCGATTTCGGCGCCTGTGAGCAGAACGGATTTGGCCGAGCCGCTGAAGAGTTGCAGGGCCAGGTAAGTGCGCGCCGCACCTGGGGCGACGCTTACGGTCACGTTCTGGTGGCGACGGGAAGGGCGGACATCATGCTCGACCCGGTGATGAACGTTTGGGACTGCGCGGCGCTTCTTCCTCTACTGGAAGAGGCTGGTGGCACCTTCACCGACTGGCGAGGAAAGAAAACCATCCACGGCGGCAACGCCATCTCAACCAATGGACGATTGTTTGACGACGTGATGGAAACGATCAGGAAGAATTAGATGACACCGATGTTAGTAATTCCCGCGATTGACCTAAGGCAAGGCAGGTGCGTTCGTCTCACACAGGGGCGGAAAGAGGCGACTACTGTCTACGATGGTGATCCGGTTAAGGTCGCGGAAGGCTTTGAGAGAGACGGCGCTGCCATGATTCATGTTGTTGATCTCGACGGCGCGTTCTCCGAGTCTAACGCGCGCAATCGAGAAGTACTTCGCGACCTCATTAGCGCTGTAAGGATCCCAGTACAATTCGGCGGCGGGCTGCGCAATACGAAAGCCATCGAGCAAGCCATCAGTTTGGGAGTTGCCAGAGTAGTGATTGGCACGCTCGCCGTGGAGTCACCCAATACCCTGGCGGAGATCGTTCGGCTATTCGGAGTCGACCGTGTCGCAGTTGGGATCGACGCGCGAAATGGCCGGGTTGTGACGCGCGGCTGGGAGACTGAGGAGCCGCTTAGCGCTTTGACCCTGGCGCGCCGGGTTGCGGCTGCCGGAGTCGAGCGGATCATCTATACGGACGTGCAGCGCGACGGAGCGCTCGCCGGCGTAAATATCGATCAGACCTGCCTGGTCGCGGCCGCGTCGGGTCTGAAGATCACGGCTTCCGGCGGAGTGGCCTCGCTTGAAGATCTGGTACGGCTTAGAGCCGTGAACGATTGCGGCGTGGACAGCGTGATTGTGGGAAAGGCCCTCTATGAAAAGCGTTTCACGCTTCGAGAGGCGGTTGCCATCTGTGCTGAATCTTAAGCTGACACTGAAAGCGTCGTGGAAATTGAATACGATCCACGAAATATCACGAACAGAGTTTCGTGTTGTTTCGTGGATCGTTTGCTCAGCCTCGACGTAGTAAGATGGTGCCGCCTTAACAAGAATGCGCCCGAAAGGAATTTAGGATGATGAATTTGAAAAGGTATTTTCTTGCCGGCTCGCTTTTGCTCGCCGTTATTTGTTTGCTGCCGGTATTCGCCGTTGCTCAAGATTCCGGAACTGTGCTCGAGGGGGCCCAACTCACACGGGTCGTGCCGCCGGGATTTTATTTCCAGGGACTCAGTGCGCCGACGCAGATGCGCAATTCAGCGGCCGCGCGTTTTGGATCGAAACGTTATGTGATCGCCGGATTGGTTGATACCTCTGGATATGCTGCCGATGTGCGCGCCAAGTATGAAGGCCTTTTCATCACCGATTCTGCGATTACGATTAATGGCTCGGATCTCGGCGTCGGTGCATATGGATTTGGTTTTAGCGATAACGGCAAGATGCAGATTTTGGACTTGGCTGGTAATCAAGTTCTCTCTATCTCAACCACGAAAGACGGCGCGTTGAAGAGACCTCGCCCATTGATGATGACGAAAGCAGCGGAGGGAATTCGGCTGTACAGTAGGAAGGACTACATCACCATTGCGGCCAAATAGTCCGGAGTGATCCACGAAGAAGAACTACGTTTGAGGTACGGCTGCAGTTTGCCTCAATACTTTCATTAGCACCGCGGCTTTAGCCCGGTGACCAGGTAGGTGGGAGGAAAGTGAAACCGTTTGAAACGGTTTCCCTGTTTCCAATGGCTTTAGATCACCGGGCTGAAGCCGCGGTGCTAATGAGACAAACGCACCATTAAGAATGCGCGATTTTGTCGGCGAACTTTAGAGACGCGATACTAGCGTCGTGCCTCTAAAGTTCGTGTAACAAACCAGTCTGTATTTTTGGTCGCGGTAGTCTTCGGTCCCAGCGGGACCAAATGTTTATAGACCACGACCCTGACCAACTTCCGAGCTCCGTCGGAGCAAAACGTTCGGTCGCCGAAAAGCACATTTCGCTCCTTTGGAGCGAGGCAGTCCTTTTCAGTGACGTGTCTATAAACATTTCGGCGCTCTGCGGCGAGGGCAGCATTCGTCTTTAGAACTTTAGAGTCAGGACCATCCTAAACCGAGATGAGATCCCCTACTTCCTTCTTCGTTCCCGTTGCGCTCTCACTTTTCCTGATCGTTGCCACTTCCGTTTTGATCGATCATTCGGGCGCAGAGGGCTTGCCCCCGGCAAACGCTCCTGAAGATCAAACGGCGTTCGACAAACGCGAAGCCGCCTATCGCGCTAATAACATCGGCGCTGCGTTGCTCGAGCAATACAAAGCGAAAGAGGCGGCTGAGTCCTTCACTCGCGCGCTGGAAATCAAACCTGACCTATTAATCGCCCGGATAAATCTCAGCCTTGCGCTTTATTATTTGCCCGACGCAGACGGCGCGAAACGTGAAGCTGAGAAAGCGCTGAAACAGGATCCGGATGCTCCGCAGCCGCTTTACATTCTGGGACTGATTGCCCGAGCCCAAAATCGCTTCGACGAAGCGATAGCGGAGTTTCAAAAAGTTCTGCAGATCGATCCGGACGACGTTGGCGCCAACATCAATCTCGGTCAAATCCTGGCGCAACAAAAGAAGTCCGCGGAAGCGATCGCCGCTTTTCGGAAGGCCATTGACGCAGAGCCCTACAACGAAACCGCTCTCTACAACCTGGGACTCCTGCTCACGCGCACTGGCCACAAAGAAGAAGGCCAACGCGTGCTCCAGAAATTCCAAAAGATGAAGGAAAGCGGCGCCGGCACGACCCTGGGGACGAATTATCTTGAAGGCGGGCACTACGCGGAAGCGGTGGTTTCAACTGGCGCGGAAGCGGAACTGGTCGATCGCAGCATTCCCAACGTCGCCTTCGTCGACGCGACTAATGGTTCGCTTCCAGCGGATTCGCGACCAGCGCCCAGAGCGGGCAAGCCGGGTTTCGAATCCGCGATGCTTGAGGGGAACGCGCGAGCCCAGGCGATTGTGTTGTTTGACTTTGATGGAGACGGCGATTTGGACATCTTCGATGGGTCGGGTTCACAGCGATTGCTCCGCAACGATGGCGGAAAATTTACAGATGTGACGGCAGGGTCCGGACTATCGATCAACGGAAGCCGGTATTGCTTTGCCGCCGTCGCCGGTGATTACGATAACGACGGTAGGCCCGACCTGTTCGTCGCCCGCTTCGCCGAAAAACGTTTTGTGCTTTATCACAACGATGGTAACGGCCGCTTTTCTGATCGAACGAAACCGGCCGGCATCACAGTGCCGATGCTGAAAGGCTCGCCGTACAAGTCTGCTGCTTTTGTTGACGTGGACCACGACGGTGATTTGGATGTCTTCGTTGCCGGGCCGACGAACGTTTTGTTTCGCAACAACGGGAACGGCACGTTCACTGATATTACGGACGCGGCCAAGGTGAGTGCGCCGAATTCGTTTTCTTCGGCGTCGGCAATCATTCCCACCGATTACGACAATCGCCGCGACGTCGATCTCTTCCTGCTGCCCAGCTCTGATCCGCCCAGGCTGTTCCGCAATTTGCGCGATGGCTCGTTTCGCGACGTTGCCAAAGAAGCTGGCCTGGACAGCCAGGGCGTTTTTTGGTGTGCAGCGGCGGGTGACGTTAACAAGGATGGCTTCACGGATTTCTTTTTGGGCGTTGACCGACGAGGCGTGTTTGCGATGAGCGATGGGCACGCCCACTTCAAACTGATACCGGCCCCGGCTGAGACAAAAGACGCGATGGCCGCGCAGTTTCTTGATTACGACAATGATGGCTTGCTCGATCTGGTTGCGGTTACGAACAAGGGCCTGCGTCTATGGCGTAATGTTGGAAATGACTTCATCGAAGTGAGCGGACGATCTCTTCCGGCTGCTTTTAGAAACCTCGATGGTACGTTCGGCTTTCCCGCGATGCCTTCGGGTCAGACGGCTTTGGCATCGGCTGATTTGGATGGCGACGGCGATGTTGATTTGCTTCTGCGTGGACCGGGTGGAGCATTGCGTCTGCTGCGCAACGACGGCGGCAATCGAAATCATTCTGTTGCGGTGAATCTGCATGGCCGCATCAGTAACAAAAGCGCGGTGGAAGCGAAAGTAGAAATGCGGGCGGGAAGTTTATGGCAGAAGCTCGAGACTTACTCGGCTTCGCCCGCGCCGGCGCCGGCTGATTTGAACTTTGGTTTGGGAAAACGCGCCGGCCCGGATGCGGTGCGCATAATGTGGCCGGCCGGGATTGTGCAGGCTGAGACTGAATTCCCAACGCCGAAGGGAAGGCCCGGCTTTATCTCGCTCAACATCACCGAACTCGATCGCAAGCCGTCGTCGTGTCCTTATCTATATACCTGGAACGGTGATCGTTTTGAGTTCGTCACCGATTTCATGGGTGGCGGTGAGATGGGTTATCTCGAAGAGCCCGGGCGTTACAACCAACCAGACCCCGAAGAGTACGTGCGCATTCGCAGCGATCAATTAAAGGAGAAGAACGGCCGCTATGAGTTGCGGGTTACCAACGAGCTCGAGGAGGCGATGTTCGTAGATCGCTTGCAGTTGATGGTAGTGGCGCATCCGGTCGGCACTGAGGTCTATCCGAATGAAGGCATGGGCGGCCCGCCGAAACCTTACAAGCTGTTCGCCACCAGGAACGCCCGGCCGCCTTTGAGTGCGGTCGATGATCATGGGCATGACGTCCGGGATCTAATCTCGCGAATGGATCGCCGTTATCCGGATGATTTTAAACTCGATCGCATTCGGGGTTATGGAGCGGAACACTCGCTGACGTTGAAGCTTGCTGATGCTGGGAGCGCGGACGTCCCGTCCGCATCGCCGAGGCACAGCCTCGCTCCAGGAAGAGTAGCGGCGACGGAAAGGCAAAGCCTTTCCGCACATCGGGGCGGCAAAGCCGCAAGCGCGGGCAAGGCCAAGGACAGGAAACAAGATCGAGTTGTTCTCTTGCTTACCGGCTGGACTGACTACGCCTGGTCCAGCGACAACGTCGCTGCCGCACAAGCAGGAAAGACGATGACGACGCCCGCGTTGCAGGTCAGGGATCAGAAGGGAAACTGGCGCACAGTCATTGAAGACATTGGCATCCCGGTGGGCCGTCCGCAAACCGTGACAGTGGATTTAACCGGCAAGTTTCTCAGTGCAGACCGCGAAGTGCGCATCGTCACAAACATGCGTATCTACTGGGACCAGATTCTGGTAGATATCTCAGATGGAAAATCAGCGACGCAGATTAGCCGGCTCGATCCCGTCAGCGCTGATCTGAGGTGGCGCGGTTTCTCGGACGAAGTTACTCCCGATAATCGTGAGCCGTACGGTTATGACTACCGGCGGGTTTCGTTTACTTCGCCCTGGAAAGTCATGACCGGTCATTACACCCGCGAAGGCGACGTGCGCGAGCTGCTTTTGAAAAGCGACGATATGTTTGTTATCAGTCGACCGGGCGATGAGATTAGTCTTTCGTTTGATGCGACCTCGTTGCCGCCGCTGCCGGCGGGCTGGACGCGAACGTTTCTGCTCTACGCCGACGGCTTCAGCAAAGAGATGGACATCAATTCAGCGAGTCCCGATCAACTTGCGCCTTTGCCTTTTCATGGCATGAGCCGCTATCCGTACAAGTGGCCCGAGCATTATCCGTTGACCGTCGAGCGCCAAAGGTATTTCGAGAAATACAACACGCGTGTAGTCACTTCGGCAGTGCCATCGATCGATGCGGCAAGAGTTCAAAGATAGTCCGCGGATTACACAGATTATGGGGATCGGCAGAGAGCGAAGGCATTCTCCGTGACTAGCGCCGTTCGTTACCCATTTGGTTTTTCAATCGGTGTAATCTGCGCAATCTGCGGATGATTTGGAGTGGGAATGGAGCACATCAGATATTCAGTCGCTGCGTGTCAGGTCGACATGCCGAATCCAATTGAGCGGCGAGCGATGCGCGTGAACACGGATCGCATGCTCTCGGTGATCGACTCGGCGGTGGCCGGCGCTGCTCCTTTCTTGCCGGTGCGGCTGGTTGTCTTTCCCGAGTTTGCTCATTCGGCGCCCGTGTTTGAATCCGCGGCAGAGTTGATCGAGAAGCTCGCGATCGAGATACCCAACGACCACACTGAGCGTCTGCAGCAGAAAGCTCGCGAGCACGACATCTATATTCAAAGCGGATCGATGTTGGAAGTTGATCCGAAATGGCCGGGTCATGTGTTCAATGCGACCTGCCTAATAGGGCCCGAAGGAATTCTTTACAAGTACCGGAAAGTAAACACGTGGATTCCTTACGAAGTGCATACGAGTCCGCACGACCTGGAGGGCTACGATGAACCGCTTTTTCCGGTCGCGGACACACCGATCGGACGTATTGGTTGCGCGATCTGTTATGACTGGCTATTTCCCGAAGCGATGCGCCAACTCGCGGCCAACGGTGCTGAGATTCTGATCCGAGTTTCGGCTTACATGGATCCGTGGGGCGCGACCGAACCGATGGCCTGGTGGACGGTGATCAATCGCGCGCGCGCGATCGAGAACATTGCCTACGTCGTGGGAGCGAACCAGGGCGCGAGTCTGAAACACTATCCGCCGTATTCATGGCCCGGTGGTAGCCAGGTCGTCGATTACGATGGCCGATTGTTGGCTGAGGCCTCGCCCGGCCCAGGCGAGCGAATCGTCGTGGCGCCGATAGATATTTCCGCCCTGCGTCACGAACGCGCGTCCCGGCGCGGACATCACATGCTCGCGCACCTGCGGACTGAAGCGTACCCGGTTTACCACCAGCATCAGTATCCGCCCACGATGAAGGACGACAAGAGTATTTCTTACGAGCGAAACAACGAGTTGATTGATGAAGCAAAGCGAAACCTGATCTGATGGGTTGATAAGATTCCGGAAGTCATCACATGCCAAGTGACAACTTTCAAATAATCGGCAGCCTCGAAGACGTTGAGATCATTGCTGTCAAACATTCAATTCGCGACCTAAAGTTTCTGGAACGAATTTATGGGAAAGCGCGTTGGCGTAAGCTAAAGGGCATTGCTAAGGTTCAGCTTGAAAATGGTAGGATACATCTGGCTGAGGTTCATTGGTACGAAGCTCATGGCGTTGGCAAACGCCAGATGAAGATTAAAAGATATTTGGATTAATCATGAAAGACGAGAATCCGGATCATCGTATAGCAATTTGTATTGACAACACCGGCTATGAAATGTCGATAGAGCGGCGTAAGGTTTATCCTATTTTGCCAGACGCGGATGCTGAGCGTGACGATTACGTGCGCATCATCGACGAGACTGGTGAAGACTACCTTTTTCCCGCCAGCCGCTTTGTTTTTCTCACCGTTCCCACTGAAGTTGAACAAGCCGTTCTGGCCGAAGCTTAAGAAGATATCGATCGCGCCTGTATGGTTTTTGTGAATCGCCTTTTCAGATTCAGACGTCATCGCATAATCAACGCGATCTTTATTTGTGGTTGGCTGTCGACGCTGATTCAGGCCCAACAACCTTCACCAACTCCAACACCGCGGACGGGTCGTTCTTATAGCACCGAGGAATTGCCAAAAACGCCGCCGCCGCCCGGTCCAAAGGCGCCCTCTACGGTGACCTTCACTGATATCACCCTCGCGACAAAGATTGCTTTTAGACATGCCGGCTCGGCCACGTCGCTCAAGTACTTGCTCGAGACGATGGGCGGCGGGGTAGCGATTTTTGACTACGACAACGATGGACGGATGGATCTGTTCTTCACCAACGGGGCGCTGCTCAAAGACCCAATGCCGAAAGGTTCGATGCCGGACAAAAGCGATGCGAAATTCTGGAACCGGCTTTATCACCAGAAGGCCGACGGCGCCTTTGAAGACGTTACCGAACGGGCCGGTTTGAAAGGCGAAGGTTTCTGCATGGGCGTCGCCACCGGCGACTACGACAGCGATGGCTTCGTAGATCTTTATGTTACCGGCTATGGTCAGAATCATCTCTACCACAACAACGGCGACGGCACCTTCGCGGACGTGACCAAGAAGCTGGGCGTGGCGGGAGGCGGATGGTCAACCAGCGCGGGCTGGATCGACTACGACCGGGACGGTCGCCTGGATCTATTCGTCGCGCGCTATCTCGATTGGGATCTTGAGAAAGGAGCCGCGCTCTGCGGCGACTCGAGAGGCACACGCGCCTACTGTCATCCGGAAAATTTCAAAGGCGCCCCCAACATTCTTTTTCATCAGAAGGCCGACGGGTCGTTCGAGGATGTTAGCGCCAAAGCGGGCGTTGCGGATCCGGACGGCAAGGCACTCGGCATCGCCTTCGCTGATTTCGACAACGATGGTTTCATGGACATCTTTGTGGCGAATGACAGCGTGCGCCAGTCGCTCTATCGAAACAAGGGCGACGGTACGTTTGAAGACATCGCGGTCGCGTCGGGCGCCGGTTACGATGAAGATGGCAAAACTTTCGCCGGCATGGGCGTCGATGCGGCTGACTATGACAACGATGGATACGCGGACGTTTTCGTCACGACGCTTTCGAATCAGACTTATCCGCTCTATCACAACAACGGCGATATGAGTTTCACCTACGCGACGAAACAAAGCGCGGTTGGACAAATTACGCTCGCTTATTCAGGGTGGGGCACGCATTTTATCGATGCCGACAACGATGGACTGCGCGATATTTTCGTCGCCCAAAGTCACGTGCTGGACACTATCGAGCTGTCTACCGGCTATTTGAAATACCGGCAACCGCCGCTCCTGATGCTTAATACCGGCAAAGGATTTACCAACGTTTCGGCCACCGCGGGTGCAACGTTCAACTTGCCAATGGTTGCGAGGGGCGCGGCCTTCGGCGATCTGAATAATGACGGCCAGATCGATATTGTGATTGGCGTGCTGAACGACTCGCCGGTTGTGTTACGCAACAACGGCACAAAAAATCATTGGCTGGGAATCAAGCTCGTCGGTTCCAAATCAAACCGGGACGGATTGGGCGCGCGCGTGATCGTCACGGATGGCAGCGGGCGTCGACAAATCTTCGATGAGACAACTGCCGGTAGCTACCTCTCGGCAAGCGATCCCAGAATTATCGCCGGGCTGGGAAATGCAAGCGCAGTTCGTACCGTCGAGGTTCGTTGGCCGAGTGGTCTAAGACAGACGATTTCCAATCCGGAAGTTGATCGATACCTAATTATTAACGAGCGAGAAACGCCGATCGCAAAGTAGGACCGGAGACTGCTACCGCAAGTGGCTCCCTATCAATTTCTGTCGACGGCGGAGGGTTACGGATTGACACGCCTGAACCGGATGCGTATTTTCGGTTGGTCTCCGCGTTATAAGACTGCAGGCCGTAGTGCTCTGATTATCCTGCTAGGTTCATGCTCAGAATACCGGAAGTTATTCTAAGGAATCATATGAAGTCCCGTTTCTCAAAAGCTGCTGGTGTATTTGTTTTCCTTTGCGCCGTTGGTTCTATTGCGCTGTTTGGCCAAACCCCGCCGAAGACTGAGCCGCAGGGGATGGGTGGCGTCAACACCGGAACTCCGGTGAACTACACTTCAAAACGCACGGTTGGCATCACCGATCCCAAAGCGCCGCTGGTCTTTGAAGACGCGACCGAGAAGACTGCGCTGGCGAATTTCAAACATCGTTCCGGCTCGCCGGCTAAGGAGTACATCTTCGAAGTACCATCAGGCGGCGTAGCGATATTTGATTACGACGGTGACGGTCTGCCGGATATCTATCTGGTAAACGGATCGACGCTGCCGGCCTTGCTGGGAAAAGAAAAACCACCACGAGCCGCGCTGTATCGCAATTTGGGGAATTGGAAATTCGAAGACGTCACAGATAAAGCCGGCGTGGCCAATGAACGTTGGGGGATGGGCGTGGCGGTAGGAGATTACGATAATGATGGGCGGCCCGATCTTTACGTAACGAACTTCGGCATCTCTCGGCTGTACCATAACAACGGAGACGGCACGTTTACCGACCTGGCTGAAAAGCTCGGCGTCGCGCGCAAAGGCTGGAGCACCGGCGCGACCTGGGGCGATTATGACGGCGATGGCAGATTGGATCTCTTCGTTCCCGGCTATCTGGAAATTGATCTCAACAACCTGCCGCGCAGTCCTGCTGAAGCAAGCAAACCTGGTGGTGTGGGCCAGAACTTTTGCCAGTTTCGCGGCGCGCCAGTGATGTGCGGACCCCGGAGTCTGACCGGCGAGGGCGACACGCTTTATCACCAGAAGGCAGATGGAACGTTCGAGGACGTCAGCGTGAAAGCCGGTGTCAACGATCCGCAAAAGTATTACGGCTTCTCTTCGGCATTTGTACAGGCCAACGATGACAACCTTCTGGATCTGGTCGTGGTGAACGACTCGACGCCCAAGCTCTTCTATATCAATAAAGGTGACGGGACCTTTGAAGAAGTTGGTTATCCTTCAGGGGTGGCCTTAAATGAAAACGGCCGCGAGCAGGCTGGGATGGGAATTGCGCTCGGCGATTATGACAACTCAGGCCGAATGAGTTTTCACATCACGAACTTCTCTGACGATTCCAACGTGCTCTATCATAACGATGGAGATTCTAATTTCACGGACGTAACATTTCTTGCCGGTCTCGGCGAAGTCACCCTGCCCTTCCTGGGTTGGGGCACGAGTTTCATCGATTACGATAACGACGGCTGGTTGGATCTAATCGTTGCGAATGGACATGTCTATCCGGTAGTCGACGACCATCAATGGGGAACGAGCTATGCCCAGCAAGCTTTGCTTTTCCGGAATCTGAAAAATGGAAAGTTCGAGCGCGTGGGCGCCGCGCCGGGAAGCGGTCTAGCTTACCCCTGGTGTGGACGCGGCCTGGCCGTGGGCGATCTCGACGGCGACGGAAGGCTCGACGTGGTAATCAATAATGCCGATTCGAGACCGAGTATCTTGAGGAATGTAGCGACACCAGCCGGTCATTGGCTGGCGCTTCGTTTGGTTGGCGACGTTTCCAAAAAGTCTCCACGCGATGCGACGGGCGCGACTGCCTATGTGACTACCGGAAAGATTCGCCAGCGGCAGGATGTCATAAGTGGGGGCAGCTATTCATCCCAGAATGACACCACGCTGCATTTCGGTCTGGGCGCCGCGACCAGCGTTGATAAGATCGAGATACGATGGCCGGACGGCTCTAAAGAGACGGTTCAGGTTCCATCCATTGATCGAAAATTTACCGTGATCGAAGGCAAGGGCGTAAGCAAATAACCGCGGCATGCTAAGCTGTTTGGCGGTCGGGACAGTGGCGGCAGCGAATATAATGTTGACGTTGCCCGTCCTTCTATAATATCTATACAAACCTCTTCGGTAGCGTTTCTCGCAAACCAGATTTCCTGGTTTCACCTACCGAGAACCATTCTTCCCAGACAGGATCCGACAAGTGCGCAGAATCGATTTAAAGAAAGCTCAAACTGCCGGCTTAGCGACGATCCGGGATATTAACCGGCAGATCGTGTTGAACTATGTGCGAGAGAAGGAACCAATCTCTCGCGCAGCCATCGCCCGCGAAAGCGCTTTGCAGCGCTCAACAGTCTCGGCAATCGTCGATGATTTGCAGACCGAAGGTCTGGTCGAAGAAGTTGGAGAAGGGGAGTCGACCGGCGGGCGTCCGCCCACGTTGTTGCGTTTGCGGACTGTCGGTGCCATCGCCATTGGGGTCGCCGTCACTCCGAGCCTTATTACCATCGCCACCAGTGATCTGGCCGGGCGGGTCCTCGAACAAAAAGCATTCCCGACTGATCCTGATGCGGACCTTACATTCGGACGAATAGTTGCTGGTGTTCGGACTCTGCTCAAGCAGAAGGAGGGATCGATTGAGTCAATCGGAGTTAGCCTGCCCGGACTAATCGATCCTTCAACCGGCATCGCGATCTATGTGCCGTACTTCAAATGGCGCGATCTTCCCGTGGCCAGAATGATCTCATCAGCTACTGGCCTCCCGGTGACGATTGACAACGATGCCAACGCGGTGGCCCTTGCTGAACTTTGGTTTGGACGGCCTGAAGTGAGTGACGCTCGAGATTTCATACTCGTCCTGGTCGCGGAGGGTGTGGGCACCGGGATCGTTGTTGACGGCAGGATATATCGTGGCGAACGCGGTGCGGCCGGCGAGTTTGGCCACATGATCATCGGCACCAATGCGCCGGTGCCTTGCTCTTGCGGCAACCGCGATTGTTGGGAAGCCTTTTCATCCGAGCGTGCAGGCCTTGCGCGTTATCAAAAACTAACTGGAGCAAAAGCTGACTCGGGAGTCGATTTCAAGCAGCTTGTCGATCGCGCGTTGCGTGGCGAGCCCGAAGCGCGTACATCTCTGGTAGACATGGCGCTTTGCCTCGGCATCGGCATCTCTAATCTGGTGGTCGGTTTTAGTCCCGAAGCAGTGGTCGTAGGCGGTGAAATAGCCAGGGCGTGGCCGTTGGTCAAAGAGGCATTGAAGCAAACTATGGAGCACAGTGTCCGGCGAGGCCTTCCCTCGGCTCGAATACTGCCGTCCACCCTGGGTAACGATCCCACGTTGATGGGTGCCTTGAGCCTGGTCCTCGCGAGCAAGTTTGCGGCGTCAGCTTTTGCCGCCTGACGATCACGACAACGGAATCCGGCGACAACCCAATTGGCTGGCTCGGCGAATCTCCCGAGAGTCATTATTCCCCAGACAGTGAAAAAAAAGTGTTGACAGCCCCGGTAAACTGTAATAAAAACTTAGTTCGCTTAGGCAACAAACTATCAGACTGACGATTTGAAACCATCTTCTCCAAGTAGAACAGGCAAAAGTAACGTAGTTTCGGCCCTAGCCAGGCACCCGCAGTTGAGCATGAAGTAGCATTCGTGGCCCGGGGCACGAGTGCATTTCTACATACCAGATAGCATGCGAGGTTCAGCTATGTATTCGACGCGAAATGCCGCTCACCTGTTGGTGCGCGTTGCCACTCTTACGTTTCTGCTCTGCATCGTTGCCCTGCCGACGCTGGCCCAGACAAATAAGGCCGACATTGTCGGGACGGTCAGCGACAGCAAAGGCGCGGCAGTCCAGGGGGCAACCGTCACCATAACGAAAGTAGATACCGCCGCGGCTCGTAGCGTCACAACTGGTGACTCTGGCGAGTACCAGGCGCCGGCGCTGGACATTGGAACCTATAAGATTTCAGCGACTAAGTCAGGCTTCCAGACAGTCGTTCAAGAGAACATCGTTCTACAGACAAGCGATCGTTTGAGGATTGACCTGACGCTGTCACCCGGAGATGTGACTGGCGTCGTGACAGTGGTGGCGGCTGCGCCATTGGTGGAAACTGAAACGAGTGATCGAGGAACGGTAATCAGCGGCCGCGAAGTTACTGAGCTGCCACTTTCGGGACGTAATTTTACCCAGTTGGCGACTCTGATGCCGGGTGTGGCTGCTTCAAGTAACACCGGTTTTGGCGGCACTGGTCCGGACGCGCGACAATTCAATAATGGCGATCCTCGCGCTGGAGACGGTGGTCCAGGCAGCAGCAATGCGCAGGGCTCGACGGAAAATTCTCGTTTTGCTCGGTCGGGCAGTGGCGCTCTTTCAGTCAATGGTCAGCGCTCAACCAACAATAACTTTTCACTCGATGGTGTCGATAACAACGAGCCACAATTCGGGACGATCGGAGTGTTTCCGAATCCCGACGCGATTGCCGAGTTCAAGGTGACCACCAGCGTTCCGCCCGCCGAGGTAGGCCGCGCCGCCGGCGCAGTCATCAGCACTACGATCAAATCCGGCACGAACGAATTTCACGGCTCGGGTTACTACTATGGACAGAACTCGGCGCTTAACGCCTATCACCCGAAACTAAAAATTGATCGAGCGGATGCAATCTCCCGCGGGGTTACGAACCTGGCTCCGTTTACGAAAGCCGTGCAGCAGATTCACGAGTACGGCGGCACCATCGGCGGACCAATCATCAAGAACAAGACCTTCTTCTTCTTTGATTACCTGGGCCAGCGCAACCATCTGCCGTTTCCGGCTTCGTCTACCGTTCCGACCGCAGGTTCTCGTAATGGAAACTTTACGGGCTTTGCTAATCACGACTGCGATGGAGATGGCAGCACCACCGGCGCGAATGACGGGCCCGTGTGTAATCCGTCTACTGGGAAGGCCTTTGCCAGTGCCACGATCCCGGACGCTCTGATTAGTCCCATCTCAAAGAAGTTGTTCAATCTATACCCATTGCCGACGATTAATGTCTTCGATCCGAATCAAGGCAATAACAACTACTTTACCCAGCGGGCCAATCAGGAGCGGATCAATAACTACGAATTCAAAATCGACCATAAGCTCAGCAGCAAGAATTCGCTGACCGGCCGCTACAGTAATCAGGATCTGAAAACCAATCGCGCGAATCTTCTTCCGGGCCTGCCGACCGCGGGATTCGGCGCGGGGGATGAAGTTGGTAATACTCGTCAAATTACGGTTTCGGACACGCATAGCTTCAGCCCGACGGTGCTGAATGAGTTTCGCTTTGGCATAACGAAAATCGAGATTGGAATCTTCAATTGCGGTGTTGGCGGCGCCTGCGGCACCAGTGCCACCTTTGCCCAGGACATCGGGTATCCCAACGCAAACGACGGTTCGCTGGAAGCTTCGGGAGGTCCGGGGCTGGGAAATTTCGGCAGTGGCTTTACCGAATACCTGGGAGACGGCGGCCTGTTTCGCGTCAAGAGTAAGAACCCTTACTTCGCTGACTCAGTAACCGTCGTGCACGGCACGCACGTGACGAAGTTCGGCGGTGAGATGCGGCTCCGCTATCTCAACACGATCGATGGCGGACGTTCAGGTTTTCTGAAGGGCAACATGCAATATGCCGACGATGGGCCGGCTTTCAATCCGCTTACTACGGGACAAGTTTGTCCGGCGGCTTCCATAAGGATCGTCGGCACAGTAACCAACTGTTACGTGGACGCCAATGGGATCCCGTATGGTGGTACGTCCAACGCGCAGGCGAACGAATTGATGAGCCTGCCGGCCTTTCAAGTCGATAGAGGCAAAGTGTTTGGCGGCCCCTTTAACCTGCGGACCCAGGAGTACGGTTTCTTCGTTGAGGACGATTGGAAGGCCAGCAGTAGACTGACACTGAATTTGGGACTTCGCTATGATCTGTTCACCGCTCCTTCCGAAACGTCCGGCAGGACCAGTTACTATTTCCCGGACGTCAGTAAAGTGGTGGTGGCCAGCAATAGCAGTGACCGGATCGTTGCGGCCGACAAGAATAACTTCGGTCCTCGCGCCGGTTTTGCTTACTCGATTAACAAAGAGAAGACGATGGTGATTCGCGGTGGCTACGGCTTGCTGTATACACTGGATGGCACCGATTATCCGCCGTCGATCCGCAATCCTCCGTTCACCAACACCATTCACTTTTCACAGTTCAACGGTCAGCAACCGACTAATGCCAGGACATACTTTAGCGTCAACACCGGTCCGCCCGCGGTGACCACGCAAATCGATCCAAACAATCTCCCCACCTCGGCGGCTTTGTTTAGCGTCGATCGAAAGCAAAAGACCGGTATGGTCCATCAGTTCCAGATCAGCTACCAGTGGCAATTCTCGCGGGACTGGTCTCTGGACGTGGGTTACGTCGGCAATCGCTCGCGAAATCTGTTGACGACGGAAAACATCGGCAGCGGTGGAACTGCGGCTGCTAAAAATGCCAGCGGAGCTTTTCTGGGGAACGTCCTGCTCTATACCAATGCCGCCAGTTCCCGTTACGACGGCTTACAGACGCAAGTGCAAAAGCGACTTTCCCGCAATATCCAGGGACAAGTTTCCTATACCTTTAGTCACACAACGGACAATGGCGTGGGGCTAATCGGATCTTTGGGAGACAGTCGTAGCGGCGGTCGCTCGGGTTATGTCAATCCGTTCGACATCAACGCCGACAACAGCACTTCATCGCTTGATGTTCGGCATCTGCTTTCGGCGGATGCGATCATCGACTTGCCATTCGGTAAGGGGCAAAAGTATTGGAATAGCAGCGGCGCCTCGAATAAGATCGTGGGCGGCTGGCAATTGAACATCATTCAGAGCGCCCGCTCGGGATTTCCGTTCTCAGTGATCTGTAACTGTGATCTGGGCCGGCCATCGCTGGTCGGCGATCCGTTCGCCGGCGTGGCTCCTGGCCGATACTTGAACCCGGCGGCTTTTTCGACGACTGCCGGAATAACAGTGCTGCCGGCTAATGCCGCGGGCACAGTCATACGCTTTGGCAATGAGAAGCGAAATGCGTTCCGAGGACCGGCTATCTGGAACACGGATCTTTCGCTGTTCAAGAACACAGCGTTGACAGAGAGATTGAGGATGCAGATCGGAATTGAATTCTTCAATTTCTGGAATCACACCAAACGGACGGTGCCAATTACCGATATAACCAACGGTGGCTTCGGCAGGTTCGATGGGTTTTTCCCCGGGAGAGTAATTCAGTACCGGGCCAAGCTCATTTTCTAAGTGCGCAGATTGGTTTGATCTGGGGCGGCCTGGGCGCCGCTCCAGACTGTTTCATCCTGACGACCGGGCGCTCGCGCGCGTGGTCGTCTTTTGTTAGAATTTGTCAGTCTCTCCGCGGTTTTTCTGTCTTAATCAAGATGTCCATTCGGCCAGTCGCGGGTTTTTTGTTTGCGCTCGCTTGTTTTCAAGTGGCCGCCGGTCAATCGTCTGTCCCGCAATCCAAAGAACGATCACACGTCGAGCGTTTCAGCACCCCCGAAGTCCGCGCTGAGAAGGCAGAGGCGGAAGCCAACGCCCAACTTGCCGCGAACTCTGACGACGACGCCGCGCTCAACCGGCGCGCGCTCGCGCGCCTGCGACTCGGCCGGAACGCCGAAGCGTTTGAAGATTTGCGTCGCGCAGTTTTGCTGAAACCGGCGAACTCTGATTACCAGGCAAATCTTGGCTATGTCCTCTGGAAGCTGGGCAAGCCGCAGGAAGCCGTCAGCGCAGAGCGGGCCGCGATCAAACTGGATGAAAAGAACACCGCGGCGCACTATCAACTGGGGCGATTCCTGGTGCGTCTCGGCGATAGCAAAGACCTGACTGAAGCAATAGCTCAACTGCGCCGATCTCTCGAACTCGATCCCAGACAGTATGATGTCCGGTTCGAACTGATTGCCGCTTATCGGGAACTCGGAAACTTGGCCGAGGCGGCGGCGCAGGTGGACGTGTTGCAGGACGCACGGCCTACCGACGCTCGGGTTTTTTACGTCACCGGCTTGCTGGATGCGGACCGCCACGATCTCAATTCGGCGCTCAAGAATTTCAATGAAGCGATTACGCGCGATCCCTCTTTGTATGGCGCCTGGCAGGATCTCGGTCTCGCTTACGGCAAGGCGAATCGCTGGGAAGATGCCGCCAGGACCTTTGCTGAATTAGCGCAGCGGCAACCCAATTCGATCGAGGCCGCCTACTTTCACGCGCTCGCTCTTTACAATTCGGGGAAGCCCGCCGAGGCCGAAGCGGAAGTTCGCCGCGCGCTCAGGCTTGATGCCGGCGCGGTCGAGGCCCATACGCTGCTGGGAATTATTCTGGCGTCGCGCGGCAATGCTAACAGCGAGGCGGCCGACGCCCTGTCTCAGGCGATTGCGCTGAGCCCCAACAGCGTCGATGCACAGTTTTATCTCGGCCGCGTTCAGTACGCGATGAAGGATTACGCGGGCTCGGTAAAGAGTCTACGAGCTGCCGTCAAGCTAAACCCGGGCCATTCAGAAGCGAGATTTTTTCTCGGGACGGTCCTGGAGTTGACCGGCGATTCAAATGCCGCGATGACGGAATATCAGGAGTTACTTAAACGAGATCCTGATTCTTTGATGGGCCAGTTAGGATTGGGGGCGCTGCTCGTCAAGCAGGGAAAAATCGACGAGGCCCTTGTCGCTTTGAATCGGGCGGTTACTCTCGACCAGAAAGAATTTGAAGCGCACTGGGCGCTGGGTCGCGCGCTCGCTCTCAAGGAACGTTACGCTGAAGCGGTTGATTCCTTCCAGAAGGCGGTGGCGCTCGCGCCGACGCGCGCCGAGGCGCACTATCAACTTGGTTTGGCTCTGAAACGATTGGGCCGCACTCAGGAAGCTAACCGCGAGTTTGCCACGGTAGAGAAACTCAATACTGAATTTCGAACTAACAACTCCCCTAAATAACAGAAAAAGCGTTGTGATTAGGCTAGCGAGAAAAGCAAGAGTATTTCGAGGAGCTGCTCAAACATGCCCCGGGGCATGGGCGGTCGGCTTGCTCATGCTCGCGGCATCCGTAACACCAGTCAAAGCCCAACGTCAGACAGGACGACAGGCAGGCAATGCGCAGGCGTCCGACAGTTCAAGTCTGAGTGCGATAGCCAAGACTTCCCTCGACGCCGCATTGGCAGCCTTGCAGTCGAATGCCTTCGCCGAGGCTGAACGCCACGCTCGTGCCGCGGTAACGGCTTCGCCTCGTTCCGCCATCACTCACAATGTTTTGGGCGTGGTGCTTGATCGCTCCGGCCGCAGCGAACAAGCGTTCGGCGAATTCAGCGCAGCGATCAAACTCGATCCGAATTTTGTTAGCGCGCGAAATAATCTTGGCCGCATGTTCGCCGAACATGGGAAGACCGCGGAGGCCATTGCGGAATTTGAACGGGTGCTGAAATCCGATCCGACGCATGTTCAAGCTCATTACAACTTGGGCGCGCTCTATAGCGATGCCGGTGATTTTGCGAAGGCCGCCGAGCACTTCGCGCGCGCCCGCGAAGCGGATCCGAACGACCCGCAACTGGCGCTCGCGTTTCTGACCGTGGCTTATCGGGCCAATCGTACACAGCAGGCGGACGCCGCGGCGGATCTCGTCGAACGCGCCTCAGGCACTGATGAGAAATCGCTGTTCACACTGGCCCGGGCCCTGGCCGAGAGTAAGCAGTACGAGCGGGCCGCGCGGCTGTTTGCTCACGTAAACGAATTGATGCCGCACAATTACGAGGTGCTTTACGATCTCGGGATTGCCTTATATAACCTGGATCGAAACGCTGAAGCCGCGCGTTTTCTGTCAGAGGCGGCCGACCTGAACCCGGGCCCCCCGGAAACACATTTTCGTTTGGCCTTAATCGCGAGTGCCCTGAATGACCACGCCAACTCAGTCCTCGAATTCAAGCACGCCATCGAACGCGATCCGAAGAGTGCGAATTCACACTTTCTGTTGGCCAGGGAGTATTCGCGCATAGGATATTGGGATGGCGCGATTCAGGAAAATACGAAGGCGATCGAGATCAATCCGAAAGAAGCGGCGTACGTCTATGCGCGCGCGAATGCCGATTATCGCAAAGGCGAGTGGACCGCGGCGGCGGCAGATTTCGACCGGGCGGCCGAACTCGATCCGAAGATCGAGAACATCCAGTACCTGCGTGGCTATGCTCATCGGGCCGCCGGTGATTTTGAAAAGGCGCGCGAGATTCTGGAAAAGTTTGTAGGCACTCATCCCGATCACGTCGACGCATTGTCCAGCCTGGGTTACGTGGCGATCGAGCAGGGACGGCTCGACGAAGCCGAGCCGCCGCTGAAACATGCGCTTCAGTTGTCGCCAGATGAAGTGCCGGTGCTGTACGATTACGCTCGGCTGGCGTTGAAGCGTCGCGAGTATCCGGAAGCGGTGGCTCGTTTGGAAAAAGTCATCAGCAAACTTCCGACGCTGACACAGGCCCATTATCAATTGTTTCTCGCCTATTCCAGGCTGAAGCAGGCGGACAAGGCCCAGTTGGAACTGGCCGAATTCAAACGTCTCGAGGCATTAGAGAAGCAGGTTGAAAAAGAGCGCATCATCGACGAGAAGCTGCGTACGCAACAGTTGATGGGCCAGAATCCTTGAGAATTCACAAATGAGATCGGACGAGGCGCGCGGCCGATCAATCAAGAGAGATGAAAAAATATTTACGAACATGGGCGGCTGTGATCGGTTTGATCGGCGGTCTGCTGGGCGTGGTCCACGCTCAGAACGAACTGCCGAAAGAACCGTTCTCGCGTTGGTCGAAGACTGAGGTCGAAGGCGTGTTGAATAATTCGCCGTGGGCGAAGCAGCAGGAGTTAAGAATCAAGTTTGATAAAGAGGCACAGAAGGCGGCTGGCTCTTATTCGGGAGTTTCCGGCGGCGCGGCAGCTCAAGCGCAAATGGAAGTAACCAGTCAGCCGCCAGTTGATTTTGTGTTCACCCTGCGGTTACGTTCCGCCTTGCCGGTGCGCCAGGCGCTGGTTCGCCTGAAGGCCCTCGAGACCAATATCGAGAAGCTGAGCGACCAGCAGCGAACGGCATACGAGACCCAGGTGAAAGGGCTGCTCGAATGTCCGGCCTGCGCGGGAAACTATGTCGTCACCTTGAGTTCGAAATCGAAAGACAGTCCCGGCGCTGATGCTGTCTATAGTACTTTCAAGGGCGGCCGGCTCGCCGACTTGCAGCGATATGTTTACCTCGCGAACGAACGCGGGGATCGCCGCGCGCTCATTCATTTCGTACCGCCGCGAGCGCCGGGTGATGAGGCTGTATTCTTTTTCCCCAGGACCGATGAGAAGGGCGCGCCTCTATTGACCACTGATAATAAAGAACTGTTAATTAACCTGGCTGACAATCAAGCCAACTCGATCACAAACTTCAAGATTGATGTGACTAAGTTAGTGCTGAACGGAAAGATTGAGTTCTAATACCGGCTGCAAGTGCCGCCCCGAATTGCGGAAAGGATTTCGAAGAATGTTCGTCCCCGGAAAAAATAGTTCGCTCGCGGCCAGTCAGCGTTATGTCAGGCCGACAGCGAAGCTCGCGATTCTGATTTTGCTCGGCACCGCGATGTTTGTTGTCATCAGAAGCCGGCAAGTCACCGCACATCCGGGTGCAGTCCTCGATACTCCCCCAGCGGAGAATACCTATGCGAACGAGATAGCCAAAACTTACGACTTCAAATTCGGTCCCAATCCTTTTGCGCCCGGCAATGCGAATACGACCACCGGAACATTCATCCCCGGCGACATGTTCCTCTCTTCAAAGCGCTGTGGCCAATGCCACACAGATGCGCACGCGCAGTGGCGCCAGTCGGCACACGGCAACGCCTTTCGTGAACCTTTCTACCAGAAGAATGTTAAGGACCTGCAATCGCAGAAGGGAATTGAATTCACTCGTCACTGCGAATCGTGCCATAACCCGGCGGCGCTTTTTGCCGGCGCGCTGACGAAGAATTCGCATGTCAAACGGCCTTTCGACGACGACGGCGTTTCCTGTATCGCCTGTCACTCGATTCAGTCCGCCAACGGAAAGGGCATCGGCGGTTACGTCATGGGCGAGCCGGCCCTGCTGGTGAAGGAAGACGGCACGCGCTTGCTCGCGGGCGTTACGGACCAGCAAGTCCTCGACGACATTCCTTCACACCGTCGAGCCATGATGCGGCCACTCCTCAAGACGCCGGAGTTTTGTGGTGCTTGTCACAAGTCGCAAGTGCCGCATGAATTGAATGATTACAAATTCCTGCGCGCCTTCATGGTCGCGGACGAACTTCAGCAGTCGTCGTTCTCGAAAGAATCGCCGCATCCATTTTACGTGCGCGATAAAGAAACTTGTAATTCGTGCCACATGAAGCGCGAGCCGGCGCCACTCTTCGATGTTTCCGCCAAGAAGGGCACTCTGATATCGCACCGTTGGGCGGCGTCCAATACGGCCATCCCGACATTCTACAAGTGGCCACAGCAGTTGGATGCGGTCACAAAATTTCTCGAAGATGACAAGCTCGGCGTCGACATCTTTGCGATTCGCCGTAACCCGGCGGGTGCGGGCGCCGAAGAGTTAATCGCGCCGGTCAATCGCAGCAGCTTTAAGATTGCCGGCGGCGATCGCCTCACGGCCGAAGTCGTGATCACCAACAAAAATATTGGCCACTCTTTTCCGCCCGAGCTGCGTGATTTCTACGAGGCCTTTGTCGAATTGGTGGTCAGTGACGATGCCGGCAAGATGCTTTATCGCTCGGGCTTCATCAAACCGGACGGTTATCTGGACGAGTCGGCGCACAATTACAAAACTTATCTCGTCAAAGCCGACGGTACCTACAACGACAAGCATCACATCTGGCGCACCCGCGTCTTTGCCCAGAACAATCAGATCAACTCCGGGCGCTCGGATGTGGCTCGCTACCAGTTCACCGTCCCGTCGCGCGCGGCCGGCGCGCTTCATCTGACGGCGCGCGTTCGCTATCGCCGCTTCACCCGCGTGTTCAGCGACTACGTACTCGGAAAATCTGTGGACTATCCGATTGTGACGATGGCAGCTACCGAGTACGTGATGCGGATTGGAGATAACGCGGCCCTGCCGCCGAATCCGAATGATAAGACGGCGGTGCCTGATTGGAGACGCTGGAATAATTACGGCATCGCCCTGTTGGATCAGAGACAATACCCGCTGGCGATTGAGGCGTTTACCCGGGCGGCAGAGCTTGACGAGAAGTATCGGCCAATGGCCCAGGTCAATCGCGCGCTGGCCCACATCGAACTCGAGCAGTACGACGAAGCCGCGAGCATCCTCGACGCGGTCGTCAAAGCGAACCCCACCAACATGCGCGCCCTGTTCCAGCAAGCCCGCATTTTCATGAAGCGAGGACAGTTGGATCAGGCCGAGAGCAACATCAGGCAAGTGCTCACGGCTTTTCCGCGCGATCGTATTTCTTTGCAGCAACTCGGCGAGCTTTGCAAAATCAAGCGGGATTACCCGACTGCGCTCGAATGCTTCAATAAGATTTTGCAGATCGATCCTGAGGATCTGGGTGCGCACTACAACCTGATGTTGCTTTACCGGAAGCTGGGTCGGACCGACGATGCGAAGCGCGAGGCAAAAATCTTCTCCGATCTGAAGGACGATCCCGGAGCGCTTTCGTTGGCCAACCAGTTTCTGCGCAAACATTCTGAGATGAGCAATGAAAGCGTCTACTGGCACGTTCACGATCTGGGCCGGACGCCCGGAAACTGAAAAAAGGAGCGATGAGCGCCCGGCATGAACCCCAATGTGAAGCGACTGGTCTGCACCGGTCTGGTCCTTTTTTTACTTGCACCCTTTGTTTTTGAACTAACGGTTACCCAGGCTATTCCGCCGCAACGGCCCGCGCCCCGACGTCGCAGCGGCGAACAGGTTGGGGATCTGTATCGGAATAACTGCGCGCGTTGCCATGCGGCAGATGGCCGTGGGGACACGCCCCTGGGAAAGATGTTCAAAGCGCCCGATTTCACCGATCCTGAGTGGTGGACAAAGAATTCCAAGATCACCAGCAGCTCGAGTTTGATTTCGATTGTGAGTCACGGCAAAGGTGGGATGCCGGCGTTTAGTAAGAAACTTTCACGCACTGAAATCCGCCGGTTGGTTGGATACGTGCAGAGGTTCAGGAATCAAAAACCGTCTAACTAACAGTCGCTCCGGGGTTCGAAGTTTGGCGTGGACCATTCCGACGATCACTTGCGCGTTGTCGCTTATTTTATTTGCCGCCACAATCTGCCTCGCTCACCCACAGTCCAAAGCTCCATCAGTAACAAAAGTAGAACCGCCTTCATGGTGGACAAATCAAGCCGTCAACCCGGTGCGCTTGTTGATTCGTGGAGAGAACCTTTCCGGCGCCCGCGTCAAAGCACAACGGACTCAAACCGTGGTGTCCGACGTGCGCGTCAATCGTAACGGTACTTATCTTTTTGTGAATGTCCGCATCAGCTCGGCAGCAACTCCCGGCGACTACCCTTTGATCGTCGAGACTGCGCAGGGTCGGACGATAGTTCCTTTCGCCCTGAACGCGCCCCTCGATCCGAGCAGGAACTTCCAGGGCATCACAAATGACGATGTGATCTACTTGATCATGACGGACCGCTTTTCTGACGGCGACACGTCAAATGATTCACCGCCGGGCGCGCCGCCGGAAGCACACGACCGTCGCAATCCGCGCGCTTATCACGGCGGCGATTTTCGCGGCGTCATCAATCATCTTCAGTATTTCAAAGACCTCGGCGTGACCGCGCTGTGGCTGACACCCTGGTACGACAACTGGAACGGCGTCAACAACTGTAACAAACCGTGGTGTCCCAGCACTTACTATCACGGTTATCACGCCACCGACTATTACGGAGTCGAAGACCATTTTGGCGATCTAAAGACGCTGCGCGAATTGATCGACAAGGCACACGCCCTCGGCTTAAAAGTAATTCAGGATCAGGTCGCGAATCATATTGGCGCGCATCATCCCTGGGCCGGCGACCCGCCGCTCGACAATTGGTTTCACGGCACGATGCAGAATCATCTGCTGGATAAGTTCCAAAACAGCGTTCTGTTGTCGCCGCACGCCAACCAGGAGGAAGTGCGGAACACGCTCGATGGCTGGTTCAGCGACGACATGCCGGATATGAATCAGGAAGAGCCCGAGGTTGCGCGCTACGAAATTCAAAACGCGTTGTGGTGGGTGGGGTCGACCGGCATCGACGGCATCCGCCAGGACACGATTCAGTACTTGCCGCGAACTTTCATAAGGGATCTCTCGGATGCTCTTCATCAACAGTATCCGCGCATGTGGATGGTGGGCGAAGTCTTCGAAACGGACGCGGCTCAGACCGCCTTCTTTATCGGCGGCCACCGCGGGTGGGACGGTGTCGACACGAAACTCGATTCGGATTTTGACTTCGCTTTATGGCGCACTTCGCTGGAGGTTTTTACGAATAAGAAGCCAATCCGGGCTCTGCGTGACGAGTTGAAGTACGACGCGCTATTTCCGGATCCGTCGAAGATCACGACGCTCACCAACAATCACGACACGCCGCGATTTATGTCGCGCGAAGGCGCTACGATCGAAGGCTCAATGCTGCACACGGCGTTCATGGTGACGGTGCGCGGGACTCCGCAACTTTACTCGGGCGAAGAAATCGCGATGGAAGGCAAAGAGGACCCCGACAATCGTCGCGATTTTCCCGGCGGCTTTCCCGGCGATAGGCTAAGTGCATTTGTGGCCAGCCAGCGCACGCCCAAGGAACAGCGGATGTGGCAATGGACGCATGACTGGCTCGAGCTTCGCACAGCGCATTCAGCTCTGCGGCATGGACGACTGATCGATCTTTTCTACGACGACGACGCGTACGCGTATGCGCGAGTCGACTCTAAAGAGACTGTAATCATAGTCATCAATCGTTCAAATGCGGCGAAGAGCATCTCATTCTCGGGCGCTAACATCGGTCTCAAAGAGGGATCGAAGTTGACGTCGTCATATGGGGGCGGAACAGAAACAGTTGTAACGAACAAGGGTGCAATTCTAATCGTGCCCGCAAAAATTGCGGCCGCCTACCTGGTGCGCTGAAATTGGTGGCCAATGAGTTTAGAGGCGGGCTTACGAGTTCTTTCCCCCTCTCCCAGGGCAGAGGGAGTTCTTGCAGAACGCGAATTGTTCGTGTGAATTCGTGGATCATCCTCTCGAGGCAAAGAATGGATCCACGAAATCACACGAACCGGGAAAACACTGAAGAGGCATCGGCGGGCCAATGGCCGCCTCTGAACGAGAAGAAAACCTAAATGACTTTTCCCAGAGCCAGCGGCATCCTGCTTCATCCAACGTCTTTGCCGAGTCGCTTCGGCATCGGCGATCTGGGTGACGAAGCGTATCGCTTCGTGGATTTTCTGGTTGCGAGTGGCCAGAGTCTTTGGCAGGTTTTGCCGCTGGGACCAACCGGCTATGGTGATTCGCCCTATGCCTGCTATTCCGCCTTTGCCGGCAACACTCTGCTGATCAGTCCGGAGAGACTTTTTGAGGAAGGACTGCTGGTGCAGGACGAGCTGGACGAGATTCCTTCGCTGCCAACCGACCGGGTGGATTTTGAGCGAGTTCATCAGAGCCGCGACATCATCCTGAACAAAGCTTTTGCCCGTTATCAACGTACGACCGATACGGAACTGCGCAGCGCCTTCGAAACATTCGCCGAACAGAACGCATCATGGCTTAACGATTACGCCGTCTTTCGGGCCCTCAAGAGCGCGCATGGTGGACAAGCATGGCACGAGTGGGATCGTTCCCTCGTTCTGCGCGAGCCGGCCGCGCTGGTCCGGGCGCGGATTGAACTCCACGACCAGATCGAAGCGCACAAGTTCTTTCAATTTCTATTCTTCAAACAATGGTTTGCCCTCAAGGCGTACTGCAACGAGCACGGCATCAAGGTGATCGGGGACGTCCCAATCTTTGTGGCTCACGACTCGGCCGACGTCTGGACCAACCCCGATCAATTCAAGCTCGACCAGGACGGTCGTCCCATAGTTGTTGCCGGCGTGCCGCCCGATTATTTCAGCGCAACCGGACAATACTGGGGCAACCCGCTGTACAACTGGGAGCGCATGCTGGCGGATGGCTTCAAATGGTGGATTGAACGCGTGCGCGCGACTTTGCAGACCGTCGATATTGCGCGCATCGATCACTTTCGCGGATTCGCTGCCTGTTGGGAAATTCCCGGGACCGACAAGACCGCCGAGCGGGGCCGTTGGGTCGAAGCGCCGGGCCGGCAACTGTTCGATGCCATTCGCGGGGCGCTCGGCGTTGTGCCAATCATCGCCGAAGACCTCGGCGTGATTACTCCGGACGTTGAAAAGCTGCGGGACGACTTTGGCTTTCCCGGGATGCGCATTCTGCAGTTTGCCTTTAGCAGCGACACAAAGAATGTAGATCTGCCTCATAACTATCATCGCAACGTGGTGGTCTATACCGGGACTCATGACAACGACACGACTGCTGGCTGGTTCAATAGCGTTGCCGGCGCGGGCTCTACGCGGAGTGAGGCGCAGATCAACGCCGAAAGAAATTTCTGTCTGGAATACTTGAACACCCGCGGTGAAGAGATCCACTGGGACCTTATTCGCGCTGCGTTGGCGTCGGTCGCCAACACGACACTTTTGCCGTTACAGGACCTGCTCGGACTTGGAACTGGGGCGCGCATGAATCTGCCTAACAGCACCGAAGGGAATTGGACCTGGCGCTACGCAGACGGAGCATTAACTGAGGACCATGCGGATCGACTTAGACATATGACACACACTTATGGCCGAATCCTTCGGCATGAGGTCGAAACCATCAAGCTGGATCAGGACCCGGAATGAAGCGCCGCATTATTTTACGGCCAATAAAAAGCCCGACTGGAGTCAGTGCTCTGAACGCTGCGGATCAAAAGTAGACATTACTCGGAATGAAGCACCCAAGGCGACTCTTATACAAAGCTCTCTGCCTCCTCGCGTTGTTTTGCGGCGGCGTTGCGGCGTCGTTGGCACAGTCTCCTGAAGTGCAGAAGGTCGAACCGCCGAGTTGGTGGATCGGCAGCTCGGTTAATCCGATTCGCGTCCTGATCAAGGGACGAAATCTGCTCGGGGCGCAAGTGGTTCCTGTCGGCAGCGGCCTTCGGGTGGCGGGAACGTCGAAGGCAAGCGCCAACGGCGATTATCTATTTGTCGATCTGGCAATCGCGCCTAACGCTCAGCCGGGTGTGCGAACGCTGAAAATCACAAATGCCAGCGCGAGCACGACGGCGCGGTTTGAGATTCTTCCTCGATTGAATCGCGCAGGGCGCTTTCAGGGATTCTCTCCGGACGACTTGATGTACCTGGTCATGGTCGATCGTTTCAGCGACGGCGATCAGACCAACAACGATCCGTCACAGTCGCGCGGACTCTACGATCGAAAGGACAAGTACTACTACCACGGTGGCGATCTGGAAGGCATCATCGATCACCTGTCGTATTTTAAGGAGCTCGGCGTGACGGCGCTGTGGCTGACGCCCTGGTATGACAACTACGATCGGCTCAACGAAATCGAGTTGAAAGAAGGCAAGCCCTGCACAGGCTTCCACGGTTACAATCCGCAGGATTTTTATTCGGTCGAAGAACATTTCGGCGACCTGCGGAAGTTGCAGGAACTTGTGGCGGCCGCGCACCGCTTCGGCATTAAGATCATTCAGGACGAAGTCGTCAATCACACCGGTCCTTATCATCCCTGGGTGGACGATCCGCCCACGCCGGCCTGGTTCAACGGCACGCGGCAAAAGCATTTGGCCAATGTCTTTCAGACGTGGACGCTGCACGATCCACGCCCGGTTGCCGGCCTGAAGAAGCAAACCATGGAAGGTTGGTTTCTAGACTTTCTTCCCGATCTCAATCAGAACGATCCGGAAGTGGCGCGCTATCTGATTCAGAACACGCTCTGGTGGATTGGCGTCACCGGTACTGACGGCATCCGCATGGATACCTGGCAATACGTGCCGAATTCGTTTTGGCATCAGTGGACGGCAGCGCTCAAGCGCGAGTTTCCGAACTTCACTGTGGTGGGAGAAGTTAAAGACGGTGATGTAGTTCACACGTCTTACTTTCAGGGTGGCAAAGTCCGCGATGGCGCTGACTCTGGTCTCGATTCACTTTTAGACTTCCCGCTCTTTTATCCGGTCCGTCACGCGTTCGGCGAGGGCCGGAATCTCGACGATGTGCCGAAGACACTGGCGAAAGATTTCCTTTACCCGAATCCAAATATTCTGGTCACGCTTTTGGGCGGACACGACGACGGCCGTTTCATGAGTGAACAGGGCGCCACGTTGGCGGGCTTGAAACTAGCGAACGCCTTCGTCCTCACAACGCGCGGCGTGCCCCAGCTATATTACGGCGACGAATTAGGTTTGAAAGGCCCTGACGAGGCGACGGCCCGCGCTGATTTTCCTGGTGGATTTCCCGGCGACAAGAGAAATGCGTTCTCGAAAGCAGGGCGAACCGCGGACGAGCAGGAAGTCTTTGATTACATTCGCAGAGTCGCTCACTTGCATACTGAGCTTGAGCCGTTGAAGCGAGGGGAATTGGTAAACCTCTATGTCTCAGAGCAGCAATACGTCTATGCTCGCAAGTCGAAAACCGGCGCTGTCGTCATCGCAATTAATAACGACGGCAAGGCGGCGGTCATTGAAGTCGATGTCCTACCGGCTGGACTGGTCAGCGGCACGGTGCTAGCCGATCGTCTGGGGATGTCTAAGGATGTACGAGTTACTGAAGGGAAGCTTCGCTTTAGCTTACCTAATCGTGCCGCTGCGATTTTTGCTCGACGGTAGTTCGTATTCAATTGTTTAGAGGGCACACTTGTGCGCCCGTCTCGTAATGCATGAATTCACCAGGGAGGGTCGGACAAGTCCGGCCTCTAAACGATTCTTTTGATTGGTAAACCCTCTGGATTAATAGACGGCCGTATCAGTGTGAATCTTTCGCGGGAGCGAGGTGGATTGAACTCAACTGATGACACTCAGAGCCAAACCATTTTCTGAACAGATCGCATTGGTTACCGGGGGCGCCACTGGTATTGGCCGAGCGTTTACCGAAGCCCTGGCCACTGCCGGCGCGCGTGTTGTCATTGCCTCAAGACGTGAAGAAGTCCTAAAGAAGACTGCTTCGGAATTGAATGGACAGTTTGGCATCGAGCGGGTTTTTCCCTATGCCTTCGATATTCGCAATCAAGAGCAAATCGACGCGCTGGTCGCGCATGTAGTTGACCGATGGGGAACGGTGGATGTGCTGATTAATAATTCAGGACTGGCGGTGCCTGAGACAGTCGATCAGATTACCGAAGACGGCTGGGACAAGGTGATGGAGACGAACCTGCGCGGCGTCATGCAACTGGTGCGCGCGGTGCTGCCGCACATGATTGAGCAGGACTTTGGCGACATAGTTAATGTCTCGTCGCAAGCCGGAAAGAATGGATATGCTGACGTGCCCTCCTACTGCGCTTCAAAGTTCGGCTTATTAGGCTATGCCGAGTCACTGCGTGATCACGTGCGCAAGACCGGCGCGAACATTCGCGTCTTCAACTTTTGTCCAGGCCTGGTCGATGTTGAGAACTCCGCGCCGGATGCGTCGCCGCGGCCAGGTTTTATTCACGTCTCAAACATGGCGCGAACTTTAATCTACGCGCTGTCGCTCGATCGGAACGTGGTGCTTGAAGACATCAATATCTATGCGAGATGAAACTACGGCTCTGCCCTGGGTTTTCAGGGGCGTAGCCCCAAAGAAAAATAAGAACTGCTGCCGGAAGGTCAGAGACCTTCCGCACATCGGGCGGCAAAGCCGCGACGGTTCGACAAACCTAAGGTTGTCGCAGAGTCGGGACAGTCTGGAGGACTAGCACGATGAAAAAACCACGCTTGAGCGTCTGGCAAATCTCAAACATGAGTTTTGGTTTTCTCGGGATCCAGTTTGGCTGGGGCCTGCAGCTCGCGAACATGAGCGCGATCTACAGCTACCTGGGCGCCAAAGAATCCGATATTCCTTTTCTTTGGTTGGCGGGACCCGTGACGGGCTTGATTGTCCAGCCCATCATCGGAGCGATGAGCGATCGCACCTGGAACTGGCTGGGCCGTCGCCGTCCTTACTTTCTCGTTGGGGCAATCCTCGCCAGTATCGCGCTGTTCGTCATGCCCGACTCAACCGGGATCAGAATGGCCGCCAGCATGCTCTGGGTGCTTGATGCGAGCATCAACGTGAGCATGGAGCCGTTTCGCGCCTTCGTCGCGGACAAGTTGAATCCCGATCAGCGCACGGTGGGTTTCCTGATGCAGAGTTTCTTTATTGGCATCGGAGCATCGCTGGCCAACGCGCTGCCTTATATCTTCAGATACCTTGGGGTCAACGGCCGGACTCCGAGCGGCATTCCTCTCACCGTTCAATATTCTTTCAAGATCGGCGCGGTGGCGTTTCTGTTGGCGGTCCTGTGGACGGTGCTTACGACGAAAGAGTACCCGCCGGACGATCTCGCGGCGTTCGAGCGCAAGCGGCGCGAGCACACAGGAATTGTCGCCGTCGTCGGAGCACTTATCAAAGAGATCATTTCGGCCATCGCCGAGATGCCGGCGACCATGAAACAACTCGCTGTTGTGCAGTTGTTTACCTGGCTGGGACTGTTCTGCATGTGGCTCTTCTTTGGTCTGATGACTTCGTATCACATCTTTGGCGCCACCAGTCCACAGGATGCGCGGTTTCCGTTGGGGGGCGAATGGGGTGGAATCTGTTTCATGGTCTACTCCATCGTGACGTTTCTGGTCGCGTTCGCGCTGGCCAAGATAGCAGCGGTAACCAGTCGCAAGACTGTGCACGCAATTTCGCTGATCTGCGGCGGAGTTGGCCTGCTTTCGGTTTATCTGATTCACGACAAATGGACCCTGCTGCTGACGATGGTGGGCGTCGGCATAGCGTGGGCTTCGATACTCTCGATGCCGTACGCGATCCTTGCTGGCGCGCTGCCGGCGGCGCGGATTGGGATTTACATGGGTGTTTTTAACTTCTTCATCGTGATCCCGGAGATCGTACAGGCGTTGACGTTCGGTCCCATCATTCGCGCGCTGTTCGGAGCCGACAATCACAACGCCCCAACCTACATGGTGATGATGGGCGGAGTCTTCATGTTGATAGCCGCGCTGCTGGTTGTGCGCGTGCGGGACGTCGGCGAGGCTGACCCGGGTGCGGTGATCGACGCCGACGAATTCGTTCCGATCATTCAGCCGCAAACAATCCAGCCCGTGCCCAGCGCCGGACCCGAATAGACGCTATTGGAGTAGGAGATGAACTCAACAGTCTATCGTTTTGGTCTTCGTAACCTGGCAGTAATGTGTCTGGCTTTCTGCCTGCCAATTGGAGTTGCCTTTGCTCAGACTCCGCCGCGCGATTTTTCCAAAGAAGCTGCCCGACCGGCCCGCGACTGGGTGCGCGATGGAGTGATTTACGAAGTCTACGAGCGCGACTTCTCGGCGGAAGGAAATTTCAAAGGCATTACCGCACAACTCGATCGGCTCAAGGCCCTCGGCGTGACGATCGTTTGGTTGATGCCGATTCACCCCATTGGCCAGGAGAAGAAGAAGGGAACCATCGGCAGTCCTTATGCTGTCCGCGACTACTACGGCATAAACCCTGATTACGGTACGAAAGATGATCTGAAGAAACTGATCAGTGAAGCTCACCATCGCGGCCTGAAGGTGATCATCGACATCGTCGCCAACCACACAGCTTGGGACAGCGTGTTGATGAAACATCCCGACTGGTACAAGCACGACGCCAGCGGCAAGATCACTTATCCATATGATTGGTTCGACATCGCCGCCCTGAACTACAACAATACTGAGCTGCGGCGGTACATGACTGACATGTTGAAGTATTGGATCCGCGAGTTTGACCTCGATGGCTTTCGCTGCGACGTAGCTGGAGAGGTGCCCACCGACTTCTGGGAGAACGCGCGCGCGGAGTTGGATAAGATCAAGCCAGACATTTTCATGTTGGCCGAGGCGCACAAGCCGGACTTGCAGCTCAAGGCGTTCGAATTGGATTATTCATGGCCATTGCATAGCGCGTTGACGGAAGCCTTGCAGGGACGGGGTCGCGCTTCCGATCTGCGCGAAGCGTGGGAGAGAGAAGCCAAAGAATGGCCCCGCGGCGCGTTACACATGCGCTTCTCTGACAATCACGACGAACGTCGGGCGATCGCGCGGTTTGGCGAGCTGGCGGCGCTGGCGGCCTCGGCGTTGATGTTCACGCTTGACGGCGTGCCCTTGCTCTACAACGGAATGGAAGTGGGCGACACTACGGAATCGGGCGCGCCGGCGTTGTTTGAAAAACTGCCGGTGTTTTGGCCCATCGCGGCACGGCGACCGGAGTTTCCACGCTTTTACAAGCAGATGATTGCTCTGCGACAAGCGAGCAGAGCTTTGCGCCGGGGCTCACTTGAATGGCTGAGAAATTCCGACGAATCGCGAGTGGTTGCTTTTCTACGGCGGAGCAATGACGAAGAAATCGTCGTGGCCATCAACTTCTCAAACCGTCCCGTCTTTGGATCGGTTGAAGTCGCCAACGGTCAGCTCTTTACTGAAGTGACGCCGGATGTCGGACCGCCGCTGCCGCCGGACATGCAGACGCCGGAAAAAAACGCGCAGGCGCATACCAGCGCATTGCCGGTGCTGTCGCTCGAGTCCTGGGGTTATCGAATCTTTCGGCGGCCCTTAAAGTAAAGACCTCCATCAACGATGCAGCGAATCTTTTCGATTCTGATCATTATTGCGTTGAGCATCACGGCTTTGTTCGGGCAGGCAACGAACCGGCTTGCTCCAGGCGCGCCGGGCCAAGACGCGCACTGGCCGACCGCTGCTAAGCAGGGCTTCGGTTCCGCCAACAGCATTCGTTCGAAGGTTTGGTTTACGCTCGCCGATGGAGGTTTGTCAGAAGTTTATTATCCGACGATCGATGTGCCGAATGTCCAGACGCTGCAATTTGTTTTCGTAAGTGCCGACGGTAAGCGGATCGAAACCGAAGCCGACGACACCTCGCATCGCATCGAAGTCCCCGATCCGCGCGCGCTGATCTTTCGCCAGGTGAACACTGCGAAGAGCGGCGCCTACACGATTAGCAAGACCTACGTCACCGATGCAGAGCGAAGCTCCGTGCTGATTGATGTTGGAGTTCAATGGAATTCGCCGGGCGTGTTCAAAGGTTCGCTCTATGTCTACTACGATCCCTCTCTAAACAATAGTGGGATGCATGACACAGGCGGTAGAGACGGGGATTGGCTGGTCGCCTCGGACGCTGACAAGGCTTCGGCTCTGACCTCAACCAGCGGATTTGGAGAAGAAACAAATGGCTATCTAGGGACGAGTGATGGACTGACACAACTACGTCGAAACGGCAGCCTCAATCCTTTCGTCGGTGCTGCGAACGGTAATGTCGTCCAGGTTGCGCGTATCTCACCGTTATTGCCGGCACATCCCACGGGCCAATTCACTTTGGTGCTCAGCTTCGGCCGTAATCCTGATGAAGCGATCAGAAATGGTCAAGCGTCACTCAGGAAGGGCTTTGCAGCGACGCGTCGAGAGTACGAGCTAGGTTGGCATACGTATACTGCAACATTGCCCTCTGTCGAACCAAAGTATCAGCGGCAGTTCAACATGGCCGCGATGGTTTTGAAGGCGCTCGAGGACAAGACCTTTCGGGGCGCCACGATCGCTTCGCCATCAATTCCGTGGGGCGGAGGGCCCAACGCGAACGAGCCCACGATCAGTGGTTATCACGCTGTGTGGTCGCGCGATCTTTACCAGGTCGCGAGCGCATGGTACGCCATGGGGGATCGGGCTGCCGCCGGACGCGCCTTGGATTATCTTTTTCTTGTTCAGCAAAAGGCGGACGGTAGCTTTCCCCAAAACAGTTGGGTGGACGGACGCCCAATTGGTGGCGGCGTCCAAATGGATCAGATTGGCCTTCCGATCGTTCTGGCTTATCAGCTTGGGCGGACAGATCGAAATACCTGGTTGCGGCACATCAAGCCCGCGGCCGATTTCATTATTCAGCACGGACCATCGACCGGTCAGGATCGTTGGGAAGAAAAGCCGGGGCTTTCGCCCGCCCCGATCGCCGCGGAGATTGCCGGGTTGGTGTGCGCCGCCCAGCTCGCTCGCGTTCAGGGCGCAACTGCGTCAGCTAACGCATATCTGCAAAAGGCGGACGAGTGGGCGCACAACCTAGACAGTTGGTGCGCGACCAACAGCGGACCCTACGGAGATGGGAATTACTACCTCCGCATTGATGAGAATGGCAATCCGAATGATGGCGCAAAGGTCGAGATCAACAGCGGTGGCGGAAGCTTCGACGAACGCGACATTGTCGACGCGGGGTTTTTAGAATTGGTTCGGCTCGGAATCAAGCGCGCTGATGACCCTTTGATTTTGAAGTCGCTTGCCGTTGTAGATGAACTCGCAAAGGTAGAGACGCCCGCGGGCGCAGCGTGGTACCGTTACAATCACGATGCCTATGGTGAACGGCCGGACAGGGAGTCTTACGATGGGCGGACCGGGAAGGGTCGTCTGTGGCCTTTGCTTACCGGCGAACGCGGTGAGTACGATCTGGCGAAAGGCGACAAGGCCCGTGCGGTTCAACGTCTGAATACAATGCTAGCTTTTGCAAACGATGGAATGATGATTCCAGAGCAGGTTTGGGACGGGCAACGATCGAGTGGCAGCATTGGATCGGGAACGGGTTCAGCAACGCCCCTCGCCTGGTCAATGGCCCAGTTCATTCGTTTGGCGATGAATATTAAGAGCGGCCGCAATCTCGAGACGCCGCAGGTCGTAGCGGCCCGCTATCTTAACCGTTAGCTAAAAACAATGAGCACCCGCATAGCTGCAGACTCCAGCGTGGTTTTCGCTGCCGACCTCGGGGGCACGCACTTGCGCGCCGCGACTGTCGATGCCGGCGGCAGAATTCATTTTCGAATGAAACACAGTACTCCGCAAGCCGAGAAGCCTGAGGAGATCGTGGGCGCTTTGGTCCAGGCGGTGCGCGAATGCGAAACACAATGCGCCGCCGCGGGCGAGAGTATCGGCGCGGTATCCGTGGTGGTTCCCGGATCGGTGAATGTCGCTGCCGGCACGATCGTGAAAGCTCCTAACCTGCCATGCCTAAGCGGTTTCCCTTTGACCAGGGCGTTGACAGAAGAACTTAAGCGGCCCGCGATTCTTGAAAACGACGCTAACGCCGCAGCTATCGGCGAGATGTGGCAAGGAGCAGGCCGCGGGCGGCGCACGATCGTTTGCGTCACGTTGGGTACGGGTGTCGGCGGCGGAATTATTCTGGACGGGAAGTTGTGGCGCGGAGTGAATGATTCCGCGGCCGAGATTGGCCACATGTGTGTCGATCCTTTTGGAGGCGTGGCCTGCACTTGCGGCAGTCGTGGGTGCCTGGAAGTCTACGCGTCGGCCACTGCTATCGTGCGCATGACGCGTGAAGCGTGGCCGCGGCATCCTAATTCGGTCCTGGCGCCGAAACAAGAACTGACCTCCGAAAAAATTTATCGCGCCGGAATGGCAGGCGATGAACTGGCGCTTGAGGTCTTTCGCCGCATGGGTGTTTATCTCGGCATTGGCCTGGCGAATCTGATCAATATTCTAAACCCGGAAGCAATGGTAATCGGCGGTGGAGTGGTGAATGCCTGGGACTTGTTCGCAAAACACATGAACCATGAAGTGGCGGAGCGGGCCTTCCCCCTGCCGGCCGCGGAAGTAAAAATTGTCCCTGCGGAATGCGGCGACGACGCAGGATTGCTGGGTGCAGCGTATCTGGCGTTCAACGCAGATGAAGAAACAGTACCGGGACAGAACCGCTTGCGGGAGCAAGCGAGTTAGTCCGCCAAATGAGTTTGAATGTTAGTTTTAGCTGCTCGCTCCCGAGAGCGAGCTCCGTACCAAGCGCCCGCTGGCGGATTCGTCTCGCTAGCGATTCTTAGACGGCGGAGTTGTCCGCCGGTTCGGGCGGGACGGACAAGTCCGGCCCCTAAACGGAAGCGATTCCAAGAAGTGAGTTAGTCCGAGTCTCATATGAAAAAGCTTGCGATAATTCTTGTTTGGCTAGCGGCTCTTTGTCTCACGGCCCAAGCCCAGGATATTACATCTCTCGAAAAGATCGGCGCGGTTGCTTCCTTCACCAGGAGCGACACAGGCGTGACGTTCAACTGCCGTGACCACTCGCAGGTTCGGGTGACGGTGCTTGCTCCCGATCTGATTCGAGTCCGGGCTTCCTTTGCCAAGCCGCTTCCCGGAAAAGATCATTCCTGGGCCGTCGCGAAGGAGAATTGGGAGACGCCGCCCTGGTCGCTGCACGAAACCGCCGAAGCCATCACGATCGCTACGGCCGAGGTCGAGGTCGTCGTTGGTCGGTCGCCGCTGCTGGTTGAGTTTCGCGACGCGCGCACGCACCAGAGCATTAACGCTGACGAGCAGCCAATGGCCTACGACGCTAAAGGCACTCTTGCCCCAATGATGTTTGATCCGAAAGCCGGCATGTTCGTCGCGGTGTCAAAGAAGCTGGGATTTGATGAGCATTTCTACGGGCTGGGCGAAAAGGCCGCGCATCTGGATAAACGGCGGAACTCCTTCGTTAACTGGAACTCGGATACGCCGGGTTACACGGAAGGCAAAGATCCGATTTATCAAACGATCCCTTTTTACATTGGCTTGCGGCGGGCGACGGCTTACGGAATCTTTTTTGATAATAGCTATCGCAGCTATTTTGATTTCGGCCGCTCTTCGCAGCAGCGTGCGTGGTTTGGCGCCGAAGGCGGCGAGCTGAACTACTATTTTTTCGCTGGGCCGTCGATAAAGAAGATCGTGGGCCGCTACGCCGATCTCACCGGACACATGCCCATGCCGCCGATGTGGGCGCTCGGCAATCAACAAAGCCGCTGGGGTTACTATCCCGACAGTATGGCCGAAGAGGTTGTGCGCGAATATCGCGAACGTGATTTGCCGCTCGATGTGATTCACCTGGACATCGATTACATGCAGGCTTATCGCGTTTTCACTTTCGACCCCAGGCGATTTCCTAATCCTAAAACGTTCACTGACAAGCTGGGCCAACAGGGCGTGAAGCTGGTTGTGATCGTCGATCCGGGAGTGAAGTATCAACCGCCGGCGAAGAATGCGCCGCCGATCAGTTCAGCAAAACCCGAGCTGAAGACGCAGGACCAGCGCTATTACGTTTACGATCAAGGACTCGAGAAGAATTATTTCCAGCATCGCCGCAATGGCGAGCTGTTCATTCCCAAAGTGTGGCCCGGCGATAGCGCCTTTGTCGATTACACTTTGCCCGAAGCTCGGCGCTGGTGGGGCGATTTGCATCGCGCTTACCTCGACAACGGCGTAGCTGGTATCTGGAACGACATGAACGAGCCGTCTGATTTTGTCGATCAAACCGGTAAGAATCAGTCTGACGTCGTCAGCTATGACGAAGGCGAAAACTCCACCCACGCGAAAAACCGAAACGTATTTGCTTTGCTTGAAGCACGCGCCACCTACGAAGGCCTCGAAAGATTGCGGCCCAACCTGCGGCCTTACGTAATTACGCGTGCAGCCTATGCGGGCATCCAGCGATATTCGACGATGTGGACGGGTGACACGAACAGCACCTGGGAGGCGCTGGCGTTGAACGTCCCGATGTTTACCACGCTCGGTCTTTCGGGCGAACCGTTTGTCGGCAGCGACGTCGGCGGGTTCATCGGCCGCGGAAACGGGGAGCTGCTGGTGCGCGCTTACCAGATAAGTTTTCTTGCTCCCTTCTGTCGCAATCACAAAGTCATCGACGGCTATGACCAGGAGCCCTGGCGTTTCGGGAAATACTACGAAGACATCATTCGAAAGTATTTGAAGCTTCGTTATCAATTGCTGCCTTTCCTCTACACCACGCTCGAGGAGGCGCATCGTACCGGCGTGCCTTTATTCCGTCCCCTGATGCTGAACTATCAGGACGATGAAAGTACGTACAACCTCGACGATGAATTCATGATTGGAGATGATCTGCTGGTAGCGCCGATAGTAAAGCCTGACCTTACCGGCCGCCTGGTCTATCTACCGAAAGGCGTCTGGTACGACTACTGGACGAATAAAAAGTATTCAGGCGGCACAATGGTTAGAGTCGAGGCGCCCTTGGAAACCGTGCCGATGTTTGTGCGTGGCGGTGCAATTATCCCACAAGCACAACCCATGAACTACGTCGGTGAGAAGCCCTTCGATCCGATTACGTTCGCGATCTATCCCGACGCGAACGGCGCAGCGGCAACGGCCCTTTATGAAGACGACGGGCTCAGTCCGGCTTACAAACAGGGAGCTTTTCGCCGTACGAGTATAACGGTGAAGCGCGCGAATAGCGGTTACGTGGTAAGCGTTCGTGCGCCGGAGGGGCAATACAATCCGGGGGCGCGAAAGTTCAGTTTTGTTATCAAGGCGGCTGGCCTAAATCCGAAAGCGGTCACGATCGCGGATGATGGGAAAGCACGGAACGTTGAAGTCAAATAACAAGGAGCACTAATTAATTGAGATTTCTGAATAAGTTGTCCTTCACTGTCCTGCTGATTTGTTCACTGAGCCTGCTTGTCTTTGCTCAGCCGGGCGCAACGGCGACGCTGAGTGGCAGGGTCCTCGATCCCAACGGCGCGTTAGTCCGGGGCGCGACGGTGACTGCTACACAGAAAGCGACGGGCGCGAAGCGCGAGGCCACGACGAATGATGACGGGAGTTTCGTTATTCCCAGTCTCGCGGGTGGCGGATACGAAGTGAAAGTTCAGGCGCAGGGTTTTGCGGACCTGGTTCTCTCAGAGGTAACCCTGCAAGTGGGACAGACGACCAGCGTGAATATTCCTCTTGAAATTGCGGCGACGACCGCTATCCTGGATGACTTTGGTGGGAGCCCGCCGATCGACCCCACAGCGTCGGTAGTAAACGGGGTCATCAACGAACGCGAGATCGCAGGCCTCCCTCTCAATGGGCGCAACTTTCTCGAGCTCGCTCTATTAATCCCCGGGAACTCACCGGCCCCGAATTTCGATCCGACGAAAACCAATACGGTGGTGATTTCTTCCGCAGGCCAACTTGGGCGCGGCGGCAATGTCACCGTCGATGGCGCCGACGACAACGACGATGTGGTGGGCGGCGCGGTGCAGAATATCTCGCAGGAGGCAGTGCAGGAATTTCAGGTAGCGACTAATCGCTTTTCGGCGCAACTGGGGCGTTCAGGCTCTTCAGTCATCAACATTGTGACCAAGGCAGGCACCAACGAGTTTCACGGCTCGGGCTCGTTCTACTTTCGTCATAAGTCGCTGCAAGGCTTGCCGGCCACTTTCGATCGCACCATTGGGCAGGCTCCGCCGTTTCATCGCGAACAATATGCCTTCGCGTTTGGCGGCCCGATTAAGAAAGACAAGGCCTGGTTCTTTGGCTCGATTGAATACCGAAACCAAAAAGGCGCGGTGCTGGTGGGAACGCGCAACCTCGCCACGCGGTCCATTGTCCGGGGCTTTGCCGATGCGCCTTTGCATGACACTCTGAGCACTGAACGCTTCGATTGGGCTCCCTCCAATGTCGATAAGATCAACGCCCGTTACTCGCTCGAACGTGAAGACGACACTACGGCCAGCAGCTTGATTCGATCGATTGGCTCCGCGTCTCAGCGTCAGGCGAGTAGTAACCACACGCACTCGCTTTTGCTCAACTACACACGCGTCCTGACAGCCCGAGACCTTAACAGCTTCAGCTTTAGCGTGAGCAATTTCATCAACCGCACTGCGCCCGTCACGCTGGCGCCGCAGCTTACTTTCCCCAGCATTCAGGATGGCGCTTCATTCCGGGTACCGCAGCAGACAAAGCAACGGCGTTATCAGTTTAGCGACAGCTTCTCGATGGTTCGCGCCAATCACGCGCTGACTTTCGGTGGCGAGATTCAGCGCGTGCAATCCGATTTCAACCTCGGCGTTTTTCAGCAGGGCCGGATCGAATTGATCGAAGACTTTCCAGATTTTGATCGCAATGGCGACGGTCGAGTCGATGACAATGATCTGCTGTTCGCCGTGACCCTGCGGAGCGGGAAACCCACCCAGCCGTTGCTTATTCCAGCGGCCAATAATACTTATTTTGCCGGCTTCTTTCAGGATGACTGGCGAGTGCGACCGCAACTCTCTCTGAATCTCGGACTGCGTTATGAGGTCGACACCGACGTCAAGAATGTCAGTCGAGTTAATGAGCTCAATCCGCTGATTCTGCCATTTCTTCAAGGCAAAAGATCAGCCGATAAGAATAACTTCGGACCGCGCGTCGGGTTTAATTATTCGAGTAAAGACTGGCGCACGAGTCTTCATGGCGGCTATGGGATCTACTACGATCGCATTACGTTGGAAGTGCAATCGCTCGAGCGCGGGTTGGACGGCCGGGCGCTGCCCATCGAGGTACGCGCCGGAAACCTGTTCTTCATCCCGCCGCAATTTCTGTTCGATCCGGTCAATGGCAAATTTCCGCCGCCGGCGCCGACGTTGGCCAATCCGTTCACTGGGTTTATTCTGCCCGGAGCGGGCGCCGGCGGGATCAATATCATCGATAATGGTTTGCAAAATCCGATGGTGCAGCAAATCAATCTGGGCGTTCAACGTGAGTTTCCCCGCAACTATGTGCTACGCGTTGATTACCTGCACAACTATGGCACGCACTTCATTATCGGACGTACAATTGGCAGTGTCTTCAATCCGGTAGTCGGCGGACCCGACCTGGTCAAGAATCTCGAGTCCAGCGTGAAGACGAAATATGATGGGCTGCTAGTGAGTTTTGAAAAGCGACTGTCCCAACATTCTCAGTTCCGCGCCTCATATACACTCTCAAAGGCGTTCAATTACGCCAACGACGATCAGATTCCATTTTCGAATGGTCCGATAGATCCGAACAACCTGCGGCGCGAGTACGGGCCGACGCCCAACGATCAGCGTCATCGTTTTGTGTTCTCGGGCACGTTTGACCTGTCGCACGGGATTCGTCTGGCTCCGATCTTTACGCTGGCGTCCGGCGTCCCCATGGACATTCTTGTTCCCGATGGCAGCTCGCGGGTCCCCGGCCTGCAACGCAATGCGGGCGGGCGTTTGTTCCACACCGGGGCAGAGCTCAACGCATTTATCCAACAGGTTAATGCGAGCGGCCCGGTCTCACCGCTCCCGCTGGTGAGTAATAACGCCCGCTTCAATGACAACTTCAGTTCGTTGGACCTGCGTCTGTCGAAGGTTTTCAAAATAGGGGAGCGCGTTAAGATCGAGCCGATTGCCGAGGTATTCAATCTGTTCAATGTCACAAACGTGCTGGGCGTTTCAAACGTCAACTATTCGGGATTCGCGAATGTGCTGGTGCGGGACAGCAACGATCCGGCGACTCCCGGGTTTCTGCGTTCGTCGAGCTTTGGCCAACCAGTGACAACCGCGGGCGGCGTGTTTGGTTCAGGAGGACCGCGCGCGTTCCAGTTCGCGGCGCGCGTGACTTTTTAGAAGTCGGGCTCCAGCCACGTCTGACAATTAACGAAACCAGCATATTTCGTGTTGATTCGTCTGGGTTAGTGGACCGTTCATTTTGTTCATTCCTGTTCGAAGAACGAAGCAGGTGCCATGGATGGTGATAAGAACTCAAACAATATTTAGCACTCATTGAATTCACCTAACCAACTCAAGCGACGGATTGGTCTTCGCACTGCCACGGCGCTGGTGGTTGGCGAAGTGATCGCGGTGGGAATTTTTCTCACGCCGGCCGGCATGGCAAAGTCACTTGGGTCGCCGCTGTGGTTGTTGCTCGTCTGGCTGGCCATGGGTGCGATGGCCCTCTGCGGCGCGCTTTGTTACGGCGAACTCGCGGCCAGATTTCCCGAAGCGGGTGGCGGGTACGTTTATCTGCGCGAGGCGTACGGACGACCCGTCGCTTTCTTGTACGGCTGGATGGCTCTGCTGGTTATGGATCCGGGTCTGACCGCGGCGCTCGCGGTGGGCATGGCGAGCTATGCCGGTTACATCCTCAGTCTTTCGCCGTTGGCGATTAAGGCGGTCGCCATCGGTTCGATTCTTGTCCTCGCCGCGATCAATATTGGCGGGGTTCAGTTTGGAGGAGGATTGCTAAGGGGGCTCACCGTTCTAAAGCTTGGCTTGCTTCTCGGCCTTTTGCTTTGGGGGTTTGGTTTCCGTCTGGGGAATTGGGCAAACTTCACGCCGTTCGTAGCGCAGCGCCCCCATTCAGCGCCACTGATGTTTGGCTTAGCAGGCGCCACAGTGGCGGCGTTCTTCTCGTTCGGCGGATGGTGGGACGTAACCAAGCTAGCCGGCGAAGTGCGCGATCCAGCGCACACTCTGCCGCGCGCTTTGATCTACGGAGTTGTGATCGTAACGCTGGTTTACATTCTCACCAGCGCGGTGTTCCTTTATCTCATACCGTTGGAGGCGGTGACTTCAAGCGAGACTTTCGCGGCCCAGGCCGGTGAGGTTCTTTTTGGGAAAGCCGGCGCGCAAGTATTCTCAGCGATTGTGGTAGTGGCCGTCCTCGGCAGTCTCGATGCGATTATTATGTCCGCTCCGCGAGTTTATTTTGCGATGGCGCGTGACGGACTGTTTATCTCCGCCGCGGCTACGATCCATCCGCGCTTCGGCTCGCCGGCTCGCGCAATTGCTTTGCAGGCGCTACTGGCTTCGTTGCTGGTGTTGCTCGGCAGCTTCAATCAAATCGTTTCCTATTTTGTCTTTGTGGTCGTTATCTTTATCGCGCTCACGGTCGCGGCGTTGTTCGTTTTGCGCCGCACGTCCGAACACCCGCCACAGTATTTAACTCCTGGTTATCCCGTCACGCCCGTTATATTCTTGTTGCTGGTCGCTGGGTTGCTTTTCCTTCTGGCGAGCAATAATCCGAAACAAGCTTTTGTGGGAGCCGGCGTCGTGGCGCTCGGAATTCCCGTTTACTATTTACTGTTTCATCGCGGACAGTCATCACCAGCAGATCGAGGAAATACGTCCCTATGACCTGGATTAAGACCATACCCATTGATGCTGATGAGGCCGTGCGCCGCGTTGTAGAAGCGCAGCGTGAATTCTATCCGGCCGAATACGCCGTGCCGATTCACCCCACACCTGACGGTCAAACTTCGGGCATCGTGGCTTCGCATAGCCTGATACCCGACGCGCTCTATCATGCGTTTGCCACGTTCGGCGTGTTGATGTCGCCTGACCTGCCGCTCACCAGACAACAGCACGAAATGATCACCACTGTCGTGTCGGTCACCAATCGTTGTCATTATTGAATCGAATCCCACGCAGAGTTTCTGCGTCGAGTTACCTTGGACGACGAGCTGGTGAAAGCGCTGCAGGACGACTACAGGACGGCACCGATTTCTGAATCGGACCGAGTGATGCTGGATTACGTCAGCCAACTGACTCGCGATGCCACGCGTATTTCCGAGCAGGATCACGTTCGCCTGCGAGCAAACGGATTCGACGACAAAGCTATTCTGCAGATCACACTGATTGCGTCCTGGTTTAATTATATTAATCGAGTGGCTGATGCCTTGGGCGTGGGCAGGGAATGATCGATTTCTCCCTCTCCCATTTGGAGGGGGAGAAAAGCTCGAGTGTCGCCTTGCCGCGGTGCGCTATTTTTCGCCGAGAGTGTAGACGGTTGTTTTCGGATTGTAAGCCTTCCAGTCGAACCAATAATCCTTGAGCACGACGATCTTCATCAACTGCTCGCCCGCAAGGGATCCATTCAAGGCCGTGCCGGTAAAGTCCCATTCGGTCCCCTTGTCGTCAATCAGTCGCAGCGGTGAAGAGTTTGGTTTGAGGAAGAACTCACGCTCGTGACCTTCGACAGTGCGATCAAAAGCGCGCACCGATTGGCCGTCTTCGCCGAGCACGATCAAGAGGGGCGTGCCTCCTATCTTATCGATGATCGGGTTCTGCTTTCGCAGGGCGGCCACCGGATACGCCGCTGAGGCCGTGTTCACAGTGACGCCGACCACCAATTCGCGCTTGTCCAGACCTGCTGCGTTTACTTGGGTGGCCACTGGAACGCGCAACATCTTATCTTCCCAGTCAGACGGTGCGTATTCGCCTTTGGCGGCGATATTCTCATCCGGCTTGAGCACGCGGCCCTGTGGCTGTTCGCGTTTCCACGTGGCAAAAGTGAGTTCGTCCATGAAGGCAGGCTTGAGATGTTTGCCCTTCAGCGGACCGAAAATCGCTTCGCCGGTAACTTGTTGCCACCACGAGCCGGTCTCTTCATCCTTCATGATGAAGTTCTGATTGTTGATGCCGGCCAGATGAAAATGGAGCAGCCGTCCGTCAACTGTTGTTTCCCACACCAGACCGGTGTGACAGAGCGTTCAATAAGTTGCGCAGATCGGCGTGCCGCCTACGACGTCCTGAACGACGTGATGATAAGCCATCAGCCGCGCCGGATAAGCCACAGCCTCGTTATTGATCTTCACGGCGAGGACCATGTCGGTATTCCGGACGAAAGCGGCTTCGCTGGCTTTGACGAAGGCGCTGTGGCGCAGGGGATTGAACATCCACTCGAAATGATTCTGGCGCGCGAACCACGCAGGAACGAAGGTCAATAGCAGGAGCACGACGAGAAGTGTCTTGCGCCACCAGCGCCGAGCATATCCCCATTGCCAGAGCACGAGGGCACACGCGGCCACGAACAAGATGACGGTCGCCAGAGGAGACCAACTGCGGAGTAGGTACGAGACAGCCAGCCCCCTTGGGGTCTGCGGGCGAAAGGGCTGGATCAGAAATACGGGTATCGCTACCGATGCGATTGAGAGCAGGAGCAAGACGGGAAGTAGAAACCAGATTGTTCGGCGCCGGGCGCGAGTCGGGGAGCCATTTTCAGTTAAGGTATTTTCCATTTCGGTTTTCGTGGATTCAGTGAAGAGCAACAAATAATACGAGCGGTAGTTACCGCGAAGCGGTAAGCCGTTCAATCCAAAAGGCTGCTGACTACTGGCTCAGCGCGGCCGTGCTCCCTCTCATTAGCACCGTCGCTTTAGCGCGGTGCTACTTGGTAGCCGGCACAATCGGAAACCGTTTAAACGGTTTCCCCTCTAATACACTACGGATCACCGGGCTAAAGCCACGGTGCTAATGAGAGGACTACGCGCCAATTGAAACGGGCCGGTTGCCGAAATCTTTTCAAACGTTCGCCGCACTTCAAACTTCTTCGTCGTTTATTTCTTCGGAAACAAAAACTCCAACATCGACGGAACTCGGGAAGCCCAGGCGCGCTCATTGTGCTCAGCGCCTTCAGCTTCAAAGTATTTAAGGTTCTGTCCCGCCCGCCAGCCTTTTTTGATCAAGGCGTTCTGCAACAAGCGAGCATTGCTTACCGTCTCCTGTTGTTCGGCGGCGCTCTGGCCTTCTCTGGTGCCGATATCAAGCCAGATGCGTTCATCAGGTTTGGCGCGCAATGCCTCGACATAATGGACGATAAACTTTTCACCCCAGAAGACACTCGGCGAGACGACGGCGAGCCGGCCAAAAACGTTCGAATATTTCAATCCCAGGTAGAGAGAAACCAATCCGCCCAGAGACGACCCGCCCAAGCCTGTATGTTTCGCACCCTTCAGAGTGCGATAGGTCCGGTCGATAAACGGCTTCAATTCTTCGACCAACATGCGGCCATATAGATCAGCTTTGCCGCCGACTTTGTATTTAGGATCCGGAACCGGAGTGTATTCCTCGACGCGATCTTTGCCGGTATTGTAAATGCCGACGATGATTAGCGGTTCAATTTTTTGCGTCGCAATCAGAGCTTGGGCCGTCTCGTCCAGACGCCATTCCTGACCGGGAATATATGAAGTGGCCCCATCAAACAGGTTCTGACCGTCATGAAAGTAAAGCACGGAATACTTTTGCCGGGGACTGCTATCGTAGCCGGGCGGCAGGTAAACGATCAGGTCGCGATCATTGCCCAGGACCTGGGAATGAAAGTCTTTGTGAAGACGAATATCACCGGTCAGCGTATGCGTCCGCTGCGCCGGCGCAGCGAAACAAGCGAATACTATGACGAGGCACGCGCCCACTAAATATCGACGCATGAGAATCGCTGAGATTCCAGGATAACCAACGCCGCTTGTTTCTTCCGGCTTTATTCGGGCGCTCATAGATTCATGCCCAGGCCTTTGAGGTGATAGCGCGTGGTGTCGTAGTAGCGCTCAACATCCAAAGCGTTGATCGGTCCTTTCACCACCGAGAGATCCACGAGCGACAGAGTACAAGCCGGCGCGATGCCCCGAGCTGAGACCATCTTTCCGAAGTCGCCGTTGGCCACGGCCTCAGCAGCCCGCGCCCCAAACAACAAACCCATGATCCGATCGATCGGGCTCGGCGCGCCGCCGCGCTGAGGATGCCCGAGCATTACCGCGCGGGCTTCGTAGGGCGTCTCAGTCATTATATGTTTCGCCAACACTTCGCCGATGCCGCCCAGCCGGGCATGACCAAAAGCGTCGTGACGATTGTCGATCGTTACTGTCTTGCCGTCCTCCGAGTACGCGCCTTCAGAGACAACGATGACGGAATAATCAGAACGGTGGATGCGATTTCGAGCAATATCAGGTTGCCCTAAACGATCGCGGAGCAGCTTGAAGACCTGTTCGTAACGAAAGGGATGCTCCGGAATCAGAATCAAATGCGCCTGACCGGCAACACCGGACCAGAGCGCAAGATGACCGGCATGCCTGCCCATAACTTCGATGACCTGGACCCAACGATGAGAGCCGGCCGGTGTGCGCGAGCGCTCGATCACCTCAGTTACATTCCGCAGCGCTGTGTCGAAACCGAGGGTGTAGTCAGTACCGGCAAGATCCTTATCGATTGTTTTCGGAATGCCTACTACGCGGACGCCTTTCTCCGCCAGCCGCGCAGCTACGCCCAATGTATCTTCTCCGCCGCAAGCGACCACCGCATCCAGGTTCAGTTCGGCAATATTCTTTATTACTTCATCGGATCGATCCAGCGACTTCGCTTCCAATGAAATTTTGAAAGGATTAGTTCGCGAAGACCCCAGGTTGGTGCCCCCGTCGCGATCCCAACGGCGCACGGTATCGCGATCGAGCGGCAGAATTTCAGGCAGGGGATCGAGCAGACTTCGCCAGCCGTCGAACAGCCCGATCACGCTCAAGCCAAGTTCAGAACCGCGATAGACAAGTCCCTTGATCGCGGGATTCAAACCGGGGGCATCGCCCCCTCCCGTCAAAACACCAACACGTTTTATTGCAGACGTCATTTAACCAAATAATCCCTTCAATCTCTTAGGTTTCATAAAAAAGAATCTGTCTACGAGCGGAAGCGGTCGCAGTCGATCCCGTACTTTTTGACTTTGTATCCCAGAATCCGTTCGGTCGTGTCGAGCAGTTGCGCCGCCCGCTTGCGATTTCCGCGAGTCGTCTTCAATGCATCCTGAATTAGATCGCTTTCGTAAGCTCCAACTGCTCGGTCGAGCGACAGCCGGGTTACGGTGCCCGACTTCTCGGCCGTTTGCAATGTCGGCGGCAGATGATGACCGTGGATTACGCCGGTCTCGCAAACGAGTACCGCCCGCTCAATGATATTTTCCAGCTCGCGAACGTTGCCCGGCCAGTGATAGCTGGCCAGCATGTCGATCGCGGTCGTTGAAATGCGCTTGATACGCTTGTCGTGTTCGCGGGCAAACTTTTCCAGAAAATGATCGGCAAGCAAAAGCACATCCGACTTGCGCTCGCGCAGGGGCGGCATGAAGATTGTAAACACATTCAGGCGATAGTAGAGGTCCTCGCGGAATTGCCCCTCGGTGATCGCTTTCCCGAGATCCTTGTTCGTCGCGGCGACCAGGCGGACGTTAATCTTAATCGTTTCGGTGCCGCCGAGTCGCTCGAATTCCCGCTCTTGCAGAACCCGGAGAAGTTTGATCTGGGTAGAGATATTCAGGTCGCCGATCTCGTCCAGAAAAAGTGTGCCGCCATCGGCCAGCTCGAAACGCCCTTTCTTGCGATTCTGCGCGCCGGTGAACGCACCCTTTTCATAACCAAACATCTCGGATTCGATCAGCGTTTCCGGCAGCGCCGCGCAACTGACTTTGATAAAAGGTTTGTTGGCGCGCAGAGAGTTGTAGTGAATCGCGTGCGCGATCAACTCCTTGCCGGTGCCGGACTCGCCGCGCAGCAGGACGGTCGTATTGGTTCGCGCAACCTGGGTCACCTGCTCGTAAACGTCGCGCAGCGGATTAGAACTGCCGACGATGTGGCTGAAATCGTAGCGCTCGCGGAGTTCCTGCTTGAGATGGATGTTCTCGTCGAGCAGCCGCTGCTTGTCCGCTTCCATCAAATGATTGACCTTGATTGCCTGGGCGATCATCGTCGCGATGATTGAGAGGAATTTAGTTGTCCGTTCGTAATCGCGATCAGGTTTGTATTTCAAGTCGACGCCGAGCGCGCCGACGGGCTTGCGGTTGACGACGATGGGTACGCAGATGAAAGTCAATTCCTGCCGACTGTTCGCCTTCTTCCTGATACCGAGCCGGTCGAGAAACATCGGTTCCTGGCTGACCTGGGGCACGACAATCGGCTTACCTGTCTCCACCACGCGGCCGGTAATGCCCTCGCCGATTCGATATTTGATGCGGCGAACTTCGCTCTCTTCCAGACCGTGAGAGGCGGCTATGCGCAGTTCATTCGTATCTGCGTCGACTAACATCAGGACCCCACGGATCATGCTGTGATGGTGTCCCAGCGTTTCCAGAACCCCCGAAAAAGCAGCTTTTGATCCCAGGGTTCCGGCCAGCGTCCGCCCGGTCTCGAGAAAAGTTTCCAGTTTTCGCGCTTCCGCCTGTTCGGGTTTCATCGGTAACAGGGGTTAAGACTTGTGGCGTTGCTCTGCCACAAAATCCTTAACGCTCCCTTAAGAATCGAGCAAATCATCAGGAGTTAAACGATGATCGTAGGGGCCGGTTTGGCTAAAGTCAAAATAAGAGTTTTTATGAGGAGATTAATTCGGCTAATGCTGGTTTGAGATTCAGCCCGCGACGAAATCGGCAGGTCGTCACTTTTCGCTAATATGATCTGCGGCGTGCTGGTGCAGAATTTCGAGAAATGCGCTGGCCGCGTGCGAGAAAGTTATCCCGCGCGGATGCGTGACCCAAAGCGTGCGAACATAAGTCAGATCATCTACCGGCACGCTGACTAAAGAGCCCCGCTGCAACTCTTCGTCAACACACATGCGCGGGACGAAGGCCAGCCCAATCTTTAGTTGGACGAAGCGTTTGATGGTCTCGATGGTCGCTAACTCGAGAGTGATATTGAGCGGCACATGGTGTTGAGCGAAAGTCTCCATTACCTTGTAGCGCGAGCCGGTCTTCACGTTATGCGCCAGGAACGTTTCAGCGCCGAGTTCCTCAACTTTGACAGAGGCCCGTTTCGCCAGACGGTGTTCCGGATGCATGATCAGCACGAGTTCGTCTCGCAGGACCGGAAAGGACTCGAGATCGCGATCGCCGGGCTCGAACGCCAGGAGCGCGAAGTCGACGTTACGGTCGAGCACTTCGCGCGGCAGCCGCTCAGATGCGTGGCGAAAGATTTCGACCATCACGTTGGGATTTCGGGCGCGATAGTCGAGGATTAAGTGGGGCAGAAGGTACAGCGAGGTACTTTCATTTGCGCCAATCCGGACGCGCCCGCTCTTGAGCGATTTTAGCTCGGCGACGACGTTAAAGGTTTGGTCCCGCAGCGAGAGAATGCGCTTCGCATAATCGTAAACAAGTTCGCCAACAGCCGTGAGCCGCGGTGTCTTTTGTGAGCGCTCAAATAGCGGCGCGCCGATCTCTTCTTCCAGACGGCGGATGGCAATGCTCACCGCGGGTTGAGTGCGATAGACCAGCACGGCAGCTTTCGAGAAGCTGCCCTCCTCCACCACCGTCACGAAAAATTCCAGTTGTGAAAATTCCATCGATGAGTAACTCGCCTTCGTCCTGCGGATACTAACACAGACAATTTTGCTTTGCGGATAGAAGTTGTTTGCCCTTCCCAAAGGGAAGGCAGAACAACTGCTCGTCTCCAGATCGAATACGGTTTTGTGTTCTGGATCTGAGGCGACGACAAAAATGTCCTTCTCTTCAGCCTTTCAAATCAAATAGTAAAAACTTGTCGCATCGCCGAACCGATGGACAGCGGTGCCAGAATTCTCTCATTGACCGCGATCACCCTGTCGGAAGGAGATATTTCTCTGTGTAACCTCTGTGATGCTCTGTGTCTCTGTGGCGAATTTACCGCGAAAACATTCACCACGGAGGCACAGAGGTTCCACAGAGAACCACAGAGACCGGCCTTTTCCGACAGACTCCTGAAGGCTGCTGTTAAGGCGAATTCAAATCCGGGTGGGACCGGCCGCACTTCTGAGTCAAACAACACACAGGGTGGCATGGAACTTGTCACGGAAAAGCGAGCTTCAGTTGTGAGTGTTGTCTGTGGTTCCCCCTGAAACAAAAATTCTGAAGGAGAAATCAATCTTGAGATTCCGGCAAAAATTCTCAATCGGAGTAGCGGCCCTGCTCTGCCTGGTTTCTGGTTCCGTCGTGGTGCTGGCCCAGACGCCTGGCCCATCTTTAGAAGAGAGACTCGCAAAGATCGAGTCGGCCACGGCTAGCGCCCAGTCGGCTGGCGACAATGCCTGGATGCTGGTCTGCTCGGCGCTCGTGCTGATGATGACCGGACCGGGCCTGGCCTTGTTTTATGGCGGGCTGGTACGCAAGAAGAATGTCCTGGGAACGATGATGCAGAGCTTTATTCTCATGGCCGTCGTAACTGTGCTCTGGGCCCTTTATGGTTATAGCTTCGCCTTTTCTCAAGGCAATTCTTTCGTCGGCGGGTTTAGCTACCTGCTTCTGCACGGGGTCGGCGGTGAACCCAATGCTGATTACGCCGCGACGATACCCCAACAGACTTTCATGCTTTTTCAACTGATGTTTGCCATCATCACCCCCGCTTTGATTACCGGCGCATTCGCCGAACGGATGAAGTTCAGCGCCATGCTGGCGTTCACCGTGTTGTGGTCGACCGTTATCTATTTTCCGCTGGCACACATGGTTTGGGGTAAGGGCGGATTCCTGAATGCGACGCTGGGCGGTCGCGTTCCGGCGTTGGACTTCGCGGGCGGCACAGTCGTGCATATTGCCTCTGGAGTCTCGGCGCTAGTCTGCGCGATCTATCTCGGCAAACGCCTCGGCTATCCGAAGACAATGATGGCGCCGCACAGTCTGGTACTAAGCTTCATCGGCGCCTGTCTGGTGTGGGTGGGATGGTTTGGCTTCAACGCCGGCAGCGCACTCGCGGCTGGACAGCTTGCGACCAGTGCCTTTGCCGCGACGCACTTCGCCGCGGCGGCCGCTACGCTTGGTTGGTTGCTGCTCGAATGGTTGCGTCAGGGTAAGCCGACGGTGCTCGGCGGAATCTCAGGCGCGGTTTGCGGGCTGGTCGCCATCACTCCGGCCTCGGGATTCGTCACGCCGATGTCCAGCTTAATCATCGGTTTCATTGCGGGTATGGGTTGTTTTCTGATGGTGACCCAGGTGAAGAAGCGATTCGGATACGACGACTCGCTCGACGTTTTTGGCGTTCATGGAACCGGCGGAACGCTCGGCGCGATCCTGACCGGAGTATTCGCGACGCGGGCGATCAATCCTGTCTTCAAAGACGCGTTAGGGAACGCGCTTCCAGTCGGGTGGGTTGATGGACACCCTGGCCAGATCCTCAATCAATTGATCGCGATCGGCATCACAATATCGCTCGCAGTAATCGGCACGATCGTGCTGCTCAAGCTGGTAGATTTGGTCATCGGTGTCCGCGTGAGTATCGAGGACGAGATCGAAGGTCTCGATCTAAGTCAGCATGGAGAAGAAGGATACAATCTTGATCTCGATGTCACCTCTGTGGGCGCGACAGCCAGGATATCTCACAGTGCAATACACGCCACCGAAAGAGTGCTAGGCGAAATCTCGGGATGAGTGAAGCGGCAGAAATCAGTCCCCTGTGAACTGCGCCCTAATTCTGTTTTCTTAGCGCCTTCCGTATTCGCTTCGCGCCTTTGCGTGAAACAGAGTCGAGTGACACGAATTTGGCGCAAAGGCGCGGAGTGGAATCGAAAGGCGCAAAGGGAACCGAGTCTGTTAAAGTGCTACTTCTCCGCGTTCTTCGGTGCGAATGCGAATGACGTCATCGATCGGGATCACGAAGATCTTGCCGTCGCCGAATTTTCCGGTGTGTCCCGACCTTAAAATCGCGTTGACGACGAAATCTTCGATGTCGTCCGGAATAATCACTTCGATTTTGATCTTCGGTACAAATTCGATTTGGTACTCGGCCCCGCGATAGGTCTCCGTATGACCACGCTGGCGGCCATAGCCCTGAACTTCGCTGATCGTCATGCCGTGCACGTCGACTTCCTGGAGCGCCGTTCTAACCGCATCCAGAAGGTAGGGCCTGATAATCGCTTCTATTTTTTTCATCTAAACGCCTCCCTGGCATCGGTTGCGATTTGGGGTTAGTGATAATCGTCTTGATTTTCGCAAGCTGGTTACTTAGCGCGCCTTCGACGGATGCCATCATCTCATCTGACAGCTTAAGACCATCGCCGTCGGTTACATAGAAGACATCGAGCGCGTCGCTTCTTTCGGTGGCGATTCTGGCGCAAACGATCTCCAGCCCCAATTCGGCGAGAACGCTCGCAATCTTGTAGGCCAGTCCAGGTTCATCCATCGCGTGGACCTCGATCACGGTCGAGGATGTGGACGTTTCATTGTCACAAATCACTTGTGGAAGGTTGCGCCGCTGCGCGGTAATCACGCGGCTCCGCTTCCGCGGAGCATTCCTGGTAGTCCAGCGTTCAACTAGAGCAGCGACGTCCAACTCGCCGGCCACCGCCCGGCGAAGTGCCTGCTCGATCACCTGATAACGATGCTCTTCGATGGCTTGACGAGTTGATGCCTGGCGCAGAATGAAACTATCGATAGCAATCCCGTCCTCGCGAGTGTTGAGTTCAGCGCTCAAAATCTCGATCCCGTGCGCGGCCAGTGTTCCCGCCAGATCGGCAAACAGGCCATGTCGATCCTGCGCCGAAACTGTCAGTTCGACGGCGTTACTTTGATGCCGCACCCAACGGCAAGCAAATCCCTCGGTCCTGACTGTTTCGATCATCCGGATATGCATTGCGGCCGCGGCGGGAGCCGTAATGCGCAGGTATCGATCCGGCAACAAAGCGAGGTGCCGCTCAACTTTACTAAAAGGCACAGCAGGAGTTAACGCACCGGCAATCTGCTCCTTGAGGCGCGCCAATTCCGCGTCATCATCAGTGATCGCATCCTCACCGGTCATTTGCTTCCTGGTGCGGCAATACAAATCCCAGAGCAAAGTCGCTTTCCAATCAGTCCAAACGCCCGGTCCGACGGCATTGAGATCGGCATAGGTGAGCAGCAAGAGCATGTTAAGGACGTCCAACGATTCTACGGACGCCGCAAAATCAGATATCAGTTGGGACTCGTTCAGGTCGCGTCTTTGGGCCAGGTGGCTCATCGTCACATGTTGTTTGACCAGCAGCACGACCTTCTGTGCGGCATCCTCTTTCAGACGGAGCCGCCGGCAGACGCGTTCGGCAAGTTTGGCCCCTCGGGCAATGTGTCCGCGGCCCCGGCCTTTGCCGATGTCATGCAGCAACAGCGCCAGATAAAGCAGGGTCGGGTCCTCGACCTGTTCCAAAACGGCGCGCAAGTTTGCTCGCGCTTTCCCCTCGCTGTTGTGCAACTGGTCCACCGTCTCGACCGCTCTCAAGGTATGCTCGTCGACCGTGAAATGGTGATAGAGGTCATGCTGCACTAACAAACTAATATGGCCAAATTCCGGTATCAAACGCGCCAGAAGTCCCAGGTCGTGCATCGACCGCAGAACATAACCGGCGCGTCCGCGGCGACGCAAGAGCTTAAAGAAAGCATTCGAAACTTCGAGCGAGGATCGAGCCGCGGGACCGATGGCGCGCAAACTCTGCGAGAGAACTTCACGCAGACGATAGTCGAAGGGAACGCGCGCGGCCTGCCCCAACGCGAACGCGTTGAACATAGCCAGCGGCTTTTTGTCGAAAAAATCGAGCGGGCCGTCGAACCGCAGACGCCCTCTCGTAATCGAGAAAGGTTCGCTGGCCGCATCGCTAGCTCGCTTGCGCCACAAACGCGAAGTGCGCGGCTCGTCGTCAGTGACGCGGGCTGCCACTCCTTCACTGAACTGATGCAGCTCGCGAGCATGACGATAATAATCGCGCATCAGCTTTTCTGAACCCAGAAGATGAGCTCCAGGCTTAAAGCCGAACTGGACGGCTAACTGTGGCTGCATGTCCAAAGACAGCAGCTCGTTCTTTCGCCGCCTCGAGAAGTGCGCCGCATGGCGCATGCGCCAAATAAAATCGTAGGCCCGAAGCGCCTTGCGCGCCTCGTTCTCTGAAACCAGATTGTGCGCGCGCAGCTCATCCAGTGTCTTATATCCGTGTCGAGCGTGGGCCAGCCACAATGCCGTCTGAAAGTCGCGCAGGCCTCCCGCTGTTTCCTTGATGTTCGGCTCCTGAAGACAAACCGCACCTCCGAATCGCGCGTACCTAGCGTCACGTTCCCGTTGGATTGCGGTGATAAAGGAGCCCACCCGTCTGCGCCGATCCTTTGCCAAAGCGTCTTGTAAAGAGTTGTGTAGTCCCTTATTGCCGGCGAGGAGGCGAGTGTTCACCATAGCAGTTTGCAGTTGGGCATTGTCGAGCGCGGTCGTGACGCAATCACCAACTGTACGAAAGCTCGGGCTAACCGAAAGCCCGGCGTCCCACAACAGCCGAAGAAGATCGGTCAAAATCAGTTTCATCTGGCTGAGACGTTGGCCGCTGTAGAGAAACAGCAAATCGACGTCCGAATAGGGCGCGAGTTCGGCTCGGCCATAACCGCCAACTGCCAGCAGTGCACAACCGTTTGGCCCGGCGTCAACCGTCCCGTTTGACTCACGCGTTTCGGTAGCGTGACGAAAGGCGTGCTGCACCACAAGATCGATCACGAAGCTCCGCGCCGCAGCGGTTTCGCACCCGGACGCGCCGAGATAGTGGTTCATCCTGAGACGGTGATCTTCAATCTTAAGGAAGAGTCGGAGTATGCGTGAGACTTCCGCGGGATCGGTTTCAGCGCTTGCGGTTGTAAAGCGATTCGCGGCATGCGCCAGTACCTTCTCGCGATAAAACTTTCCCAGAGATGATCTGGATCCGCTATGTGTTTCCATCATGCTCCTGGTGTTGGCGGCCGCGTTGCCTCTTTTTTGGGGCAACTAGGTCATACCTAAAATGCCGTCGTCGAGGGCCGCTTCAGTTTGAAAAGTGTCACGCACTCAGTGCTGGGAACGCGGACGTCCCGTCCGCACGGCGGCGCGGCCTCATTTCAATGCTCTCGAAGACTGCCGATGAGTTGGTTCGCGCTTCGCGCTCAGAGCGGACGGGCCGTCCGCGCTCCCAGCAAAAAGAAGTTCCTGATTTTAAGTGAACCAGCACCGTTGTCGGAAGAGCAACCCTTGTACCGCGATCATTGCCGGCGAAGCCCTGACAACTTCATCGCTTTTGACTGCTCAGCATGAAACGACGGTCTTCAGTGAATACACTTTTGTTCCGTGCGAGTCGCTGCCTTACATAAATGTTTCCTCGCGGATTACGTCGCGCGAACCGCGCGTGAGATTTATAGGAAGCGAAAAATTACAAATTGGGCAAAGACTCGCGAACGATGTAGATTGGCCCCGTTCGATTTCTATCGGAGGTGGAGGGTCGCTCGGTCGTGCTGAAGAAGCGGCACCGGTCTGCGATGGTAGGTTCAGCGTCAGAGTCATTCTTTCTGTTCGGGCACTTCACCAGCCAGCCTCGTTTTGTGCTGGTTCGATTCAGCCTCGCTATCGATGCGGTGGGGCAGACGGAAGATAGCTGCTAATGGCTTACGCCAACGCTAATCCGCTCTAAAGGCCATCAACGAGTTCGAGTTGGTGGCTTTATTCACATGCCGAACCGGGTTTTGAGGTAACGAGATTTAAGATGAAGCAACGGTCTCCCCCCAAAAAGCAAGGACTGTACGATCCGCTTAACGAGCACGAGTCGTGCGGCCTTGGCTTCGTTGTTGACGTGAAAGGGCGACGCTCGCGCCGAATCGTAGAACAAGCCATCCAGGTGCTCTTGAACCTGGAACATCGCGGGGCTTGCGGTTGTGAACCAAACACTGGCGACGGCGCCGGTATCCTTCTGCAGATCCCGCATCGGTTTTTCGCGCGCGAGTGCGAGAACCGCAAATTCAAACTCCCGCCCGCCGGACAATACGCGGTCGGCATGGTCTTCCTGCCGAGAAATGGCGCCAGCCGCCGCGAATGCGAACGTCTATTCGAACGCATCGTTAAGGATGAAGGCCAGCGGGTGCTCGGGTGGCGCACGGTGCGAACGAACGATGCAGGGCTCGGGCCGACGGCCCGCGCTTCGAAGCCGATCGTCAGACAGATTTTCATTGCCGCGGAGAAGGGAAGTGTTTCACTTCACGCGCAAGACGCACGTCCGACAGCCAAGCTCGCGAACGACCTCGCATTTGAGCGCAAGCTCTATGTAATTCGAAAGCGGGTCGGCAAGGGCGCCAAGCGCGGGATTTTTGAGCGCGGGATGTTCTATGTCTCGAGTCTCTCTGCCCGAACGATCGTCTACAAGGGAATGCTGACCGCCGGCCAGTTGGTGAGCTTCTACCCGGATCTGGCCGATTTGTCCGTCGAATCGGCACTCGCTTTGGTCCACTCGCGCTTCAGCACCAACACGTTTCCCAGTTGGGCCCGCGCCCACCCCTATCGTTACATCGCCCACAACGGTGAGATCAATACGCTGCGCGGAAATATCAACTGGATGTACGCGCGCGAGAGCAAGTTCAAATCAAAAGCCTTCGGCTCGGACATGCATAAGGTCTTGCCGGTCATCGAGACTGACGGCAGCGACTCTGCAATGTTCGACAACGTACTCGAGATGCTGACCCTCGCCGGACGCTCACTGCCTCATGCAATGACGATGATGGCGCCCGAGGCATTTAGCCGCGACGAGTCGATGAGCGAAGAGAAGCGGGCCTTCTACGAATATCATTCCTGTCTGATGGAGCCGTGGGACGGCCCGGCGTCGATCGCCTTCACCGATGGAGTGCGAATCGCCGCGATACTTGATCGCAATGGGTTGCGACCGTCGCGGTACTACGTGACGAAAGACGATCTCGTGGTCATGGCATCCGAGGTCGGCGTCCTCGACATTCCGCCCGATCGCATCTTGCGGAAAGGAAGATTGCAACCTGGTCGAATGCTTCTGGTCGACACCGAAGAAGGACGGATCATCGAGGACGACGAGTTGAAGCACCGGCTCGCGACGGAGCAGCCGTACGGGCAATGGCTGAAGGACAACCTGATCACACTCGACAGTATTCCGTCGCCGGAAATCACGACTGAATTGGATCACTCGACCGTGCTTACTCGACAGCAGGCCTTCGGCTATACCAACGAAGACCTCAACTTATTGATCACGCCCATGGCCCTCGATGGAAACGAAGCGGTCGGCTCGATGGGTACGGACACACCGCTGGCGGTGCTCTCTGAGCGGCCGCAACTGCTCTACAACTATTTCAAACAGCTCTTTGCGCAGGTCACTAATCCGCCGGTGGACGCGATTCGTGAAGGCTTGATTATGTCTACCGACACGACCGTGGGCCCGGAAGCAAACATGCTCGAGCCAACGCCGGAGTGTGCCCGGCAGATCAAGCTGAGCTCGCCAATTCTTACCAACCAGCAACTGGAGAAACTGAAACATCTGGGAGCTGCGGGGTTCTCAGGATTCAGATCGATCACGTTGTCGATGCTGTTCGCGGCAAACGAAGGCCGGCGCGGACTTCAGGAAGCTTTGGACGACCTCTGCCGCCAATCGAGCAAAGCGATCGTGGAAGGATACGGCATTCTGATCCTTTCAGATCGTGGCGTGACGCGCGCCAAAGCTCCAATTCCAGCACTGCTGGCAGTGTCTGCTATTCATCATCATTTGATCCGTGAGGGCACCCGCACCCAGGTTGGTTTTGTAATCGAAAGCGGCGAGCCGCGCGAGGTGCATCACTTCGCGTTGCTGCTCGGATACGGTGCGGCGGCCATTAATCCCTATCTCGCGTTCGAGACGGCGCGCGACCTAATCCGTCAGGCTCTGCTCGTCGGTGTGGAAGCTGAGCAGGCGGTCGCGAATTACATCAAGGCCATCAATAAGGGCGTCGTAAAAGTCATTTCCAAGATGGGCATCTCGACTTTTCAAAGTTATTGCGGCGCGCAAGTGTTCGAAGCCATCGGACTCGATCAGGATTTCGTCGATCGCTATTTCACCTGGACCCCGTCGCGAGTCGGCGGCGTCGGCCTCGACGTAATTGCTGAAGAAGTGAGGCTCAGGCACAACCAGGCTTTCCCCGATCGCTCTGCTCATAGACCGAGACTGGACGGTGGCGGGCAGTACAGCTACCGGCGAGAAGGTGAGCATCACTTGTTCAACCCGGCAACGATCCACAAACTGCAGCACGCTTGCCGCTCGGGCAGCTACGAAGTCTTCAAAGAGTACAGCAAGTTAATCGACGATCAATCGCAGCGGCTTTGCACCCTGCGCGGTTTGATGGAGCTGAAGTCTGAGCGACAACCGATCCCTATCGAAGCCGTCGAGCCGGTCGAGGAGATCGTCAAACGCTTCAAGACCGGCGCGATGTCCTACGGCTCAATCAGCAAAGAAGCGCACGAGACGCTGGCCATCGCGATGAACCGCATCGGAGCCAAGAGCAATACCGGCGAGGGCGGGGAAGACCCTGAACGCTATTCAGCCGAACCGAACGGAGACTCGAAGAACAGCGCGATTAAGCAGGTGGCGTCGGGTCGTTTTGGCGTAACCAGCAATTACCTGGTTAACGCTCAGGAACTGCAAATCAAGATTGCGCAGGGCGCCAAGCCGGGCGAGGGTGGGCAACTACCCGGATACAAAGTTTATCCGGAGATAGCCCGGGTGCGGCACTCGACGCCTGGTGTCGGGCTTATCTCGCCGCCGCCGCATCACGACGTTTATTCGATCGAGGACCTTGCCGAACTGATCTATGACTTGAAGTGCGCGAACCCCCGCGCCCGCATCAGCGTCAAGCTGGGCGCTGAAGTCGGTGTGGGTACAGTCGCCGCGGGAGTCGCCAAGGCGCTCGCCGATGTCGTGCTAATCAGCGGATACGACGGTGGCACTGGGGCCTCGCCGCTAACCAGCATCAAGCATGCGGGAGTGCCTTGGGAACTCGGACTCGCGGAAACTCACCAGACTCTCGTGCTCAACGATCTCCGCAGCCGCATCACGATTGAAACGGATGGCCAGCTCAAGACCGGTCGGGACGTGGTGATTGCCGCGCTCCTGGGCGCGGAGGAATTTGGCTTTGCAACCGCACCCCTCGTCAGCCTCGGTTGCATCATGATGCGGGTTTGTCACTTGAACACGTGCCCCGTGGGCGTCGCGACGCAAGACCCGACACTGCGACGCCGATTCGGTGGCGAGCCTGAACACGTGGTGAACTTCATGCATTTCATCGCGCGCGAAGTGCGCGAGCTGATGGCCCAACTCGGTTTTCACAGGCTCGAGGAAATGGTGGGCCACACTGAATGCATCGAAAAGCGCACCGGAGTGGCACATTGGAAAGCGCATGGGCTGGACCTCTCACAAATCCTTTATCGGCCCGACGTGCCGGATAAAGTTGGCCGGCATCGTCAGATCGCCCAGGACCATCGACTGGAAGAATCTCTGGATCACACAACGCTACTCGATCTCTGCAAGCCCGCTCTGGAAATGAAGTCCCCGGTCTCGGCCGCCCTGCCAATCCGTAATGTGAATCGCGCCGTCGGCACGATAGTTGGCAGCGAAGTCACGCGACGTTACGGCGCCGAAGGACTACCGAACGACACCATTCGTCTGCACTTCAATGGTTCAGCCGGCCAAAGTTTCGGCGCCTTCGTGCCTCGCGGCATGCGGTTGAGTCTGGAAGGCGACGCTAACGATTATCTGGGCAAGGGATTGTCAGGCGGCAGGATCATCGTCTATCCACCGAGTTCCGCGACGTTCGCCGCGGCCGAGAATGTGATCATCGGCAACGTCGCACTCTATGGCGCCACGAGTGGCGAGGCCTACATTTGCGGAGTCGCCGGCGAGCGCTTCGGCGTGCGTAATAGCGGCGCGTCAGCCGTCGTCGAGGCCGTCGGTGATCACGGTTGCGAATATATGACTGGCGGCCGCGTCGTGGTTTTGGGAGCGACCGGACGTAACTTCGCCGCCGGCATGTCCGGCGGCATTGCCTATGTGTTCGACGAGCACGACGATTTCCGACGCCGTTGTAACCAGGAGATGGTTTCGCTCTCGGCGCTGGACGACGAAGAAGAGATCGAAGCGGTCAAAAACATGATCTTTCGCCACACCGAATATACCGGGAGCATTCGAGCCACGGAGGTATTGCTCTCGTGGGATGAATCTTTGCCGAAATTCGTGCGCGTGATCCCGCACGACTATCGCCGCGTAGTCGAAGCCCAAAGGCAAATGATAAACGAAGGCATGACGCACGAAGCGGCAGCAATGGCGGCTTTTGAGTTGAACTCTCAGGATCTGGCGCGAGTAGGCGGAAGGTGAGGTTCGATGAGTCGATGTTGTCTCCCTTCTCCCTCTGGGAGAAGGGCCGGGGATGAGGGTTTGCCGGGGAACCTACTCCCAATTTGTCTTTGTGGTGGGCGAGTGACACTCGACGACAGATATATCAGTGGGGTCGACGCGGCTCTAAACCCTCTCCCCAACCCTCTCCCAAAGGGCGAGGGAGAAAGAGAAGGAAAATTATTTAGCAATGGGTAAAAGCACCGGCTTCATGGAATACACGCGCACCCTACCGGCATCACGGCCGCCGGCTGAACGTGTGTCGGACTGGCGAGAGTTTCATGAACACATGCCGGAGACGCGCTTGCGTGAGCAGGGCGCTCGCTGCATGGACTGCGGCGTGCCGTTCTGTCATACGGGCCAAATTATTAACGGCGCTGCTTCCGGGTGTCCGATCAATAACTTGATTCCCGAGTGGAACGACCTTGTTTATCGCGGTCATTGGCGGGAAGCGCTCGATCGCCTCCACCAAACAAACAATTTTCCTGAGTTCACCGGCCGCGTCTGTCCGGCGCCGTGCGAAGGATCGTGCGTACTTGGGATCAACGACGCTCCGGTAACCATCAAGAGCATAGAGCAGGCGATCATTGATAAGGGATTCGAAGCAGGATGGGTCGTGCCAATGCCACCCGCCGCGCGCACCGGCAAGAAGGTTGCGGTCGTTGGTTCGGGCCCGGCTGGTCTCGCGTGCGCCAGCCAGCTCAATCGCGCGGGCCACCTGGTGACGGTGTTCGAACGCGCCGATCGCCCGGGCGGGCTGCTGATGTACGGAATTCCGAATATGAAACTGGACAAGAGCGTGGTCCAACGGCGGCTCGGTCTGATGTCCGCGGAAGGCATCAGGTTTGTCAGCGGGATAAACGTGGGCGTGGACTATGACGCCGATCAACTTACGGAAGAGTTCGATGCGATTGTCCTTTGTGTCGGCGCAACGCGCCCGCGCGATCTTGCCGTTGAAGGAAGAAGTCTTCAGGGCATCCATTTCGCGATGGAGTTCCTGCACGGCAACACGAAAAGTTTGCTCGACAGTAATCATGCAGACGGGCGTTGCCTGTCCGCGAAGAACAAGGATGTGATCGTAATCGGCGGCGGCGACACAGGCACTGACTGCGTAGGAACCGCGCTGCGGCAGGGCTGCCGGAGCCTGGTCCAGTTTGAGATTTTGCCACAGTCGCCGGGACAGCGCGCGTCGGATAATCCGTGGCCGCAGTGGCCCAAAGTTTATCGACTTGATTACGGCCAGGAAGAAGCGGCGGCGCTGTTCGGCAGCGATCCTCGCGCGTATTCAATCAAGACCCAGCGCTTTCTTGGTGACGCGGATGGGTGCTTGCGCGGGGTGCAAACGGTCAACGTCGATGCCCCGGTGAGCAACAATGCCGGACCATTTTTACGTGAAGTTCCGATCAGCGAGCGAGAGTGGCCGGCCCAGATGATCTTGCTGGCGCTGGGTTTTCTCGGCCCGGAAACAGAAGGGGTGTTGGCTCAGCTCGGCGTTCTGATCGACGACCGAGGCAATGTGGCCGTTGACGAAGATGAAATGACCAGCGTGCCGAAAGTCTTCGCCGCGGGCGACATGACACGCGGACCCTCGCTGGTCGTTTGGGCGATTGCAGATGGTCGCCGCGCCGCAAAGGGAGTCGATAAATATTTAATGGGAGAGACGGTGCTTACATAGAAAGTCTAAGTGAAGATAGTGGCACAGACTTTTAGTCTTTAATCACGACGATCTAATCACAGACTGAAGTTTGTGCCACACATAAGCGTCTACTCGATTGCCATGATTGCAGAACAAAGCTTTGGAACATCATCAGAAAAGTTAGCGACCATCTCAGAAGAGGTTCGTTTTCCGCGTGGTGCTGCGATATTGATCGCAGGCCTCATCCATGAGGGCGTTGATTCGATCTTTGGCTATCCGGGCGGTGCGGTCCTTCACATCTATGATGAGCTTTGGCGCGCTCGTGAGCGTATTACGCACTACCTGGTGCGCCACGAACAGGGCGCGGTGCACATGGCCGAGGGTTACGCGCGCGCATCCGGGCGCGTGGGCGTGGCGCTGGTCACGTCGGGGCCGGGCGCTACCAACGCGGTGACGGGAATCGCTAACGCGTATATGGATTCAACGCCCATCGTGGTGATTACCGGGCAGGTGCCTCTACCTTTGATTGGCACCGATGCTTTCCAGGAAGTCGATACGGTGGGTATCACGCGGCCATGCGTGAAGCACAACTATCTGGTGCGCGACGTTTGCGATTTAGCGGCGATAGTACATGAAGCTTTTCATCTGGCGCGTTCGGGAAGACCCGGCCCAGTCGTGATCGACATTCCGAAGGACGTATCGGCGGCGCCAGCACAGTACTCGCGACTCGAGAAGATCAGTTTCCCGTGCGTCGATAAACGATCAAAGCCCAATCCCTTAGCCGTGAATCGCGCGGCCTCGGCGATTCTGCGGGCACGGCGGCCGGTGCTTTATGTTGGCGGCGGCATCGTCAATTCAGGCGCGGCGATTGAACTGCTCAACTTTGCCGAGCAGTTGCAACTTCCAGTTACGCCGACCCTGATGGGCCTGGGCGGCTTTCCCTCGTCACATTCTTTGAGTTTAGGGATGCTCGGAATGCATGGAACCTTCGCCGCAAACATGGCCGTCGCCGAGAGCGATCTGCTGGTTGCAGTCGGCGTCCGCTTCGACGATCGCGTGACCGGAAAACTGGCCACGTTCGCCCCGCGCGCGAAGGTAATTCATATCGACATCGATCCCGCCAACGTCGGCAAGAATCGCGCGCCGGACCTTTCGTTGATCGCCGACGCGCGCGAGGCACTCAGTGCTCTCTATGCGGAAGTCGAGTCGCGCGGGACCACGGAGATCGATCAAAGCCTTTTGCCGCGGGCCCGTTGGTGGGACCAACTGCGTTCGTGGCAGCGCGAACAGCCTCTACGCTTCACCAAGTCTCTCGATCACATCAAGCCGCAGCAGGTAATTCGCGAGCTGCATCGTTTGACGAATGGCGACGCGATCATTGCCACGGACGTGGGCCAACACCAAATGTGGGCGGCGCAGTTCTATCCCTTCAAACGTGAACGCCAATGGATCACCAGCGGCGGTCTGGGTGCGATGGGTTTTGGCGTGCCTGCCGCGATTGGCGCGCAACTGGCGTTTCGCGATCAACTCGTCGTGGCGGTGGTTGGCGACGGCGGTTTTCAAATGACGAATCAGGAATTGGCAACTGCGGTCCAATACAATCTTCCGGTAAAGATCGTGATCATGAATAACGGTTATCTGGGGATGGTGAGGCAGTGGCAGGAGATGTTCTACGACCGTTCGTATTCAGAAGTGGATATTTCGGTCGCGCCTGACTTCGTCAAGCTCGCCGAAGCCTATGGCGCATTCGGCGTGCGCGCGACGCGGCCGGACGAGTTGAACAGTGTGCTCGCAGCCGGCCTCGCTCATAAAGGCGTAGCGGTAATCGAGATGGTGGTTTCTAAAGAAGAGAACGTCTTCCCGATTGTTCCCGCGGGCGCAAACGCGCGTGACATGGTGTTCCAGAGTGATGGAGTCTAGGCATTGCCGATTTGCGATTGCCAATTGCCGATTGGCGTCTTGGGGTGGATCCGTGTTTGCACATTAAAGTATGTGGCCCGCGTAAAAATGGCGAAGCGCATTGGATCTGAAAATCGGCAATCGGCAATCGGAAATTGGCAATATACATGAATCATACTCTTTCAATCGTGGTCGCGGATCAGCCCGGCGAGCTTTCGCGCATCGTCGGTTTGTTCAGCGCGCGTGGGTTCAATATTGAAACGATCGCGGTCGGGGCGACGCTCGATCCTCAATGGGCGCGCGTCACGATTGTGACGAGCGGCGATGACCGCACCATCGAGCAGATCGTCAAACAGTGCGAACGGCTGGCGCGCGTCCGCGAGGTGCTGGACGTCACCACCAGTCCACACATCGAGCGCGACATGGCCTTGATTACAGTCAACGCCGAACCGGGCGCGCAGCGGCAGGAAGTACTCAGCCTGGTGAGCGTGTTTCGCGCCAAAGTCGTGGACATCTCGCACACGCAAATGATCGTTGAAGCTTCCGGCAACAAGGAAAAAGTCGAAGCGTTTATCGAACTCTTGCGACCGGTCGGGATTCACGAGATTACGCGAGGCGGCCGAATCGCGATTGGACGTTTGTGATGGCGAAGGGACATCAGGCACTGGTGACCCCTAAGAAATCGCTTTTACCCAACGGTGGGTTTGTTTAGGGCGGGTCTGTATTACGTAAAGCGACTTTCATTAGCACCTGGCTTCAGCCAGGTGGTTACCGAGGCCCCCTAATCCCTAACCGTTTCACGGTTTGAGATGAAACCGTTGAAACGGTTGACATCACATCGTGACCGCATGATCACCGCACTGAAGTGCGATGATCATGAGACTTCGGATACACCAATCTATAGCTTGGTTCCAAGCTTTTGACAGGACAGCGACTAAACTAGTTCACTTTGAGAGGATCGGAAAATGAACATTTACTACGACAAAGACGCCAACCCCGGCGCACTGCTCGAGAAGAAGATCGCCGTCATCGGTTACGGCAGCCAGGGCTTTGCTCAATCAAACAATCTGCGCGAGTCGGGCTGTGAGGTGACGGTGGGACTGCGCCGGGAAAGCTCTTCGGTCGCAAAGGCCGAAGAGTCGGGCCTGCGCGTGCTCCCGGTGGCTCAGGCTGCGGCGGAAGCCGACATCGTGATGATGCTCGTTCCTGATGAAACGGCGGCCGACGTCTATGCTCGCGACATTGCCGAATCGATGACGCCGGGGAAATACCTGGCCTTCTCGCATGGCTTCTCGGTTCACTATGGGTTCATCAAAGCGCCCGAGGATGTCAACGTGTTCATGGTTGCGCCGAAGGGACCGGGCCACCTTGTGCGTCATGAATACAAACGCGGGGCGGGCGTGCCGTGTTTGCTCGCAGTCCATCAGGATCCGACGGGCGACGCGCGGCAGATCGGTTTGGCTTACGCTTCGGCGATCGGCGGCGGCCGCGCGGGAGTGATCGAGACAAACTTTCGCGAGGAGACGGAAACGGATCTCTTTGGTGAGCAAGCCGTGCTCTGCGGCGGCCTGACGGCGCTGATCAAAGCCGGATTTGAAACACTCGTCGAAGCTGGTTACGCGCCGGAGATGGCCTACTTCGAATGCCTGCACGAAATGAAATTGATCGTCGATCTGATTTACGAAGGCGGCATCTCGGAGATGCGCTATTCAGTTTCCAACACGGCGCAATACGGCGACATGACGCGCGGTCCGATCGTGATCAACGACGAGACGAAACGCCGCATGGCGGGTCTGCTGGCCGAAGTTCAATCGGGTGCGTTCGCGAACGAGTGGATGAAAGAGAATCGACGCGGACGTCCACGCTTCAGGGAACTGGAAGCCCAAACCAAAACGCATCAGATCGAGCGCGTCGGGGCGCAGTTGCGCGAAATGATGCCCTGGCTCGCTGAAGGGCGGCTGGTCGATAAAGCAAAGAACTAATCTCGACCATGAACAATTCGCGTAGCCAAAGGATTACTCGCGGCGTCGAACGCACTCCGAATCGCGCGATGCTGCGGGCGGTGGGCTTTAGCGATGCGGATTTTGAAAAGCCCATCGTCGCAGTCGCCAACGGCTATAGCACGCTCACGCCGTGCAATATTGGCCTGAACACTTTGGCGGAACGCGCAATCGATTCGCTGCGAAAAGCGGGAACGATGCCGCAGGTATTCGGCACGATCACGGTCAGCGACGGCATTTCGATGGGCACCGAGGGGATGAAGTACAGCCTGGTCTCTCGCGAAGTAATTGCCGATGCGATTGAAACTGTGTGTCAGGCACAGAGCGTCGACGGTTTGATCGCAATCGGCGGCTGCGACAAGAACATGCCGGGCGCGATGATCGCGATCGCGCGTCTTAATATTCCTTCGATCTTTGTTTACGGCGGCACGATCAAGGCCGGCCATTACCTGGGAGAAGACCTCACCGTCGTCAGCGCGTTCGAAGCCGTTGGTCAGTACTGCGCGCATCGGATCAGCGAAGCCGAGCTGCGTGAAGTCGAGCGCCACGCCTGCCCGGGCGCGGGTTCGTGCGGCGGAATGTTCACGGCCAATACGATGTCGTCGGCGATCGAGGCGATGGGCATGAGCCTGCCCCACTCTTCGACAATCGCCGCGGAGGATGAGGAATCGGTGGAGAACGCCGCGCGTTCAGCAGAGGTGCTAGCGGAAGCAATTGCCGCGAACATTCTGCCCAGAGACATTCTCAAGCGGGAAGCTTTTGAAAACGCAATTGCGGTTGTGATGGCCGTGGGTGGTTCGACCAACGCCGTCTTGCATCTGCTGGCGATTGCCCACGCCGCTGGAGTTCTGCTGTCTCTTGACGACTTCGAAGAAATTCGCGAGGGCGTCCCGGTGCTTTGCGATCTAAAACCCTCGGGCCGCTATGTCGCAACTGATCTACATCAAGCAGGCGGAATACCACACGTGATGAAGATGCTGCTGGCGCATGGCAAATTGCACGGCGATGCTCTCACCATAACCGGTCAAACCATCGATGAAGTGTTGCGGGACGTGCCGGCTGAGCCGCGACCGGATCAGAAGGTAATTCGTCCGTGGAAAAATCCTCTCTATCCGCAAGGACACCTGGCAATCTTAAAAGGTAATCTGGCAACAGAAGGCGCGGTGGCAAAGATCAGCGGGGTTAAGAATCCGAAGATTGTGGGACCTGCTCGCGTTTTCGACTCGGAGGAAAGTTGTCTGGAGGCCATTCTCTCGGGGAAGATCAAACCGGGCGACGTGCTGGTGATTCGCTATGAAGGACCGAAAGGCGGACCCGGCATGCGAGAGATGCTGGCGCCGACTTCTGCGATCATTGGTGCGGGTCTGGGTGACGCGGTCGGGCTTATTACCGACGGACGTTTCTCAGGCGGGACGTTTGGAATGGTCGTCGGACACGTCGCGCCCGAGGCGGCAGTCGGCGGCGGGATAGCGCTGGTCGAAGAAGGCGATTCGATCTTGATTGATGCCGAGGCGCGCCTGCTGCATCTGAACATTTCGGAAACGGAACTAGCACGTCGCCGGGATACCTGGCGTCCGCCTCCTCGGCGCTACCTGCGAGGTGTGCTGGCCAAGTATGCTGCTCAGGTTTCGAGCAGCAGTCTCGGCGCGATTACTGACGGAGAAGCTCATGAGGAGCTGGACGGAGCGAGATTGATCAAATAAAACTCATCTCGGGTAATGAGAGTCTCATTAGCACCGCGCTTCAGCGCGGTGACCATGTGACCATGTTGTCATGCCAACCGTTTTAGCGGTTTCACCTAAAACCGTTCAAACGGCACTAATATACTTGACTCATTACGGCAATGGCTCTGCCACTCTGATGCGCGGCAAGTCTGCGACTTGCCGGCGGCGAACCTTCTTTTTCATTCGGGTCTTCGACCCGTCACGGTCAGAGAC
>JAWVCT010000089.1:0-4664 GCA_033858155.1 Blastocatellia bacterium
ATAATCGAGGACGGCAAAGTCGTCGAACTGCAAGCCATTGCCCGCGACATTACCGCCGGGAAGCGGATCGAACAACAACTCCTGGATTCTGAGCTTCGCTATCGACTGCTCTTTGAGGCAAACCCGCAACCAATGTGGGTTTACGATCTCGAGAGGCTGACTTTTCTCGCGGTCAACAATGCGGCAGTAAATCATTACGGATTCTCACGTAAAGAATTTCTGACGATGACTATCAAAGATATTCGTCCGGCAGAAGACATCCCGGCTTTGCTGAAATTTATTTCGATCGAAGCTGATGGGTTAGATGAAGCAGGTAACTGGAAGCATAAGAAGAAGGACGGCACGATTATCGATGTCCAGATCACCTCTCACAACCTGGATTTTGGCGGTCGCCCTGGAAAGATTGTTCTGGCTTTCGACATAACTGCGCGCAAGCAAGCGGAATCTGAACTTCTCCTGCAGAAGGCCTGCTTCCAACAGTTGTTTGAGAACACGCCAATGGGCATCCTGATGATCGATGAACACGATTGCATAATCGATGCCAACAAAAAATTCGAGAGTATGTTCCAGTTCTCTAATGGTGAGCTGCGCGGTCAAAACGTTAATCGCACCATTGTGCCTGAGAGTCGCGAAGCCGAGAGCATCGCGCTGTCCTCTCAAACTTTTGAGGGTCTAACAGTTTCAGAAGAGACCGTGAGGCAACGCAAAGACGGCGGCCTCATTCCAGTCAAGATGTACGGAGTGCCGATTGTGGCAGACCAAAAGCTGGCCGGGGCGTTTGCCATCTACCTTGATCTTACCGAACAGAAGCGATTGGAAGAGGAACGCCAAGCCGTATTCGCGATCATTCAGGGAGCCATTTTGACCGCCGATCTCGGAGACCTGTTCAAGCTGGTTCATGAGTCGATAAGCCCTTTGCTGTACGCGGAGAATTGTTTTGTGGCGCTTCACGATCCCGCCAGTGACCTGATGCGCTATGAGTTTTGGGCCGACAAATTCGATTCCTGCCCTGCCCCGAATCCAGCCGGCACCGGCTTCAGCGGTTCCATCCTGCGCACGGGTCAACCGATGTTGCTGAATCGGGTTCTGACGGACGAGTTCGTGGGTCGCGGCGAAATTGAGAGGATCGGCACCAGTTCCGCTTCGTGGCTCGGGGTGCCTTTGCGAACGCGCTCTCGCACAATCGGAGTACTCGTGGTCCAGCACTACGAAGACCAGCAGGCCTATGAGCAGAGGGATTTGGAGTTCCTCATGTCCGTCGGCAGTCAGATTGCGCTGGCGATTGAACATAAGCAGGCCGAACAGGCATTGCACGAGGCAAACAAGCGAGCCCTGAAAGAGTACGAGCGATTGATCGAAAGAATCGCCTCGCTGGGCCAGACCCTGGGAAGCGCTCGCGATTTGACTACGATCTTTCGCGCTTTACGGGAATTTGCCACCGCGTCGGTGCCGTGCGATGGACTGATAATCACTCTTTACGATCGCGACAAGAAATCGCGCACAGCCGCTTATCTGTGGACTGATGAGAAGGAGTTCGATCCCTCAGTTCTGCAGGACGTGCCGGTTAAAGACGGGTTGACCGGTAGAGCCATTCGCTCCGGTTCGGTGGTTATCGACAACGATTATAAACCGACGAGGCGTGACTATAAGCCGGTGGAAATCGGCGACTGCCAGGGCGAGCGCGTGCCGCATTCGGCCCTCTCGGCGCCCATGACGGTAATGGGCCGGACCGTGGGATGTGTCGAGGTGCAGAGCTACCAAAATAATGCGTTTAATCAAGAACACGCCACGGCGATGCGCATGGCCGCTAACCTGGCGGCGAATGCCGTCGAAAATATCGACCTGTTCGAAAGGGAACAGGCGAAAGAAGAGCAGTTGCGACAAGTCCAAAAGATGGAAAGCATCGGGACGTTGGCCGGCGGTATCGCACACGACTTTAACAATCTGATGACCGCGGTCACCGGCTACAGCGAGTTGGCGCTCAGGTCGCTCACCCCTGACCATCCGCTCCGTCCCAAGCTCGAGGTGATCAAAAGCGCTGGGGAACGCGCCGCGGGTTTGACGCGCCAATTGCTGGCGTTCAGCCGCAAACAAATGCTGCAGCCCAAAGTTCTTGATCTGAACACCGTCGTTACCGGAATTGCGCAAATGCTGCCACCGGTCATCGGTGAACACATCGATCTGCGCTTCCGGCTCGGCGATTCGCTGGGTCAAATCAAGGCTGATCCAGGACAGATCGAACAGGTGATCGTAAACCTTGCGGTCAACGCGCGCGATGCCATGCCCTCCGGCGGATGGGTCACGATTAAAACCGAGAATGTCCATTTTAAGGGAAGGTTTGGCCATGGCGATCTGACTGTTGAGCCCGGACACTATGTGATGATGTCGGTTTCCGATACGGGGCATGGAATGGATCTCGAAACGCAATCACATATTTTTGAACCGTTCTTTACCACCAAGGAGGTAGGTAAAGGAACCGGACTTGGTTTGTCGACGGTCTATGGCATCATCAAACAGAGCGGCGGCAGTCTTTGGGTTTACAGTGAAATAGGAAAGGGAACTACCTTCAAGATTTACTTACCGCGAGTCGATGAGATCGTCGAGAGCCTCGAGGATGAAAATGACGAGGTGGATCTCAGAGGGCGAGAAACGGTGCTCCTCGTCGAAGACGAAGAGGTGGTGCGAAATCTGTCCCGAGAGATTCTCGAGACCTATGGGTATTCTGTGCTGGTTGCGGCTAATGGCAGGGACGGGCTCAGCGTTGGCCAGGAATTTCAGGGACCGATTGATCTGGTCATCACGGATGTAATCATGCCGCTGATGAGCGGGCCCGAGATGGCTGAGGGTTTGCGGACGAGTCGCCCGGAGACTCGCGTGTTGTTCATGTCCGGCTTTACTGATGATGCGATTGTGCATCATGGCGTTCTCGACGCCAGAGTCTCTTTTATTCAGAAGCCATTTTCGGCGGAAGCACTGGCGAGCAAAGCCCGCGAGGTTCTGGATCAATCCGTGTCAGAAGCCCGCGCGTAAGCAAGGGCAAGACTGGCCCATACGGAAGCGGTCGCGGTAGCGACCGGGTATCTCAACACGATTACCCGCTTGCTACCGCAAGCGGTTCCGTACCCACTCGTGTTTCTCAGATATTGGCATTCGAGAGACTTAGCCGCAACCGATTCATTCGTCATGAGTGGTTGCGATGGGTGGCCCTCCCTTACGGTCGGGCTTCTGATACGGTCTGGCGGCCGTCGATGACTTCAGGGGTAATGCGATAGATCGCGATGCCCACGGCGCGGCCCCACGTGTCGATTTGAGTTGCGCTAATTGCGGGAGTCAGTGAAGGATTGCGTTCGGTGATTAGCTTCATGGCGCGCTCCATCTCTTCGTTCGCGGTTATGTGCTCTGCTTTACCGCTAACCATTACGCTGCGCCAATGGGTGCTGTCCGTTACCTCTTCGACCTGCAAACAAACCTGCGGGTTTGCTTCGATGAACTGAGTCTTCATTCCTTCGGTGGTGAAGAAGAGAAGTTCCTTGCCGTCGTAAGCATAATTCATCGGCAAGACGTAGGGACGCCCGTCGCGCGCACAGCCGAGGTGCCCAAAGCTCTCGCGTTGTAGCAGCGCCTGCATGTCCGCCGGCGCCATGTCTTCAACTCTTAACATTGTGTGGGGTGATGGTATACCTTCGAGCCTGGCGATCCAAGCGATGACAAGACATGGTGATGGGTCAGCTTCAAAATCAGGACACTCCTTTCTGCTGGGAACGCGGACGGCCCGTCCGCCTTCCCGGGATTCACCGCGAATGATACATAAAAAAAAGGCCGAGTCGCGCGGACCCGGCCTTTTTTTTGTACGACAAAGATCAACTAAAGCATGTCGGCACGGGCGTGTTGAGCCCGGGCAGCGCCAATTGCCGTCTTCACGTCTTTCACTTCTTCCGGCGGCGGCAGTACAGCCTTCATGCCCAGCGATTCGATCCAGAGTTCGCGCGCCCAACCAGTCGTGTGATAAAGGTGCTCGTCTTCTTCGTCTTCAACTTTGTCGTGGGCCTGCCTCAATGTCTCCGCGACTTTACCCGTGGCTTTTTTGGCCGCCTCTCCGATCAATTGCCAATTCAGATGGTCTTTGCTTTCGGCCAGCACGATTGACTCGGCCGCGACGACCTGGGCCGCTTCGGGCGGGCCGGATTGCAGGGCCATCTCCATCGCTTGGACCAAAGACTCGCCAATATGGCGGACGACTTTGCGTCCAGGGGTTTCGGTTTCAGGATCGAGGCCGACCGTGTTCATGACATCCTGGACGATTTGCACGTGGTTCTCTGTCTGCTCGAGATACTTTTCCCACTCTTCCTTCAACTCGTCGTTCACGACGCAACGAAGCGCAGTGGTGTAGATTTGCACGCCGCCCAATTCGGTTTCCAGCGCCTGATACAAGAGTTCATTCAGTTGTTCTGCTTTCATTATTCCCTCCGTGTTTTTTTCCCGACCCGGATAATTTGAGTTCGTCAGGGTAAGAGCAAACAGAGGGCCAAGGGTTTATGATCGAACCGGCCGCGCAATCATTTGTTTATTCGAGGAATTCCTCCCGGCAGGAAAAGTTAGTGGTTGAGAACTGGACAGCAATTCCCGCGAGGGCGTACCGGGGAAGTACACTTGGACAGATAAGC
>JAWVCT010000090.1:0-15280 GCA_033858155.1 Blastocatellia bacterium
GAGAAAGGTGTTGTGGTACCAGTCCCAGTTTGCCGGATACCCCGAAGGCGTCAGAGCAAAGCCGGCAAAGTGAAAGCCCATCCAGGCTCCGCCATGCTCCATGTACGTCTGAAACGCAGCTCGTTGCACAGGATCTTCGGGACGAGTATCCAGAAAAATAACTACCTGATATTTAGCAAGAAAGTCTGAATTCAGATTCTGCCAATCGGATGTGGTGTCGTAGCTGAAATTGTATTTCGCCGCCATTTCGGGAAACCAGCGGTTGGCTTCATTCACAAAGCTGATATGCGCCTGATCCTGTTTGGCGGTAAAGAACGCTATGACTCTGAACTTCGGTTTGCGACTATTCGCGCCGAGCGCTGAACAGCACATGAGCACTGCGATGCCTAACGCCCTAAGGGCCTTGAGAGTAGACATGACGAAGGTTCTATTCATGCTCAACGCTCTCCCTACGTTCGATTTGGTTTGTCGCCAAAGAATAGTGCCGGCGTTCGTGGGCAAGAACGTTAAAGTGACTGACCCAACCGGCAAGACTTGGATGGCTGGCGATATATACGATACCCAGGCGTTGGTCACGATTTTCACAATGGGCTTTATCGTGGTGCTGAGTGTGATCAGGATCGCGCGCGACGAGAGTTCCTGCCCAAGCTAAAGAGGCCAACGTGGTCCTTTCCAGTTGCGATCTAAGAAGACAATACGCCCCCGTGGTGGGCGAGTGGCATTCAGAGACAAGACATCAATTTGGGTTTGCGTGTTCCTTAAGCCCTCACCCCAACCCTCTCCCAATGGGAGAGGGAGCTTCTGAACTTCGTTGCGCGAATCATTACCTCAAATAAAATCTTTGACAAGTCTTAACTCGTGGTTATACTCCGCGCATTAGACGATGGATTGGAAATACAAGCACTTTCATCAAGAGAGAGTCTTCCCGGCCCCGCGCGACGTCGTCCTGGAAGCGGCGCGCGCGTTTATGGCCGAATCGCTCGGCTGGAAGATCACCGAGACGCCGGACGGGTTTACCGCGCAAGGTTATAGCTTTTCACACCGGGCAATCGCAAACCTTCATATTCAAACAACCGGAGCCGCAACGAAGGTGGCCTTGGAATTATTGGTCGAGCGTGCTGGTTGGCGGGGATTCATGTTGTTCGACGTCGGCGGTTATTACAACATTCAATTGCGCAAATGGCTTGATGGTATTCAGTGGTCGCTTCATCAGAAGCTCACCGGCAGTCATGATGAGTCTACGAATCCGCTCGTGCTCGCGCAAAACAAACCCGCTGCGTACGTTTTCAATGGCTGCCTGGTGTTCATTGTCGTGATGTTTGCTCTTTATTTCCTTGTTACTTTCATTTGCGCCGCAGTTGGACTTGTCACCGGCAATCTATATCTGTGGGGTCGAGGCGGCACCTTGGTTGTTCACGGAATTTTGGCGCGCATAGTCTCGGCGTTAATCTTGATGTTCGGTGCATTTCTCGCGTGGAGAATTAAGCGGAAGGCTTAGATAATTGGCCGCATAATTTACGCGGATCACAATTACGAATGTTCGAAATAGGATCGCCAGGCCCGAGAAACCGACATGAAAGTCACACGTGTCGGCCCTTCGGGCCCCGTTGGTTTTGTTGGTGACTCTCACCCCGACCTGACGGTCGGGGCTATTTCATGACGGCCCTTTTAGCCTCGTCTACCCTGATTAACTTAGTCGGTGGCGGTAAAGGCTAAGCGAAAAATCTCGGATAGCTGCTCACCTCTTTTGTCACCGCCGGCGAAACTCTGTGTGCGGTGCAAATTCGGCGTGATGAAAAATATGCTGTTACAGGACCAGCAGACGCTCGCATACGCAACCAACCTTTTCCCGGAGTAAAACTTGATCGCATAAGCCGGTTCATGACAGGCAGCGAGACTTGAGGTGTAGGTTTGCCGGCGCCAGAGCGAAGCTACTTTCTTTATCTTAGCCCTCTGCAGAACTTTACTGGCGGCTATTTCGCCATCCCAATGATCATCTTTCAGCTTCAATTTCAAGAGCTCGATCTTATCAACAACCGGAAGATTCCGGGTGTAGGGGAGAAACTCTTTTCGGCCCCGAAAGCGTTGAGTTCGACCCACGACACCAGGCGCGATAGACAGTACCAGCAGGAGGGTAAAGACGCGGCGGCCTTTGAGCTTATTTTCCTGAGTCATGTTCTCTTCTCACAGAGCGCAGCTAGTCACAACAGATTATTGTAGACGGACCACCAGTGTCCTCCCTGACCAATGATCCGCTTATCTGAGAACGGCATATCGCCGGGGTTGTCCACGCTTAGAGAGTCCGGGTAATTCTGGTTCGGATGAGGAGTCAATGGGACGTCGCCGAATACATAGCCATAAACGCCGGCGTGGTGCCAGTCAACGGTCGTGATCGTCACCGTGTAAGCGCCCGACGCGTTGCGCGCAACGTTTACCAGGACGCCGTCAACGCGCGTACTGGTCTGTGCTCCAGCCGCCAATGGCTGTTCCTTAACCCTGGCAACAATATTTCTGTACTTGCTTTGGTGCAGATAGAAGTCGACATGACCGGGCCGGCCGAAGCTGAGTTGCCAAACGAGCGGCCCTAACGCGTACCCCAGGACGCTCACCACCAGGACGGTGATTACGAGCCATGGCCACCGGGTCTTCTTCCGTATTGTCCGCATGATGGTTGGCTTCGTCACCCATTCAGGATAGTCTAGATAAACTGGTTTTGCAGGATGGGTCGCCTCACCCTGTTCTGTGGCTATCACCAGCCGACCTGAGCCGATTTTCGTAATCCCAGATTGAAAGTCTTTCGCCCTCCTCCCTTCGGAAGAAGTGCCGCGGATGAGGGCTTGCGCGCAAAATCTATTTTCTTAATTTTGCTCCGGGAAAGGCGACTCGCATTCAACGACAAAATATCCATTGGGTCAACGCCGTGTTAAGCCCTCGCCCAGTAGAAGAGGGAGATAAGAATTTCCCACTCCATGAGTGTCGCTTTCACCGGTTCACCTTTTCCTGTTTGCGGCTTAAGCTAAGGCATGGTTCCGATCTCCATTCTCGACCTGGTTCCGGTCATCCTCGGTGAAACACCTCGCGAAGCTCTGCGCAAGAGTTTGGATCTGGCTCAGCGAGCCGAAAGCTTTGGTTACACGCGGTACTGGGTGGCCGAACATCACAACATGACAGCCATCGCCAGCGCGGCGACCTCTGTCGTGATCGGTTATCTCGCCGGCGGCACGAAGACTATCCGCGTGGGTTCCGGCGGCGTCATGCTGCCGAACCATTCGCCGCTCGTGATTGCCGAACAGTTTGGCACGCTCGAATCACTCTATCCGGGCCGCATCGACCTCGGCCTGGGCCGCGCGCCGGGCACCGATCAACGAACGCTGTTGGCTCTGCGCCGCGATCCGCGTCGAGCTGATGATTTTCCCCAGGACGTTTTGGAGTTGCAGTCGTTACTGGCTCCAGTCAAACCCGGACAGGCGGTGCGCGCTGTTCCGGGTTATGGCACTGAGGTGCCTCTCTGGATTCTGGGATCGAGCACGTTCGGCGCCGAACTCGCCGCGGCCCTCGGACTGCCTTATGCCTTTGCTTCACACTTCGCGCCTGCCGCGCTGTTCGAAGCTCTCGATATCTATCGAAGAGAATTCAAGCCGTCGAAACAACTGGAGCAGCCCTATGCGATGGTAGGCGTGAATGTCGTTGCGACCGACACGGACGAAGAGGCGCGCCGTCTCTTCACCACCGTGCAGCAGTCATTCACAAACCTGCTGCGCGGCAGTCCAGGCAAGTTGCAACCTCCAATTGACGACATCGAAGAGTACTGGACGCCGGCGGAAAAGCGTCAGGCGTCGCGCATGTTGAAACATTCGATCGTCGGTTCAGCGGAGATGGTTCGCAGAGAGTTGGAAGGCTTTGTCACATCAACTAATGCGGATGAGTTAATGGTTGTCTGCAGTGTGTATGATCACCTGGCCAGGGTGAGGTCCTACGAGATCGTTGCTGAGATCGCGGATTCACGCCGGACGCGTGAAATTCAATAGCCGTGGGCAGCGCCCACGGATCTTCGATTAGAAAAAGATCGGACCCTGAAAGGGTCGAACCTCCCGCATCGAAAATTCGACTCTTTCAGTCGCAAATCTATTTCTTGGGTTGAGTTTTCCGTGGGCGTTGCCCAAGGCTATTGAATTGCACGCCTTCAGCGTGCATGGGTGGCTCGCCGCTTTTTTAACCGAGAGATTGAGAGGTCCAAAGAACCGGCATGAATTCATTTCCGCCCTTCGCGCCTCAGTGAGTCCGCTCCGCGGACTAACCAGGCGGGTTCGGAGAACCACGGCGCACCCTACCGACGCTTTTTCGCTTTAGACTTTGTGGTCTTCGCTTTGGAATCCGTTTTTGTCTTCTTGGCTGGTCGCGATTTGCTTTCTACCTTCGCCGGCGCCTTCGTGGCGTGATTTGCTTCCTCCACCGGCGCGCCGGCTTCCTCCAAAGACGCTGTGATTAGTTCGTCGCTTGGCCGCTTACCGTCGATGAAGGCAAAGACGTGGTAGTTGGCATTACGCTCGCGGATAACTTCGATGCGACCCTCGTCCTTCATGCGCGCAAGTTCCGCCATCACGAAAGTCTGTTCGGCGCCACTCATGTAGCGGTAATCGATGTCGAACGCCAGACCGGTCGAGTGCGGCGGGGTATCAATCAGGACTGCATTCCGGTTCACTCTTCTCAAAGCGTGCTGGTATTGTTCCGGTCTAACCAGAGAGCTTATCGGCAAGGGACGATCAAACTTGTCGTGATAAGCCTTCGCTACTTCTTCCAGGATCTTCAATCCTTCAGGTCTTAGTGAGCTAAGCATGTTCACCTTCATCGCCTGACGGTCGGATGAATCGTTGAGGTTAAAGGAGCGTCCGCCGAAATTCTTTGCGAGCGCCTGGAGCGACTCGTAATCTCTTAACAGTTGTTGCCTGCTTGCCGGCTGCCCGTAAGTTCGATCGAGCAGAGCCTTCTCTTCATCGTTCGATTTCAACTCTTCCTCTCGCGCCGTGATTTCTTTTTGCAGCTCGCTTTGTTTCTTACGATTCTTCCGCGAGGCCAATTGATTATTCAAACCCGCTATTTCCGTTTGCAGCTTCGAGCGCGCAGCGGCGAGCCGTCCGTAGGCATCGCGCAGTTCGGCTTCGTCGTAAAGCTCGATGCTGTGATCATCTATGTACCGGCTGAACCCGCCGGCGTCCGCCTTGGCGCCGACGCCGAAAAGAATGTAGGTGTCGGTGACCGCAGGAAGCGAAACCAGTTCGCCACGCCCAATCATTGCCGCTAGATCGACAAAGTCCTGACAGGATTGCACGTTGAATTTCCGAACCTCAGCGACCTGGGTAGCCAGGAACCAATGCCGGTCATCGTAATGGCGAAGCTCGGGTGGAATCTCAATAGCGCCTCCGCCTCGGTCTTCCTTTACCTTTTCGATGGCCCGCGTCCACAGATCAGGATCGGCGCTGCTGAGATTGGACCGGTCGACGGATTGTCGAAGGGCTTGCCGTTTGAGCTCTTTGAAGCGAAGGAGAGCCCAGACGCCAACGGCTATCGCTGTAGTCGCTACGATCAGCAGTAGAAGCTGACGCGCCCGTCGATTCATATTTCTTCTCATCAAGATTTCGAAACGCTTGATGCAAATATGAGGCAAAAGGCTTTAGGGCAGCAAATCCACAGCAGCGAGCGCATCTATCAAATGAAAGCGTGGCGAAAGAATGCAGGGAGGCGACGGGAAACCGGTTTGCTGTTTCGATTCTGGACAACCTCAGGGTCGATTTTTGTGGGAATCGTTAGTCCGAACCGGGACGGTTCAGAGCTTGGGCGGCGTGACGCCTTGCTGACCCTGATACTTTCCGCCGCGGTCTTTGTAGGAAATTTCGCAGACTTCATCGGCTTCGAAAAACAGAACCTGGGCTACTCCTTCGTTGGCGTAAATCTTGGCGGGCATTGGCGTGGTGTTGGAAAATTCCAGCGTTACGTATCCTTCCCACTCGGGTTCAAAGGGCGTCACGTTAACAATGATTCCACACCGGGCGTACGTGCTTTTTCCCAGACAGATCGTCATGACGTTCCGCGGGATGCGAAAGTATTCCACCGTCCGAGCCAGCGCAAAGCTGTTCGGTGGGATGATGACGTGATCGGCCTTGATATCGACGAAGCTCTTGGAGTCAAACTTTTTCGGATCGACGATCGCGCTGTATACGTTGGTAAAGAGCTTGAACTCATCAGCACACCGCACGTCGTAGCCATAGCTGGAAGTGCCATACGAAACGACCCGCCGGCCGTCAACCTCTTTAACCTGATGAGGCTCGAAAGGATCAATCATGCCGGTCGTTTCCACCATGCGTCGGATCCAATTGTCTGATTTGATGCTCATGCTCGGTGCTCTGTTCGCGTCAAAGCTGTGCGGTGACCTTAACGGTAATCGATCGAAGCGCGTCAGAATACGCGATATGGAGTGCGGCGGCAAGCGATAGCGCGACGCCGCTTTGGATTTTCCCGCGATGTGTATAGCTCATCCAAAGCGCCATCGCGCTATCGCTTGCCGGCGCACTCCAAACGTGTTGACCATCAACAATGCTCATTGTTAGCCTTGGCGGACATGCAACTCGTCGTTCTCGGCTCTGGCACTTCGATTCCGCATCCGCAAAGAGCATCCGCCGCTTTCTGGCTGGAGACAGCAAGCGGTCTTATTCTGCTGGATTGCGGCGCTGAGGCCGCCCATCGCATGGCGCAGGAAGGTGTCGCCTGGCCCAACCTCGATGCTATCTGGATCAGCCATTTGCATCTGGACCACTGCGGCGGTCTGGCGTCATTCTTGTTTGGATTAAAATGGGCGCCGCAAGCCGAAGCCAGGCAAAAGCCGCTGCGAATTTTCGGTTGCGCTGGAATTGGAAAGCTTTTGAAGGCGATCGACGAATCGAATAACTATCAGTTGTTCGCGCAACGTTTTCCGATCGAGTTGCATGAGGTGCCGGACGATAACGCGAGCTTCGAGATGCTGCCCGGCCTTCGAGCCCAATTCTTTTCTACTCCGCACACTCTTGAAAGCATGGCGATCCGTCTGACCGAGAGTGACGGAACGTCGGTGGTCTACAGTTCGGACACGGGCTATTCGGAAGAGTTGGCTGCCTTCGCGCGGGAAGCTGATCTGCTAATCCTGGAATGCTCGTTCTGGCGCCACAAGCCGACGCCGAAGCATCTCGATCTGGCCGACGCCATGCGGCTCGCGCAAATGGCCGAGCCACGACGGCTGCTGCTTACGCATCTCTATCCTGAATGGGACGGAATCGATCTCGAAAGCAAAGCCAGAGGGTTGTGGCCCGGCCAGACTGTCGCCGCTTACGATGGCTTGCGAATAGAGATCGGGAATGAGCCAGACGTTCAGAGTTCCGCAAAGCAATAGAGGGCCATCCTGCGATGACCCTCCAGCCCAACTTCCGTGATGGTGACTGTCGATCACGGCCCAAAGCGCTGCCGGTATTCCGCTGAGGTGATGAACGCCTTGACCATATCAGCGCTCGCGAAGTCCCCATTGAATTGATTCAGCTTCGTCAGCCAGAAATCGTAGCCGCTGTAGTTCGAATCGGGAGCGTCGTTAGGATTGCGACGCAGATAACCAAAGTACTGCATCAGAACGAACGCGCGATTGAACTCCCTCTGATTGAGCGTCGCGTTCTCTGCCACTTTTCGCAGCGCCCGTCCTCTCGCCCCGGCGTCGGCCGACGTCGGCGCATTCGAGAATTCATCAATCGCCGACTGCCGCTCAGTAGATGAAGGCGTAACGCCTGCTTTACCAAACAACAGGTCGACAAATTGCGCGGGCGTCGACGTGTTCGGGTAAGCTGAGGTGAATTGCGGGCGCTGCACAAAGGCGCTCATGAAGGCCTGCTTGTTGCTCTCCAGTTGCGCCTCCCAAGCGCCTTGACCGACGACTACATTCTGGCCAATCGACAATGCATCCGCCAACAATTCACTAAAGCGGACGATCGGCACAGAGAGCGTATGGGTGCTCCCAAAAGTCGAAGTACCGGTAGAGTCGCCATATGCCGACTTGTAGACACGCTCGACCAGATACCCGGTCTGCTGAAATTCAATCGAAAGATAAAAAGCGGCTGAGACATTGACGCGCTTTGCGTCAATACAAGACTGATTCGTCCCACACGAAGTTATTTGCGCGGTCCAGAAGTTAAGACCGGAGGTATCAGCGGGGCGATTCAGAAAATCAAGATAGTGCTGCTTCACAAAAAAGTCCGGCGTGTCGATCGGATTCGTCGGCGTTGGAGTGGGCGTCGGTGCTGGCGTTGACGCCATCGGCCATCCAATGTCGCGCATAAACGACGCCGTCAAATCCTGCGGCGCCGTGACGCTGTGCGTGGAATCACCGCTGTCGGAAGGCTCCATGAGCTGATTGGGAAACATTACCGAATCCCAATGCGACACAGAGGAACCCGATTGAATTGGATTAGGGGCGAACATCATGGCCCTCCCCTGTGCGTCCGCGCCCGCGTGTGTTGATACATCGAGGAGCAGAGTAGCGTTGAGCCCGCTGTTCAGTTGCCCCTTCAGCGTATTGCCATCCGCCAGTGAAATCATCACTGAGGGAATGGTAATTGTGGCATCGCCACCGCCCATCTCGCCGAATACACCAGTCGGACTATTGGCGATGATGACGCCGACGGCTCCCGCGACTTGTGCATTCTTGACCTTCGCGACAAACGTACAGGTCCCGCGATCGATCAGCGCAATGCCTCCCGCGATAGCACCGCTATTCGTCAGCGCGGAACAACCATCCGCCGGTGAAGCCTGAGCAACATTCGCGGTAAGACCAGGCGATGAAAGTCTCGCCCCAAAGTCTGCGGTAGCCACCGTGTAGTTACCGGCAATCCCGCCGGGTGAGTTCACTCTCAGCCGCGCCGTGCCCAAGGTATTCGCCACATCGGCAGTAGTCTGTGGTCCGTTCCAGACGAGATGACTGGTGTTGATAGCCGAAGCCTGGCGCTCACTGTTCGTCATCTGGTCCCAGGTCTTGCCGCTCGTGTTGTCCATCAGAAATCTGTCGTAAATAGAGGGGAGGCCCGAGGGCTGCGTTCCGTCCTTCGAATTAGAAAAGGTTTGAAAGCCCAGGCCGTGAGCAAATTCATGCATCAGGATCGCCGCCAAGTCGATAGCGGCGCCGTGTGCATTATCGAGACCAAGATAAAAAGGAGTTGGCGGTCCACCATTGTCTAAACAACCAGCACTGCCAATCTTAGAATTAAATGTGGCACTGATTTCCGGGGAGGCAGGATCGAGATCGCGGCCGCTCAGGGCGTCCGCCTCGGCCTCTGAATACCACGTACGCGCAAACGGCGCGTTGGTGAAGTCGCTAAAGATTCCAATCGCTCCCGCCTGTCCCAGCACGCCGGAACTTGAACTACAGGTCAGCGGGGCCCAATTGGCCCTGATCGTAATGGTGACAGTGCTGTTGAGCGTCGCGCCCCAGATATTCGCCGCAAACTGAAAGGCGTTCAGTCGTTGCTGACCCAGGGTAGTGCCGGTGTTTCCGCCCACCGGCGCGACCGCGGTAGGATCGTTGAAGCCCGTGTTTGCGCTGTCGTTGTTTAAGATCACAATCGTGGCGGCCGCCCGGGCAGAGTGGGACGCTGACACCAGGATTGTTAAAGCAAAAAGAGCGGCAGTGAGTGTCGATAGTTGTGGTCGTTTCATTATTCCTTCACGACCGCCCTTCTACCGGTTCCTTGCGGGGACTGGTTCGTCGAGTCCTTACTTTGAAGAAACGCTTTGGCCGCTTCCGAATTGTCGACGCAGGTTTGATCGATGCTGCCGTCTGAATTCTTGTTAGCCAGAATTACGTTTTGAAATCGCCCCTGCAAATCCATTGAGACCGAACCGTCCGGATTCTGCACCTGCACCAGGCCGTCCGTGGACTTGTTGTCTTTCAAAGCCTCAGCGATCTGTTGCGCCTGGTCCTGCGTCAGAGGTCCCTGCTGCAATGTCTGCGCGTTGACCTGGAGCTTCTTGCCCCCTGCCGCGACGGTAACGAAATTGGGTCGCGGAGCAGGCGTGGAGGTCTTCTGGCTTTCAGTCGCCTTCGATTCGCCCTTACGAGCTTCGTACCTGGCGATGGCGGTTATCATTCCCACGACGAGCAGTGCGATGGCGAAAATGCCGGCCCGAAAAAGCCGCGTCTGCTTTTTCAGAGAACGGCCATTGCTGGCCACGGTTGATTTCTTCATGGTTGTTTGAACTCCTGACGTGTTCAGTTTCTAAAGCTGGTGAAGAAGTTCGGCGGCTAACCCGCTGGAACGACTCGAGGCGGAGGGTTGAGGCAAAACCCTTATTTCACATTCTACGTGTCAGCCGGCACGGGTGGCAATTAGTTTTGTCGGGAGCCATCCAGTCGGCCTGCATAAGATGAAGCCAAGGTCATTTGGGCTGCCCGACACAAACGCGAGAGTCCGATAATATTGGTAGTGTTCTGTTAGGAGGGAGCACTACCAGAATATTGTTAGGGTCCTAAGTTGTGTCGATAGGATTCGAAGTGGGGCTAATGCCGGCCCCGTCTCGAATTCGGGCAGAATATTCAGCGGACGGTCACACTGACATTATTCGCGGCCAGCGAACTGCCGGTCGCGCGCTGCAGCTCAGCAATGGCCTTGTTTAGATCAGTCTGGGCGCGCAGTTCGTTTCCCTTCGCCGTCGCCAGGGCAGTCTGTCGTTCGAGCACCAGGAAGACGGTGGACTGACCGACATCGAGTTTGCGTTTCTCGCTTTCATATTGCTGCTCGGCGGTCGAGCGGGCGATGGCTGCTGAGCGCCGCCGAGCCTCGGCTGTCTTGAGCGACTGCAGAGCGTTGCGCACCTCGACCTGGATCAGTTGTTCAAGTTGCTCGCGTTGAGTGGCGATGCGTTTACCTTCGACCAGCGAATGGCCCAGTTGCCCTTCGGCGGTGCGGTTGTGAAGCGGCAAGCTGATCGAAACACCCACGCGAAAATTGTTGAACTGGTTCGAGCCGAGATTGGAAAGGGACTGCGGGTACCCGCCAATTAAGTCAGGCGAGATTGTGCTCGCTGCAGACGCGGGTAGAGGTTGCAGACCCGAAAGCACGGACAACTGGTTCACTCGGGCGCGCACCAGATCGCTGCTGGCGGTCAGGGGATTGCTGCCGGCCGCAGTGCCGGCGTTCCCTACCACCCCGTAACTGCTGACCAGATCGATCTCGGGTTTCGTCAAATCGCGATAGAGTTTCTGATCCAGAAGATTAATCTCTCGCGCCAGATCCGATTGCCGCAGCTCCTGTCGATTTTGCACGGCGGCATCCATCGCATCGGACAGGGAAACTTGCGGCATGGTCAGGTCGGCCTGGTCTGTCGGAATGATCGAAAGGTTCCACAACTTCGCCTTTTGGTTTTCGGCGATCATGTACTTCAGATTGTTCTCGGCACGGTTGACGTCTTCGAGCGCGCTGAACTCGGCCTGTTCGAAATTTGCCACTTGCGTTTCCGCCGCCACCACATCGATGGGCGCGAGGGAGCCTTCGGCCACCATGCGCCGGTTGTGCGCGAGTTGGTTACGCGAGTCATTGAGCGAATCGCGCTGAATTTGCAGATTTCGCAGAGCGAAAACCAGGTCCCAGTAAGATCTCTGGACGTTCGCAATCACCTCGATAGCTCGCTGCCGAAACTGCGCATCGGTCAGTGACAGGTTTTTCTTTGCTACCTCGATCTGTCGCCGCGGCAAATCAAATCGCAGCCCGCGCAGCAGCGGCTGAGTAAAGCTGAAGGTCAACGCGGTTGGGTATTGCGGATTGAGCGCGGTGAACAGACTGTTGCTGGTCGAGCGCACCGATGAAAAATCCAGACGATAGTTGCCGCCGTACTTCGGAGCTAAACCTTCCAGACGGCTGGTCGCGGTAAAGTCCGAAGAGTCGACCGCGTTACTCGCGCCGCTGAGAAAACTGGCCGCCGGTGTCTTGATCTTCTCGTAATAGCTCTGGGCGCTGATCCTCGGATCATACGCGCCGCGGGCCGACAACAGATCGTACTCCGCAATCTTAACGTTGTCGCGCGCGACTTCGATGTCTTTGTTGTTGGTTAGCGCAAGGGCGATTGCTTCGCGCAAGGACAGTGGTTGCTGCTCATTTGTGTCCACGCCGACGCGGCTGAGCAAGGGCAGAAGTTGATTGGAATCGGCGCGAAAATCTACGGCAACTGAGGGCACCTTCAGAGTCTGTTGAGCTGAGACCATCGGCGATGAAATCGGGGACGGCGCGGGTTCCTGGGCGAAGGCGTTCGAATTTGCGAGAGCAAATACCAACGCCGTCAGCGAAGCGAGCCTCAATATCGCCCGCGAAGCGGACGATTGAAAATAGCCCAGCGATTCATCGCTGGGAAATGAACGCTCATTCTTCCTTCTAGTCCGCGACGCGGACGGCTGAATCTTGCGAATGAATCCGAGGGAACTGTCAACTTCAGTCGCCCGCTTCACGGGCTCAGGTCGATCTGATCCGTTCTGCGCCCAGCACTGAAGCGCTGGGCTATTTTCGCGCAGTCCGCGTCGCGGACGTAGTTGCGTGGTTGTTGGTTTAGCTTCGATCATGACTTTCTTCCATCTGCAATTAATCGATCCGAAGAGGTATTCCCGTCGGGGCTGTCTGTTCCTAGTGTCGCGTCGTTATTCCCAACAACGAGGCCGCTGCCGCCGCCGCGCGCCGACGTCCGCGCCCAAAGATCCCGGACACGCTCGAGCCAATCCGAGACCAGATGTGGCTGCGCGCCAAATCATCGAACAGCGAATAGAACACCGGAACCGCGAGCAAGGTCAGCAGCAAACAAAGAGACTGTCCGCCAACCACCAGCACGCCTATCGATCTGTTGGTGCCGGCGCCCGGCCCGCTGGAAAGCACCAGGGGAGTCATGCCCGCGACCAAAGCAATCGTGGTCATCAGGATCGGCCGCAAGCGATCGCGATTCGCCTGAATGATCGCGTCATGCCGCTCCATGCCCTGCTTCCGCAATCCGTTCGTGTGATCGATTTGCAGAATGGCGTTCTTTTTCACCACGCCGAACAAAAGCAACAGACCCAGACCCGAGAAAATGTTTACGGTCTGTCCAGTAACCAGCAACGAGAGGATGCCGAATGGAATAGCCAGCGGCAGCGTTAAAAGAATCGTGATCGGGTGAATGAACGATTCGAATTGCGCCGCCAAAACCATGTACATAAAGACGAACGACAAAACGATCGCCAGCAGGAAATATTGGCCGGTGCGGGCCAGCTCACGCGTACGTCCCGCCAGGAACGTTCGATAAGAGCTGTCCATGTTTTCCGCTTTGGCAAACTCCGTCAACTGCGCGGTTACCGCCGTCTGCGAGCCTCCCGGCTTTGTATTTGCGACCAGCATTACCTGGCGTTGACGGTTGTATCGATCAATCGAAGAAGGACCGGTGCCTTCCTCGATCCGGACCAGGTTATCGAGGCTGACCCAACCCTGTTTTTGCGAAGCTACCAGCATTCGTTTCAAACCTTCGGCGCTGGCGCGAAACTCTCCAATCGCCCGCACTCGCACGTTGTATTGGTCCGTGCCCGCATTGAAGGTCGAAACCTTTTGACCAGCTACCAGAGTGTTGAGGGACTGAGCAACATCCCCAACCCGAACCCCGAGGTCCGCGGCCCGCGCGCGATCGATCACGACCCGCAGTTCCGGCTTCCCCGTGATCAGCGTTGAGTCCACGTCAACCACATCCGGGATCGTTTTCAGTTTTTTCAGCAGGTCATCGGCATACTTGGTGAGCTTGTCCAGATCAGGGCCGCTGACCACGAAATTGATGTCGGCGTTGCGCTGTCCGCCACCGGAAATGGCGGCTACGGGGTTAACGCTGGTGCGCAACTGGTCTGGAAATTCCTTCAGATACTTGCCCACGATCTCGTTACGGACGCGCGTCTGCAGATCGATTTGCGAGATTGTGCGCTCGTCAATCGGCGCCATCCTCACATAGATGTTTGCCAGGTTGACGACCTGTTGTTGCCCGCTGCCAATGGTTACGAGGGTGTCGGTCACGCCGGGCATCTTCCGTACGTCCGCGGCAATTCGTTCGGCCAGACTCGAAGTCGATGACAGCGTGGAACCTTCCGGCGCGCGCACGTTGATTTCGAATTGGGCCTGGTCGTCAACCGGCAAAAAGTTTTTCCCGACGAACATGAAAAGGGGCACCGTGCTGATAATTACGAGGACCGACAACAGCACGATCGCCCAACGATGTTTCATCGACCACTTGAGCATCCAGGTATAGGTGCGATCGATGGGACGATAAAAGCGCGACTCTTTCGATTGCGCCTGGACATACTTGTCTTTGAACTCGGCCAGCGAACTCCGCTTTTCACCTTCCGGCGAAGTGGAAGTTTCCGGGCTGGGCGCTTTTGCCGCGACCGTCTTCTTACGCTTGATCATGCGCGCCGCCAGCATGGGCGTGAGCGTGAACGACACGATCAGCGAAACCGCGATCGCAAACGAGGAAGTAAAGCCGAACGAAGACATGAAGCGGCCGACGATGCCGGCCATAAATCCCACGGGCAAAAATACGGCTAGCAAAGATAAGGTCGTAGCCGTGACTGCCATGCCAATTTCGCGAGTGCCTTCGATCGCGGCCTGGAATGGCGGCATTCCCTTTTCTTCGATGTATCGGAAAATATTTTCCAGCACCACCACTGCGTCGTCGATCACGATTCCAACCATCAACGTCAGCGCCAGCATCGTGATCTGATTCAAGGTAAAGCCCATCGCCGCCATCAGTCCGAAGGTCGCCACGATCGAAGTAGGAATGGCGATCGACGCGATAAACGTCGCACGAAAATTCCAGAGGAAAACAAAGACGACGATGGCCGCGAGGATGCTGCCTTCAACCAGGTGCAAATTGATCGAGTGCAGCGCCGCTTTGATAAAAATTGTCTGGTCGCCAACGATTTCCATTTTCACATCGTGCGGCAGACCCGCCTTCAGTTCTGCCAGACGCTCTTTCACGGCGTCGGCGACTGCGACGGTGTTTTGTCCGGACTGCTTTGAGACGACCAGCGTTACGGCCGGCTGGCCATTCAAACGAGCTTCCGTGCGTTGCTCTTCCGCTCCGTCTTCGACATAGCCAATGTCACTGATCTTGACCGCGTAAGCTCCCTTGGTCGAAACCACCAGATTGTTGAATTGTGCCGGATCGGGAATGCGCCCCATCGTGCGCACGGTGAACTCGCGCTGGCCCGATTCAATTCGGC
>JAWVCT010000091.1:0-103337 GCA_033858155.1 Blastocatellia bacterium
CCTCCTGTCTGGTTGCAAAGCAGTAAAGACAAAAGGCAGAATAGGTGCGCGCCACACTCAAGCATTCTTGCGCGGTAAAGATTAGACGAACGAGACTCCCCTTTTGATCGAACAATCTGTGCGATGACTACGGAACGCGATCAGACGAACAACTCTACCCGAGGGTCGCTGCGGCTCGCGCCCAACGTAGAAGAACTCGAAGAGCACAAGAGCAAGCTTCCGCGACAGTTCGTCAACTTTACTTTCTACCGTGCCCGACCCGAATGGAGAATGCTCGACGATGCGGACAAGGGCCATTGCAAGCAGGGCTTCATAGACACCATCGACGATTTTCGCAAACAGCTATTGATTCATTCCTATTCCACCGTGGGGCTGCGCACGAATGCCGACTTTATGATTTGGCGCATCGGCACTGCGCTTGATCCGATTCAGGAAATGACCGGCCGTTTGAATCAGACCGCGATGGCGAAATACCTCGAGGCGACCCAGTCATTTCTTTCAATGACCAAGCGCTCAATGTATATCGAGAAGGATTGTTCCGAGCAGCCGGAGGATAGCGTGCACGTAGTTCCCGGCCAGTCGGATTACCTGTTTGTCTGTCCTTTGCAGAGAACCCGCGAGTGGTATTCTCGCCCGCAGGAACAGCGCCAGGAAATGATGGCCGAGAATCTACGCATAGGTTCGAAATATCGTTCGGTGAAGCTGCATACCAGCTACTCGTTCGGGCTCGACGACCAGGAGTTTGTAGTCGCTTTCGAAACCAATAATCCTTCCGACTTTCTCGATCTGGTTCAGGAACTCCGTGAAACCAAGGCCAGTTCTTTCACGCTACGCGACACGCCCATGTTCACCTGCCGGCGGCGCAGCATGGCCGACTGCCTGAGTGCGCTTGGCTGATCCGTATCACTCGCCCGCCAAAGTGTTTGCCGCAAACAAAAGAAATCTCTGGCCGTGGTCGATAATTGTTCTTGTCCTGGTAGCGACTGCCTTGCAGCTTCACAACCAGGGACGACTTTGGTGGTGCTCGTGCGGCTTCAGGTTGTTTTGGACCAGCAATGGCTGGAGCTCACTAACTTCGCAGACCTTCCTCGACCCTTACAGCTTTACGCATGTCCTGCATGGACTGATATTCTGCGGTCTGTTCGCGCTAGTCGCTCGCCGTCTGCCGGGAAGCTGGCGTTTCTGCCTGGCGATAACCCTGGAAGCTGTGTGGGAATTGATCGAGAACACGAACACCGTGATCCAACACTACCGGGCGGCGACGGCAGCTCTGGGTTACCAGGGCGACACGGTCATGAATTCGCTGGGCGACATCATGTGTTGCGGCCTTGGGTTCATGATAGCCCGTAAGCTTGGGTGGCTGCGATCCGTGGTCGTTTTCTTTGTGATTGAGACAGTGCTGCTAATTTGGATCAGAGATAGCCTGCTGCTGGAAGTAATCATGTTGGTTCGGCCAACCAACGTGATTAAGGCTTGGCAGATTGGACATTAGAAGAGTAGTGCTTCGGTTTGAGTGGCACAGACTTCAGTCTGTGATCCAAGAGCAGCATTCGACTAAAGACCTAAATGAACGTCTGAATAACCTACAGTGATCGAGTTTAGCGAAGGCCCTGCGGGCCCTTGATGCAGAAGACAAGGAAATCCACAATGCCGATTAACAGAATGAAATGTCTTCTGCTCACAGCACTCATTGTTTTCGCTTGTATCGGTTTCGTCGAATTGCCGGCGCAGTCTTTGGCTGAATCCGCGGCGCCGGTCCAGGCTCGCCACGCCTTCGAATATCTGTGGTACGAAGCTGAGAACATGCGCGGGATAACCGAGACGTCGCGCCATGAGCCATTGCTGAATCCTTCTTACCTGAACTTGCCTGCGGCCAAAGCGCCCGGTTGGTCGATCAACGGGCCGGGCGTCTCGGCTGAATGGACGCAGGGCGGCGAGAGCGAGTGGAATTCGGTGGCCGCATCCGCCGACGAAACGCGCGGTGTGATTTGGCAGGACGTTGAAGTACCGCAGTCCGGCGAATACAAAATCTGGGTTCGCTATGCGGACTGGGCCAACAAGACGGAAACCTTTGTCGCGCGCATTACACAGCAGGGACGCGAGGTCGCGCGACACGAGTTCGGCGCCAGGGATTTGATCGATCCGCACGATGAAGTAAGCCTTTACTGGGGCTGGTCATTCGCGTGGGACGGCGCCCCGGCGACCCTGGCGAAAGGTCCGGCGCGAATTTCGATCGAGCTCGATAAAGCTGCGCAGGCTGTGCGTCAGGTCGATTGCGTTCTGGTAACAAACGATCTCGCCTATGTTCCGCAGGGAAGAAGGAAGCCCGATTTCGCGGCGATGCGTTACTTGCGCGAATGGGCAAGCACGCGCGCGCCGCTTAGCCCGCTGATTGAAACTCCAGCGCGAATCAATATGCCGCCGTCCTGGGCCCGTCCAAGGGTCGCCGGCCGCGACTTTCTGATGCCCTGGAACATCGCGAAAGAGTTTTGGCAGCTTTACGACAAGCCGCCCGCCGAACGTCCGCTTTATCCTTTCAGCGCCGAGCCGATCGATGAGTTCGTCAAAGCTTACTCAGGCAAACGGGAGGTTCCGATATTCGATTCGAAGTTGGTGGCGCCGACTGTTTACATCAACGATCTGCCCGAGCTTTTGAAAGACGGCAGCGCCTTTCGCCGTTATCTTACTGAGACAAAATCACCGTTTGCCATTTTAATTAACTATGGCTCGGCAAACTTCGCTTCTGACGTTGAAGCACAGGCGGCCTGGAAACTCTTGAACGGGGAACTGCGCGATCAATTCCTGGGTTGGATTTCCGGCGAGAGCGTCGGCTTCGTTTGGGATGAAGCGCCGCAGTATTTGAAGATATCGCCTGAAATGACTCGCACACAGTTGCTCGAAGCCCACCGCGCGTTCTACACGGACGCGCTCTCGCGGAAGTGGAGCAAGATGTTCAAGACACAAACGGGACCCATGTGGGACAAAATGATTCCGTCTCAATCCAGTTCCAGCACTTCGTTCGCTCACGCGCTGGGTGAATGGGGCGTGCGGTCGTTTGGAATGGAGACCGCGGCCGTTCAGCCGATGACCGCGATGCGACTCGCGTTCAACCGCGGGGCGGCGCGCCAGTACGGCGGCAACGTTTTCTATTATCACGCGCCGGGCTTTGGCGATACAGCGACGACGTTCACAAAGCAGCAAAACTTTGCCGGGCCCGACAACTTTTTTCATTCACGCTATGGCGCGACGATGGGGCCGTCGCTTTCGTGGTATCGCAAGAGCTATTACCTCTATTACATGTCGGGCTCGTCGGCGATCTACCTCGAGCAGGGCTTCGATCAGTTTTTTAAGCCGGGGCCGGGCGAGCATCCTTTCCAACTCAATCCTCTGGGCCGCATTACCGAAGAGTTCATGCGCTTCGCCGAGAAGCACGCCGATCCGGGAACGCCTTACACGCCGATCGCGTTTCTGCTGGATCCAGCGCACGGTTGGGAGATGACCGACTATCCGCAATGGCCGTTCGAAGTTTCTCAGATCAATCGCAGTGATCGCGCGCTGCGCGAGTTGTTCGGCGCGGCCTACTATCCCGGGCTGGTGCGCGAAGGCGAGCCCGCCAGCGGCGAACGCCAGGCCTTCGTGCCGGCAATTTTCGGAAACATTTTTGACGTGCTGGTGGCTTCGCCAGCCCAAAGTCCAAAGTCCAAAGTCCAAAGTCGAGCAGACGCTGGGAGCGCGGACGTCCCGTCCGCACAGAGCGCCGCAGGCGCGAACCGAGTTTCTTCACCCATCGATGCGATCGATTCTTATCGCGCAGTCGTGGTCGGCGGCACGATCGATTGGACGAGCGCTTGGGTCGCGAAGCTCGGTTCCTATGTTCGCAACGGCGGGACCCTGGTTCTTAATTCCGCTCAAATCAAAGGCCTCCCTGCCGACCTCCTCGGCATTCATCCAACCGGCACGAGCGCCGAAGCCGACGACGCCAAATGTTTGTCGCCGAACGAGCCGAAACAGAATCTCAGCGGGCAAATCTTTCGTTACGATCGCGTGGAAACGAAAGGCGCCGACGTTCTGATCGCCGCGCCCAACGGCGATCCGCTGGTAACCGTGAATAAAGTCGGCCGCGGTAGGGTTGTCTTCGTCGCTTTGCCAGATCTATTAGGTGAAGATGAACGCATGACTCCGTTCGCGGCCCATCTGCTCGCGCATCTGGCCAGCGAAGCGACTCCCATTCATGTTGAAGGCGACGTTGAGTACATGATCAATCGCACCGCGCACGGATGGGTCGTGACGCTCTTCAACGACAACGGTGTCTTCAAGCAGCAGCAGGGAATGGCCCAGGTCGATCGCAGCGCAAGCGTAAACGCCACGATAAGCTTGCGCGGTGCGGCGATCTCGAATGCTAGTGAATGGACTTCGGATCGAACCCTGACAGTGAAGAAGCAAGCCGGCACTTCGGATAGCGTCACTCTTAACATCGCGCCCGGGGGCATTGCCGTGGTGGAGTTGCGGGGAGGGAATTAGTTTCTTCCTCCACTGGGAGAGGGGCGGGGGTGCGACGCATGAGAACTCCTAACGACGAATGACAAAATATGATCGAAGCGAGCTAGACCCTCACGCTAACCGAAGGCTGCTCGGATTGCGCTTCGACGGCTGAGGCATTAAATTCAATTCATCGTACATGTCTCCAATTGCGCGTAAGTTTTTTGTCGGCGGAGAGGTGCAGGGCGTGGGTTATCGTTTCTTCGCTCAGCGCGCCGCCGCGCGGCATCAGGTCGTCGGTTATGTGAAGAACCTGGATGACGGCCGCGTCGAAGTACTCGCCGAAGGCCCGCCGCAGCAAGTCGAAGCATTCAAGCACGAGTTGGCCACGGGCCCGCGCTTCTCGTCCGTAAATCATATCGAAGAGCTTAATCTCGATCCGGCCGGAACTTACTCGGCGTTTCGAATTGAACAGTGAATCGCAGGGACATGGTAAAGCGCTGAGCAAGCTGGAGTCGTTAAAGAGTTCCCTCTCAGCCGCGGAGCGGCAAAAGATCTGTAGCCCACGGCGTCAGCCGTGGGTCTGGATTGTGGGACGGGTGATAGCCGCGGAGCGGCGAAACACGCAATGAGAATCAGTTTCGCCCTTGCCAGGGCTGCCTCCCTGGGTTGCTCTTGTCCCCACGGCTCATGCTGTGGGCTAGAGATCTTTCGCCGCTCTGCGACTGATCTCGCCCCATTCATCGACGCGATCGATCTCTGTGCTTATTATGACTTCGTTTGATCTGTTAGGTTTGAAAAGACCGCTGACGGCGCAGTCGACGCCCCTCCTGAAACTGTAAGCCGTTCACACTCGTAACAAGCAGCAATATGGACGATACCAAGCCTACCCTGGTCCTCGATCACGTCTCGAAAAGTTTCGGCGAGTTTACCGCCGTCAGCGATCTCAGCCTGCAGGTTCGGGCCGGTCGCGTCTTTGGCCTCATTGGTCCGAACGGCGCCGGCAAAACGACGACGATACGCATGATCGTCAATATCACCGCGCCCGATTCAGGGCGGGTGGAACTCTTCGGACAAACGATGAGCACCGCGTTACAGGATCGGATCGGCTATTTGCCGGAGGAACGCGGGCTCTACAAGCGGATGAAGATCGGCGAGCAGTTGCGCTTCTTTGCGGAGCTGAAAGCCCTGCGGGGGGCCGAAGCCGAGAAGCGAATCGATGCCTGGCTCAAGAAGCTGGACCTCTTCAGTTGGAAAGAGAAGCGCACGAAGGAACTCTCCAAGGGAATGCAGCAAAAAGTTCAGTTCATCACCGCGGTGATTCACGATCCCGATCTGGTGATTCTGGATGAGCCGTTTTCCGGTCTGGATCCGGTCAACGTCGAGCTGATGACCGAAACCATTCGGGAACAGAAGGCAGCGGGCAAGACAATTATTCTATCGACCCATCAGATGGAGATTGCCGAAAAACTTTGTGACGATGTCTGCATGATTAATAGATCGCACAAGGTACTCGACGGCAAGCTGCGCGAGATCAGGCGCAGCTTTTCGCGCAATGCTGTGGCGCTGCAATTCGAGGGCGGCGACGGCTTGCTTAACGATCCGGTGCTGGTCGCGAACATTGGTCAGCACGGCGATGATACCGAAGTTTTGCTCGTCCCTGGTGCGAGTCCGCAGGAATTACTAAGGCGGCTGGTTGAGGCGCACGCAGTAGTGACTAAATTTGAATTGGTCGAGCCCAGTCTGCACGACATCTTCATCGAGAAAGTCAGAGAAGTCGCATGAGAAAATTCCTCGCCGTCGTCAAGCGTGAATACGTTCAGCGTGTGCGCACGAAGTTCTTTGTCGTGGCCACTGTGTTGGGTCCGCTCATCATGGCTGGGTTTACCGTCGTGCCGGCGCTGATGTTGGGCTATAAATCCGGCGGACCGACGCGACTTGCCATCGTGGATCAGACGGGCAAGATGTACGAGCGCCTTGCGAAAGAGTTGACCAGCGGCAAGAAGCCATCCGAGGAGAGTGAGGATGAGGGACCAACGCAGCCGCCGACCGGAAGTAACAATCCCAGGGAACAGGTCGACAAGGGAGGGAAGTTGTTCCGGGGAAGTTATCTGGTTGAAGATGTCCGGCCCAACGGCCGCCCGATCGAGGACGTAAGGAAGACCCTGGAAGCGCGAATTCAGAACCATGAGCTTGACGGCTATGTCGTCTTGCCCCCCGATCTGCTCAAGGAAGGGAAGGCAGAATTTCGCGCACGCAACGCTGCCGATCTCTTTACTGGTAATTACGTCGCGAGCGCCATCAGCCGCGCCGTGCGAGGCCAGCGTCTACTAGATGCCAGGATTGATGAGAAGTCTGTTGAGTCGGCCTCCCGGCCGATCGATCTCAAGACTACAGGGGCCGGCGGCAAGGAGAGCAAAGGCGAAGTCAGCTTCTATCTTGTCTTTGGCGTGGGCTTTCTAATTTACATGACCGTGCTGCTGTACGGTCAGTTTGTCCTGGGAGCCGTGATTGAGGAAAAGGAAACGCGCATCGCCGAAATTCTTTTTTCGTCAATTCGGGCGTTCCCTTTGATGTTGGGAAAACTTGTTGGCGTTTGTCTCGTCGCTCTGACTCAACTTGGGATTTGGGCGAGTGCCTTTTTGCTCTTTTCAGCCTGGGTCGCGGTTGGATCGTCGATCGCCCTGCCACACATCCCGGCCATGATGTTTGTTTATTTCGCTGTTTTCTTTTTGATGGGTTTTTTTATTTACGCGACTGTCTACGCGGTCGTGGGCTCAATGGTTACGACGACGCAGGAAGGCGGGCAACTCGCTTTGCCGGTGGTCTTGATGCTGGTCGCGGGACTCTATCTTTCGTTTAATATCATTCGCAGCCCGAACTCTTCGCTGGCCTTCTGGGCTTCGATGTTTCCTTTCTTCGCGCCCATCACGATGCTGGTGCGCATCGTCACGGAAACACCGCCACTGTGGCAAATCTTGCTGTCGCTAGGGATTGGAATCGCGACCATAGCGGGATTGGTCTGGGTCGCGTCGCGCATCTATCGCGTCGGCATGTTGATGTATGGCAAGAAAGCCACCATTCCCGAAGTTTGGCGCTGGTTAAGACAGTCCTGAATAATCGTGATTCCAGATTCCAGATTCCAGATTTGAGATTTCAGATAATTTCAGATCTGAGATTCGAAACTTGAAATCGTAAGCCACTGATGCCAGTTGAGATTGAAAAGAAATACCGCCTGACGAAGAAACAGCGCGACGCGGTAATCGGACGTCTGCGCCGGCTCGGCTTGTCGCCGGCGACACTCGAGTTCGAAGAGAACACTCTTTATCGTGGTGGCCGGCTTGACGTCGGCGGGTGTGCGCTCCGACTTCGCCGGGTTAACGGGCGGGCGTTACTGACTTTCAAAGAACGCTTTCCCAGCAAGTCCGCGATCAAGCACCAGCGCGAAGAAGAGACCGAGGTCGCGGACGCCAATGCCCTGGCCGCGATTTTGCGCTCACTGGAATTCCGTCCGGCCTTGGTTTATGAGAAGCGCCGCACCCGTTGGCAGGTTGGCAAAGCTGAACTCGCCATAGACGAACTCCCGTTCGGGTTGTTCATGGAGATTGAAGGATCCGAGAAGGAAATCGGACGAGTCGAGAAGCTGATCGAGGCTGAGTCGCTGCCGGCAGTGATGGAAACCTATCCCACTCTCACCGCACAACTGGGACAAAAGCGCGGCGGCGTGATCGAAGCGCGTTTCGCTCGCTCGCTACGCGATCGGGCAAGAGGCTTGGTACAGAACCGCTTGCAGTAGCAATCGGTTCAGTATCGGCTGGGTGTTCTATCTTGCGATCGCTGCTATCCAGGGTAAAAACGATCCACGAAAATACACGAAGCGGAAATCGTGTGTGTTTACGGTTCGTGTGATTTTGTGGATCGTTCTAGTTCGGACCAGGAGAAATACAAAACCAAACTACGGCATTACCCCAGTGTCGAGCCTCACTACTACTCTGAAATTATCCTGATTTATTTTTGAGGAAATACCGGGGTGGGGATCACCCGTCTGCTTCCGCAAGCGGTTCCGTAACGGGTGGCCCTTTTTTCAGTAGTTACTCTCGCGCACGTCGACTCGCTGGATCGAAAACACCACCCGCATTGTTTCGGGTCGTCGATCCATGGCCGCGGGCACAAAGGCAGCATTCTGTCGCAGGGCTTTCTCAAAGTCCGCCAGCATCCGACGATCGCGCGGCGCATGCATCACGTCCGCCAGCGATGCCGAGCCATTCGTGAAAACATCCGCAACCACCATCATGTTGTCATCGCCTTCGCGGCCATCTGCACGCAAACGTGAAGGTTCCGAGGTGAGGGTTGCGAGTGCGCCGCCCGGGTTCAGGCTCGGCGACTCGGCATTGAACGGAGTCCTCAAGGCCGCATAACTCTCGGGCGAAATCGCCTTATTAATATCGTAACCCGGCCGGAAAGGATCGATGAAATCGATCGTTACGGGCGCCTGATCGAACGCCAAAGCGGCTTCATGCAACGCGATCATGTGGGGACGCAGGGCAGCGAAGACAGCAACAAAGATGATTACCGAGGCAAGGGAACTGAAGGCATAGCGCATCATCACGGGTTGCAGCCACGCCCGAACCACGTCGCCGAAGGTCGTATCATTGAGAGCCCTTCGACTCGCGGCTTCGGCAACCATAGCCGTATTAATTGACTGAATTAGATCGAGGGGCGGCGCCGGTCGCGAAAGCGTCGCGAGGCCACTGCGGATTACTCGAATTTCCAGCAACCGCGCCCGGCAAACCGGACAGACTTCCAAATGCCCGTAGCAGGCGCCGCGGTCATCCGGAGACAATCCGTCGTCGACGTAAAGCGCCAGCGATTTTTGGATTTCTTCACACGACATAGTTTCACTTGCGATTTTTGATCGCTGATTTTTGATTTGCTTTGCTGTTCATGGTTTTTTCAAATCGCAAATCTAAAATCAAAAATACTAAGGAATGGCTGGCCGACCCCGGCTGCTTCCTTCAAACAAGGGAAAGCAACGCCGACCTGGAAACTCTGGCTTGCGCATCGTCAGAGCCGGAATGAAATCTACGGGGTGTTGCTGGCCACGTTTTCAAGTCATTCCCCCCTGATTGAATCGCTTTGTCATCCGTCCCCAAACCGTCACTTCGACCCACTTGGCACCGAGTTTTGTGAAGCCGGGGCGGGCCAACCATTCGTCATTACAAAGATCCCTCGAGCTGGCGACGCAGTTCCAATCTGCCTCGTGAAATTCGTGACTTCACCGTCCCAATGCTGATCTCAAGGGTGTTCGCCACTTCCTCATAGCTGAAGCCTTCCACGTCACGAAGGATGACGGCTTCTCGATAAGACTGCCGCACTCCCAGCAGCGCTTTTCGCAATTGACCTTCCCGCTCCCTCGCCAGCGTCTCTTGTTCGGGATCAATTGCGTCCTCGTTGCGCAACGTTGCGCTCAGCGGCTGCTCGTGACGGTCGTCGGTTGCGTCGAGCGAAACCGTGACGTCTCGTTTTCGTCGCCGCCACCAGCGCCAGCGATTGCGCGCCTGATTGATCGCGATGCGATAGATCCAGGTTTTCAAATTTGCATCGCCGCGAAATCGGCTGATGCTTTGAAAGGCCCGCAGGAATGTTTCCTGACTCAAATCGCGAGCCTCTTCGGGATCGGCGGTCAAGCGATAGAGCAAGGCGTAAACATCGCCGGTGTGCTCTGACACGAGCTGCTCAAAGGCGGCCACTTCGCCGCGCCGCAATCTTTCAAGGAACTCTTCTTCGGCCGTCGATCGAACCTCGGCCCCAGTTGCCGAAGCAACTTCTTTCAAGCCCGCATGCCCGCGGAGTGCTATCTGCTCTCCGTAGCTCATCTGGGACCCCCGTGGACAGGAAGCATCAAATTCGTCATCCGCCGTGGCTTCCCGGACAGATGCTCAGTTAGACACCTGCCAACCTTGTTTTGTTCCCGCCTGGTCATTTCAGTTGCACTACCTCTTAATCGTTTATTTGATGACGATCGGGCCGGTTAGCGTTGTGATCACAGCAGCCTCCTTGACAACGTTCCGAGTGGTCGCTAAATTCGCTGTTTCTGCGATCATACACCAAAATGAACGCTCGTGACTGTGCGTTCTTGCAAGAGGAAACCAGTTGGCAAAATATAAGAAGAAGCGAGCTCGGGAGCTAAAGCACGACCGGTTTCGCGATACGACCATGCTCCTCGCTGACAAGCTCGCTGATCGCGTCGCGGGACGCGGTCGCCAGATTCTTTATGGACTGGTGGTCCTGATAGTTCTGGCGGCGGCTGCTTATGGCGTCACCCGCTGGCGACACAAGCATTCCGACGAAGCCGAAGCCGCGATGGGCCGAGCAATTACGATTAATGGCGCGGAAGTCGGCCCGGCGCCGGCCGCCGGCTCGAGGGATCCCGTCTTTAGCACTCAGCAGGAACGTTCCCAGCGGGCGATCGAAGAATTTGAAAAGATCGCGGCCAAGTATGGCGAACCTTATCGCTCAGAGGCGCGCTACTTCATTGCCACCAACGAACTCGTCACTGATCGCGCGAAAGGCGAGAGCGACCTGCAGGCTTTGAGCCAGGGCAGCGGAGAAATCGCCACGCTGGCAAAATTTGCGTTGGCCCAGGCAAAGGAAGCCGACGGAAACCTCGATGAGGCGGCCAGGCTTTACGGCGAGATTGCCAAACAGGGTTCGGCAATCGTGACACCCGATACTGCAAACCTGCGTCTGGCCTCTGTGTACGACAAACAAGGAAAGAAGAAGGAAGCGGCGGACCTCCTCTTCAATATCGTGGACACGGCCCGCAAAGCAAAAAATAAGGACGGCAAGCCCGTACCGGAATCTTCGGCATCGCGCGAGGCCGCGCAGAAGCTTTTGAAGATCGATCCGTCGCGGCATGCGCAGTTAACGCCCCCGCCATCGCCGACCGGTCTGCCTTTTTAGAACTCCGAGATCTGAAATCTAACGATCTGAGATTCGAGAGCTGAGATTTGACGATCTAAGGTCTCGAATTTGAAATTCCAAATTTGAAATTTGCAGTTTGAAGCTCAAGCATGGACGGTCTGACTCACTCGTTGGTTGGCCTGGCCTCCGCCAAAGCGGGATTGGAACGCTTCTCGCCTTATGCAGCTACCGTTTGTATTCTCTCCGCGAACGCCCCTGACATCGACGTCGTCTCCTTCTTCTTTGGCGGCCAATGGGTTCTGCTGCAGAATCATCGTGGGATAACGCATTCCATCATCGGCACGCTGGTCCTGGGTCTCCTGATTCCGTCAATTCTGTTTGGGCTTGAGCGCGCGATTGCTCGGTGGCGCAAACGACCGCCGCGGATCCGATATCGCGGGTTGGTCCTTGCGTCATTGATTGCCGCCGCAACTCATCCTCTGATGGACTGGACCAATAATTACGGAGTCCGGCCGCTTCTGCCCTGGAACGCCACATGGTTCTATGGCGATCTGGTCTTCATCATCGATCCCTACCTGATTCTGGTTCTGGGTGGCGCCGGGTTCCTGCTGACCAGCAACCGCCGTGGGAAAATTGTCGTTTGGTCTCTTCTGGCAGTTGTCAGCACGATCGTGGTGGTGGGAGTGTCGCCTCAGCGGGCCGCGGGCATCGGCAGTCTCACCGTCGCGCGAACGATTTGGTTCACCGTTCTCCTGGCCGTGGTAGTAGCGCGGTTTGCCGGAGTTCAAAAACGCGTCGGTAAATCTCTCGCATTTGGCGCGCTGCTTTTCGTCATTGGTTACTGGGGCGTCCTTGCCTGGGCGCATCACGCGGCGCTTCACAACGCGGAAAACGAAGCGAATGCGATCGCGTCTCAGCGGGGCGAACGCTTTGTTCGCGTTGCGGCCATGCCCACGGCTGCCAATCCATTTCGGTGGCTGTGCGTCGCGGAAACCGATCGAGCGATGTATCGATTCTTTGTTGGCATAGTTGACCAGGCGCCGGCGCCTGACCTGGCAAACTTGATTGTCGATGGGAATCGAGGTGATCTGATGACGGCGATTGAACGTTACGCCAAGCCGACGGGCCGCGGCGAACAATTGGTCCTCACGGCGTCGCAGGATCCGCGCGCACAAGTTCTGCTCGGCTTTGCCAGATTTCCGATTGCCCGCGTTGAAAGTGTCAACTGCACAGGTCAGACATTCGTTCAATTCGCGGATTTACGTTACACTGAACCGGGCGTTACGCGGGGAAGTTTCTCGTTGAATGTTCCGGTCGAATGCCCCGCGCCTTAGTTTGTCCGCGTTTTAGAAAACCTTGAGCGATTCATCACAAAATCACCTGCGCGAAGTGCTCGTCGAAACTGTGCGTGGCCACGTTGCCCCGGCGAGGCGAAAGAAACTGGCCGGCATCCGCATCTCGCCCAGCGGGTATTTTGCTGTGGCTGCTCTGCTAACATTCGCTGCTCTTTTGTGTCTGCGGGCTCATCGTGATCTTGCCGCGCTGGTTTTGATTATCGGGACCTGGACGATGATGCCTTTTCTCGTCTTCACCAACCGGCTCAGTTTTGACGGACATGTTATCTCGCGGACTGGCCTGGTCGCCCTGATCGTCCGGCTGGTGCGCGGGCAGACCCAAAGTATCGCAGTTGACGACGTCGAACGCGTGGAAGTCGCGACGCTGCGCACTCTGCGGCGGGGCGGCAAGGTCCGGTACCGCTATCGCGTCGAGATTGCCGGAAAGGGTACGTCGTTCGTGTTAGCGTCCGGCGGTGAAGACTTTCGGCGCATGGTACGCATGCTGTTGCCGCGGATTGGCGACTATAAGCTTGACGCGCGCGCGGGTGAGCTTCGCGATCATCTCAACGATGTAAAAGCGGTCCGTGCGCAAGCGGCGAAACTGGGCATCGCATCTACATTAGTTTTGGAAGAGACCTCTGACGCGAAAAGGGCTGATAGATACCGCGCGGTAGTTTCGGCGAATCAAGCAGCGCAAAGCGCCGATCAAACGCTTTCGGTGGACTCCGAGCGCGCCGAATCGTTGCGTAAATCGGCGAATGATTTGCGCATCGCCGGTTGCCTGCAACAGTCGGCCGAGGCCTTTCGGCGTGCTTTGCTGCTTTCACCCCGAAGCCCGTGGCTCATTTATGAATACGCCCGTCTACTCAAGTCACAGGCCAGCGCGTTTAGCGATGCGCGACTGTTGGGACGCGCGTGCGCGGCGCTCAGGCTGGCTTCCATGCGCGGCGCGAATGATGCGAACCTGCTGTCACGCGTCGCCGAATCGTTCCTCGAGTATGGGGATCCGTTTCGCGCTGCAAGATTATTTCGCCGCACTCTGGACCTTGACGAAAATGCCTATCGCGCGCAACTTGGGCTGGCCGAAGTCGCCCTGACTGACGGCAAACTCGCGCACGTAATTCACCACTACAATGATGCGGTGCGAGTTGCGCCGGACAAAGCAACTGCCGGTTTGGCGCGGCGGGAAGCGGATTACTATTCGCGTTTGAATAGCGACGAAGATTATCTGGCTGCCGAATTGCGCCGCATGAACTGGTTGGAAGGAGCAAACCGCGTCCAGCGTTTGACGGCGCGGGTGAGCTTCGCTGCGATGCTGGTCGCGTTGGTGGGATCTTCCGTTGACCAGGCAGTCGCCGGCCTCGGTTGGGCGCTCGCTTCTTCTTCGATCATTGCCTGGTCCGGCTCACTCATTACCCGAAAACTCCTGGCCGCCAGAGGCCGTCCCGCAACTAGCGACGCCTAAACCCTCAGTTTAGAGTTCCAACCTTTTAAGTTGCTGCTGGTTTTGATTGACTCCGTTCTCATTTCGTGTCCATCGACGACAAGATGAGGTCAGGAGGTGCGGCGTTCACGCCCTCACCCCCAACAAACCCAACACACCCCAGAGGGAGAGGGATCAATATGCAATGGAAATTGTTGCCCACAGGACAAGCCAAAGCTTGAACTCTACCCACTCTGCTCAGCCTGACGCTTCACTCGCCTGATCTTTCTTCGCCGAGCTTCGCGTTCTGGTTGATCCCTTCTTCGTTGTCCTGGGCACAACGGTTCGTCCGGCTTGTTCGGGCGCCGATGCTACCGCCTCAGTCCTGATGGGAGCCGGATTCAAAAAAGCATCCCAGCGATAGAGCGGGCGTTCAGCCGTTTCAGCCAGACGCTTGAATATCAGGTTCGTCACGGCTTCCGTGACCCAAGTGTGATAAAACTCACCTACTGACTGTAGCTCGGCGTCCGGCGCGGGATTCATGAAATCGATCGCGTAGGGCACGCCGTCCTTAATCGCGAACTCGACCGTATTAATGTCGTAGCCGAGGGCCGTGCAGAGTGTCCGCACGTCCTTCACTACTCGCTTGAACAACGCCGGAGCCAGATAATTCGGGTCATTGATGTATTGCTCTCCGGAGAGGTAAGCCTTGCGCGGATCATAAGGCATGATCATTACTTCCTGCTGCCCTACGCAATAACAGCGGACGAACTGATCGAATTCGATGGACTCCTGTAAAGTCATACACAAGGTTCCGGTTTGATCGTATTCCGCGATCAGCTCCTCCAGAGTATTGACCTTCGAAACGTTTTTCCAGCCACCGCCGTCGAACGGTTTCAGGAACGCGGGGAGCCCGACGTAATCGATGATGCCTTGCCAGTCGAGGGGAAACTCGAGATTGCGCAAGCTTTCACCGGTGATTCCCGCAATGTAGTCCTTTTGCGGCAGCAGCACCGTCCTGGGTACAGTCACGCCGAGCTTCCGCGCGAGCGAGTAATTGAAGAATTTGTCATCAGCCGACCACCAGAAGGGATTGTTTATGACGATCGTTCCTTCCAGCGCCATCCGCTTCAGCGTGGCCCGATAGAAAGGCACCTCGTGCGAGATGCGATCGATTACCAGATCGTAAGCCGGCGGCGCATCGTGGCGCACTCCTCCGAGGGTTATATAGTCGGCTTGTACCGAACCGTTTCCGCGTTCATTGAGGTTTCTAATCAGGGCTTCCGGAAAAGTCTTTTCCCGGCCAACCAAAATACCAACTCGTTTCATTACCCAAATATCCTTTCATATAATCACGCGCTCGGATTCGCGCTGCCTTGCCAGCGACCGACGATCCCGGTGAATTAGTCTTTGCTCTCTTACTTAACGCGGTGCCGAGCAGCTTGTCAAACCAATCGCTACGATCGGACATCCAACGATGCGACATGGGCATCATTCAGGAGGCGCCAAGCCCGTTTCCAGATTGGCCTGTGCTACAATCCCGACAAATTTTAAGAGTTTGAGTCACAGGTGTTCCGAGCATGAAATCTAAACCCCCTTTGCCCTTTCGAAGCCTAATGGTCCTGGCGGTAGCGCTATTGTTGTCGTTTGCCCCTTTGTCTTTTGGTCAGGCAGCCAAGGCGGACGATCCCAAGGCCCCAACGGCGGAGCAGATTGCGGAAACCGTGATTGCGTTCGCGGGCAATGGGCTTGGCCGCGCGATTCTGGATCAGATCCGGCGCAACGGTGTTGAGCGGGGGCGATTTACTCGTACCGGTCCGGAGGGCCGCGCCGAAGAAGTGAAATACGAGCTGCGCTTTATGCGCGGCGACAAATCCGAAAAAGATAAAATCCGTCTTGATACCAAGTCGCCGCAGACGGACTACTCGCTGGTTTCCGTTGGCGGCCGCATCTTCGGCATTATCAATGGGTCAGTCTTTACGCCGCGCGCAGACGCCACGGCCGATTTCATTTCTCAACAAGCCCACAGCATTGACGCGCTACTGCGTTACAAAGAAAACGAATCCAAACTGAGTTCGGCAGGTAAAGACAAACATCTTGGCATCGACGTCTATGTGATAGATCTAACGGACAAGGCAAATCACCGTACGCGATATTTCGTGAGCGCTAAGACCTTTCGTGTTCTATGGCTCGATTATGAAGAGACGCCGCCTGGCTCAACCGCGGCGGTTAAATACACCAGGCGTTTCTATGAATATCGAGTGGCGCAGAACACTCAGGTGCCGTTCCGAACTGTCTTGCTCGAAGACGGAAAGCCAACGCTGGAGACACGCATTCTGACCATCACCTATGGCGTCAAGATGGAGGACTCGCTGTTTCAAAATCCAGAAGCACCCACTTCGCCGGCAACTCCTTAAGCGCCTCAGCCCGCGCGGAAATTATTGAGCTGATGGCTATCCTCTCTCCCAATCCAACTTTGAAGGCCTGAAAGGAACGGCCGCCTGCCAAAACGCATTTTTTCGGAACTAAAAACCAGACAGGGCGTGTCTACTGCCGAGGCGGTCGCGGGCCGGTGTATAATTCGCTCGCACGAACCGTAAGGGAAGTTCGAAATTACGCCAGATTGATTGAGAGCCTGCCTGCCCGATGAGAACGCTAACTTCGATTGAGGAGTTGGATTTCGCCGCCGCAATGCCTTCGCCGGTCGTGGTCCAGAAGACGTCGGATCATGTCTTGTTGGAAGAGACTTTGGCGGGCGATGAAGATGCGTTTGCCGAATTGGTTCGTCGTTATCGCAACCAGATTACCAGTTACATCTATCGCATGACGAACGATTACGACGGCGCAGTCGATTTGGCCCAGGAGACGTTCTTGCGCGTGTATCGCGCGGCCGCTCGCTATCAGACGACGCACGCGTTTTCGACGTACATCTATCGCATTGCGACGAACCTAGCGATCAGCGAGTTGCGCAAACGCAAGCGCAGGCGACTGGTGTCGCTGACGGGTTTGCTCTCTTCCGATGACGGCCAGGAGGCCCGCGATTTTGATGCCCCCGACGATCGGCCGCTGCAAGACGTCAGTCTCGTCGATTTGGAAAAGCGGGCGGTAGTGAAGCGGGCCATTAGTACCTTGCCGGAGAAGTATCGCGCACCGCTCGTGCTGCGTGATGTGGAAGGAAAGAGCTACGAAGAGATCGCGTCGATCTTAGGTACGAGCGAGGGCACGGTGAAATCGCGTATCAACCGCGCCCGTAATTTTTTGCGCGACAAAATGCGGAATTATATCCAGGTGGTGCCATGATGAATGGGAAAGAATGCCGCGCTGCGCGGCGAGAAATTGACGAATCAGAACTGAATCAGACGTTGAGCGATCCAGCGCGATTGCATGTCTCATCGTGCGCGTCGTGTCGCGACTTTCGCGCGGAGCGAATCGCTCTGCGCGAACTGGTCGGCAGCCTCGAGCCGGTCGCCGCGCCAGGCGATTTTGAGCTGCGCCTGCGAGCGCGCCTGGCGAACGAGCGGCAACCCGGCGCTCGGCAGCCTTTTATTTTTCGTTTTGTAATCGGCGCTCCGGCAATTGCTGCCGCAGCGTTGATTGTGGTGCTCGCTTTGTCCCTGGCCTGGTTTACTCAGCGGAATACGAGTCAGTCGCCGGCAATCGCATCGCATCCGGCCCAGCCCGCGCCCGCACCTTCGAATCAGCGGGAGGATAGAGAGAAAGTACGCACGCCGGAACAGACCGTCGCCACCATAACTCCAGTCGTCAACGAGGTGAGACCAACGGGTCGTCAGAACCGCACAGCCGGCGCCTATCGAGGGAGCAGTATTGCTTCCGGCTCTGGCATAAGCGCTAGGGACTATGGTGCAGCGCCCGCGGAATCAATCAAACAGATCGAACAAAGAGCGGGCGAGGTTTCTCTCAGCGCCCCGTTCAAACCAATGGTCGTGTCGATGCAGGACGATCGTGGCGAGACACGCAGGATTTCTTTGCCACCGGTAAGCTTCGGCGCGCAACGGCTGGTTGATAATCGGATCCCGGTCAGCGCCACCAACAGCCGCAGTTGGTAGTAGGGAATTTAAGCAAGACTATGAAAGCGTTTTTTCATCGAGGATTGATGTGGTCGATAGCCGGCACGGCCTTGATCTCTCTGGCCAGCGCGAGCGCGGCGCAAACAATCGCGCCCGCCGCCGCCACAGTGCAGACGCCTCCTGCGGTGCAGTCGCCGGCGCCGGAAAAAATACAACAGCCCCGGCGTCCGCCCAGAAGGCCGGCAGCTCCCGCGACGGTCACCGTTGTGGCGGACCAAACCAGGGTTGCGCCGCAGGTGGTGACCATCGTGCATCGTTTGAGCGGCGTCAAGATGCTTAGGTTCCTGCTGCGGCAGGAAGGCGAGCCGGGCACCGTCTACACCATCGATCCAGATTCGATCTCGAGCGACGCGCATGCGAGCATCATCGCCGGCTGGGCCCTCGATGATGGCAGAACGATCGCCGTGCGATTGCCCCAGGCTGGCGCCGAGCTCGAGTTTGCCGAGTTTCCGGGACTTCCTTTGGAGCTGAAGGCCCGAACGGCCGTAGCCGGCTCAACGCGTTTCCTGCGGTTTCCGGCGCCGGCCGAGCCGGACTTGACGGTCATTACTCGGGACGGACGAAAACTGAGGGCCCGCTATGTCGGGCTCGACGGACAAACCGGACTGTCAGTTCTGCAGGTGAACGCGGTCATCAGGCCGTGGTCGCCGGAAGAAGTCGCCAAAGAGTTGACTCAGGGACAAGCGGTACAGATTTTCGCCCCCGAGCGCACGTCGCCGGAAGGAGAGGCATCATCGCGAAACATCTACGTAAAAATAGGCGAGGTTAATACAAGGATTTCGGCGCTGACGAGCACTGCCGGAAATTTGGACCGGCTAACCGTGCGCGGCGCGGGACTGTCGCCGTTGGTTGTGGGCGGCATTGCTTGCGACGAAGCGGGGAAGACGCTGGGTATCGTCGAATCTATCGAAGGCAATGACGCGCGCATCGTTCCTGCTGCTACGATTCGCGCGGCTGCTCGCCGCGTGCTGGAACGACAGGCGAGCGTGCCCAGGCCTCTCCTTGGCATCGTTGGTGAGCCGGTGCAATTCGCGAAGCGCGCGGCGTTTCTGGCGCATGGGTGGCATGAAGATCAATTGACCGAATTGCTCCAGAAACATCTGGGCATTCTGCTCACCGCAGTAAGGCCGGGGACGCCGGCGGCCCTGGCTAAGTTGCATCCGGGCGACGTCATCGTTCGGGTCAACCAGGAAGATATTGAAAACAGCGAAGAATTTTCCAAGCTGCTCGGAGAGGCAGGCAGTGGCCGGCAGGTACAATTTCTGATTCGCCGGCCGAATTCTCCGGCGCCTTTTCTGATCGAAGTGAAACTTGGTGGTTCGTTTCAGCAGGCCTTCGAATATCGATTTGAGTTTCCCACGATGCCGGCGAGCCTTACCGGCCTGGAGGGGCTGGGAGTCGAAACGATGGTCCTCTCGCCAAAGAACCTGTCGCAACTGGGTGCTGAGAATGGGGTGCTGGTTGTAGCCGTGGAACCGGAAAGCATTGCCGCGCGCAGCGGCCTCAAGGAAGGCGATGTGATTGAATCAATCGACGGGCGCATCTTGCGACGGGGCGTGTGGGCCATTGGCCCGGAGTTCAACCGCCAGAAAAAGCACGTGCTCTCGCTCGTGCGGAAGCGCGAAAAGAAGCAGGTGGTCCTCGAGCCGGTCGAGTAACTCTGCAACCCCATTCGAATTCGAAATTTTCCGATAGTCAGGCAAGGTTTGGATCGATGGCCGGAGCTGAGGTGTGAAATCTGCAATCTGCAATCTCAAATTTCAAGTCTCAGATTTGAGATTCCAGGCTTCGGATTTCAGATAGTCCCTGACTTAAGATTTGAGATCTCAAATTTGAAATTTGAAATTCTCGTTCTGAAGTTGGAACCAACTCAATCCGCAGGCTTGCCCGGCAATAATCCTTCGCACGAAAGAGTCTGCGGCCCGCTTTCATTGCAGATAGCGAACTTCGCGTTCGACCCCTCGTACATGGTCACGCCCGCGTACTCTCCGCGAGCGTTGAGAATATAAAAGTTGACATAAAAGTTGGGCGTGCCTTTGCTGTTGAGCAACCGCTTCTCAAACGTGTTGGCCTTGACCCGCTTGAGCGCCTCCATCCCTGCGTCCTTCGGATGGGCGCCACGCCGCATCTCTTCGACGATCAGGAACGAACAAAGCCCGTAAAGATTTGCCTCGCCGCGACCGGTCGAGCCGGCCGCTCCGACACTGCCGTCAACATACAAACCGGCGCCCAGAATCGGCGAATCCCCGACCCGTCCGGGAATCTTCCAGGACAAGCCGCTGGTAGTTGTGACGCCACAGATTTCGCCTTTGCTGTTGATGCCGTCGCAATTGATCGTGCCGTAGATGCTTTCGGGCCTGAGCAGACCTTCGGCCACCATTTCGGCCGCCGCGCGCCGGCCTGCCGCGGCCCGCTTTTTCGGATCGAGATAGTGCGAAGGATCGATTCGCCGTTTCCATTCGAGCCACAATTCTCGCGAGTGCAGGGTGTTCAGATCGTCTTCGATCTTAAATCCCATGCTGCGCGCAAAATCCTGTGCGCCCTTTCCAACTATCAGGTGATGATCGGTCTGTTCCGACACGGCTTTCGCGACCAGCGAAGGCGTGCGGACGCCCTCGATCGAGGCCACGGCGCCGGCTTGCTTCCGCGGTCCGTGCATGCACGACGAGTCGAGTTGAACGACGCCATCGGCATTTGGCAGACCGCCATAACCGACGCTGTCATCGAGAGGGTCGAGCTCGACTATGTTCACGCCGGCGATGACTGAGTCGAGCACATCTTCACCGTGCGTGATCATCGCGAAAGCCTTCTGAACGCAAGTCACCGGCCCGCCATTCTTGAAATGATTTCCGTTGGCCGATGAAATGACCAGAGGCTTGATCGCGCTAGGCACGAGCATCGTGGGCAGGGCTGCCTTGGTTAACGGCTTTGATGCCAGCACCATGCCGGCCGCTCCCGTTCCAATCATAAAATTACGGCGTTTCATTTTTGGATCGACCTCGCTTTGTTATGGAATTTGCAGGGCGTGTTTACACGAGCAAACTGGTTTCAGTCAATCTGAAAACCAAACTTTTGAGAGGCGCTGGCCTTCGCCACTCGATCGATGACGGTGACGAGGAGCAGGTAACGACCGCGTTGCAGGCCATCGAGGGCTACCTCAGCCGCGTAGGGAAGTCGCCGCACGTCTGAGGCGGCGTCAATCTGAATCTTGTGCAAAGGCATCGTGATGACCGGTTCGTTGTCGCGAAACAACTGTACCTGGACCGCCAGGTCTGGACTGTTTGCGGTTGCAGTCGTAGAACTTGCCGGCAAAGTATTCCAGGGCGGTGACGTCCCCTGAACGGACGGTGCCGGGGTTGGCGCGGTCGCGGCTAAACTCCCACTCGCGTTATAGACAAACGTAACGAAGCGAAGATGTGAAGAGCCGGCGAAACGATGATCGATGTTCAGGGAAACCTGACGGATAGCCTCTGGTGACTTGCCAGGTTCAGACGCGTCAGCCGAAGCGGTCTCGGGATCCGATTCGGTCTTGCGCTCACCGACAAGCAAGCTGCTCAGTGTCAGCGCTTTCGAAGTAACATCCGGAATTTCGATCCAGCGTACGGCGCTCCCGGCGCGGCCTTGCTTCGCATCTACTGCCGCGACCCGTACCTGGTAGAGGCCGGGCTTAATCGTGCAGAAATGGCTATAGAAGACATTGTCGGGTGGTGGAGTTTTCGCGTCGGTAGACTTCGACTTGATGGTTAGGTGCCTGTTGAAGCTGCTGACGGGTTTGCCTTGATCATCGTAGACGCCGCCGGCCAAATCCATCGCTGCTACGTGCTGATCTCCCTGCCCCTCGAGCACCATTGATGTGGTCGATACACGGATGGATGTGGTGAGCGTGGGGCCCAACTGATCCAGGTCAAGGAAGTTCAGCGAAATAGCGACTGGCAGATCGCTTTTCGGATAGGCGCCCCGCAGGGCCTCACCCATGAGTTCGCTGGACGACCTGGCGTTAGGTTCGCCTTCCTTCTTTTTCTGCGCCACCGTTTCGGACCGTGAACTGTCGCCGAAGCCATGATGAAAGCGGACTGATAGATCGGAACGGCCCTCGATACTGACTTCGATGCGACGCGATTTTTGGTTGCGTTGCTCTTCGCTCTCGGGCCGCCATGCCAGCAGATAGTAGGCGGAGGTTTCCTTCAAGGCAGTCGTGACGGCGGCGGACAGGTCGTTGCTGCTGAGGAACGCGCGGCCCCCCGTGTCCGCGGCCAGAGCGTTGAGGCCGTCTTGAGACGCGGTGAGTTCGCCGGCGGCCCCACGCGTTAGTCTGCCCGATGGATCAAAAGGCAGTTCGGTCATTGCGTCAGGCATTCCCGACGACAGTCCGCGCGTGTCGATCGAATAGATCGTGACACCGGCGTCGGCCGCCGCGGAAGCGATTTGGCGGAGGCGGTCATACGACTCAGAGTTGTCGAGCAGGAATCCATCCGAGAGCAGAAAAACCAGTTTGCGTCCCGGCAACGCGGCAGAGTTCTTGACCAGAGTCTTAAGTGAATTGAGCGTGCCGTTGGTTAAATAAGTCGTCTGTTGAGAAATCTGTGAAGCGCGTCCCTGAATTTCCGCCGCCGCCATGTTACGCGGAAGATTCGGATTCAAACGTGTCAATTCATCGACAAAAAACGAGAATACATCATCATTCTGGGCTTCGATCAGGCGGGCCTGGTATTCAGTCATCACCGGCCGTTGAGAGTCTTTAGTCGTGTAGGACCTGGGCAACAGCCGCGCTGTCGCTGCACGCAGGACGTCCTTATCGTCAGTGAGTTGTTGCAGGAATCCGATCTGGCCGCTGGTTGAGGTGATGGCCGCTTCGTCATTCTGGCCCATCTCGCGATCGATAAAACGCTCGAGCAGCAGCCGCGCCTGGCGGTTACTTCCGTTGGAAAGGTGCAGATCATCGACGAAGAAATATACCGTGCGTCCGCGATCGAGAGGTACGGGCCCGCTGGCGCCGGGACGTGCACCGTCGCTCGAGCTTCCCCGCGCGGCCGCGAGTTGCGCTTCTTCGTTTCGGCTTCCAGCCTGGACCCGTTCAAAAAAAGAAATGTCCCGCGGCTTGCCGTCAATCTTCAAAACAAACTGATCGCGCTTCAACCCATCGACAAAATTTCCCTGCTTGTCGAAAACCAGAACGTCGGTTTGCACCAGCGAGGTGTTCACCCGAACGACTTCCGGCGCCTGACGCGCAGCGCCCTGGTCCTGGGTAAATCCCGGCATGGCGCACGCCCAACATGCTGCTAATAATATGAGTATGCGTAAAGGCCGGTCGCGAAATAGCACGCTGACAAACTCCTGATCGGGTTCTGAGGTAGCTGGAGAAGATCGCCGGGGATGATATCATGCCGGACCCGGAAACGGGATAGCTCGATCTATGTCATTGGACCAAAGCAGAGGCTGATTGAAGAGATCATGGATGAACTGAAAAAGCTGATTCGCGAAGTGCCGGACTTTCCTAAACCCGGAATAAATTTCTACGACATTACGACATTACTGCAACATCCCGAGGGCCTGCGTAAAACGGTCGACGCGCTGGCGGCGGAATTTGAAGGCGCGAAAATCGACGTTGTAATCGGCGTCGAAGCGCGTGGTTTTATTTTTGCGCCCGCGTTGGCGTATCACCTGGGGGCAGGCTTTGTGCCGGTGCGAAAGCCAAAGAAGCTGCCGGCTGCGCGAACCTCGATCTGCTACGATCTCGAATACGGGCAAGACACGCTCGAGATTCACACAGACTCCATCAGTCAGGGACAGCGAGTCATCATCGCGGATGACTTGCTGGCCACCGGCGGCACGGCTCGCGCGGTTTGCGATCTGGTCGAAGGCCTCGGCGGTAAGATCGAAGGTTTGGTTTTCGTCGTGGAGTTGGAATTTCTGCCCGGGAGAAAGAAGCTGGAAGGGTACGACGTGCGGTCGCTGATTAAATATCAATCGTAGGGTCGGAGGTGAGAGAGGTCAGAGGTCAGAAGTCGGCGGCGGCACAGCAACTGACAACTGACAACTGACGTTGTACTATTCCATCGTGCTCCCGTAGCTCAGTTGCATAGAGCGTCCGCCTCCTAAGCGGAAGGTCGCGCGTTGGAATCGCGCCGGGGGCACCATTTTCGTTCCGGGCGAGCAATGCTAAAACTCAAGCGCTGACGACACTCCCCAAGCGATATGAGATTTCCCTGAGAACATTGCAGTCCCCAACCTTAAAGGAACCCCATGAGATGGCCAATGGAGTCCTCCCCGCATAAGCCACGGCTGCTCGCTGCAATCAGGGTCTTCGTCGCATCTTATTACTTGCCTGTGTAGCGGCTGAGGTAGAGCTTGCTTTCATACTCAACCAAGCCGAGGTTCACTTGATCAAGCCAACCGCGTCTGCCCAAGACGTTGCGCGTGAAGCTCTCATGCGCCGCGAAATAAACAGTTACGTCGAATGAATAGCCAAGGGTCTCCAGAGTGACCGTGTGGCCGTAAGCTTCGAAGCTTCCTGTTACCGTGCTGAGGCGAAGGGGAGTTCCAGTCTCAGGATCAAGGTCCAATGCGGTGGCGAGTTCGCGCTTGAAGACGCAGAAAGTAGCTCCAGTGTCTAGGTAGGCATCGGCTCGGACTGTCTTATCAGCTAATTTAAGCTCGACGGGTAGGATGATCGCTTCAGTCCCATAGTCGTAGACCGAAGCAAACGTCAATTGAAGCGTCACTGCCATCCCCCCATGCAGGCCTCTTGTTTCGGCGAGACTCGCTCAAGATAGGGTGCCTTGATGCCTTGCTCTCGGGCTTCATCGTAAACCTTTTTCGCATCGGTACCGTGCGCTACCAGACGGTCGCCATCAAGTGCGACCCACTGGCCCAGGTATTCGTCACGGTGAGCGCTGATCCAAGCACGTTCCTGCTCGTTGGAAGGGTAACTACGCTCTGAGGACGGTACCGTCGCCGCCTGTTGCTCCAATTCGCGGTCTAACACCTGACGCAACTTGCCCTTTTCCGCAGGCGAGAGAGCCCGGGCCTCGTCGATGATCTGTTCCAGTGTTGCCATGGTTTACTGACCCCTACTTTAATCAAGTCTATTATCTATCGGCAATCGTATGCTGTCTATATGTAGCACACTGAAATCGGGATCGCGTGTCCTCAAAATCACTTGCACATTCAAGGTCGTTTTGAGAATCTCACAATAGTCGCCCCCAGCCCGCCCGCCTCAGGAGGCGCGTCGGTCCAATCTTCGACGAACGTCGTCCGAGCCAGGATTGATCTGACGATCTCGCGCTGAACGCCGATGCCCTTGCCGTGGATGATCCGAACCACGCGGAAACCTTTGGCCTGGGCTTCGCGCAGGTATTCCTCGACTACTGGTTTCACGTCACGTGGGGGGATGGTGTGCAAATCAAAGACATCCGTGATTTCAATTTCGACGGGCTCCGGAAAAGGATTAAGGTCGTCGTCGTCGTTTTGCATTTCTGATTCTTCGCCCTATAATTTTAAGCGTTCCGAAATTATCTAACTAACTTGTCCCTGCTGAAACCAAAAGCCCTGTTGAGTACATTCCGCAGAGAGGAGCGCTTGTGGCGATTCGTCTGAGCAGAACTTTCGTTCTGCGAAAGCTCCATCAGTTAACGGGCATCATGCCCCTGGGCTTTTTCCTTCTCGAACATTTTTATACGAACTCGAAAGCATTATCGGGCGCTGCCGACTTTAACAGCGCCGTCAAAGACCTGCAGTCCATTCCCTACATTTTGTTCGTCGAGATAGGCGGCATCTTTATTCCCCTAATCTACCACGCCGTATATGGCATGGTGATTACGGTCGAAGCGCGGCCTAATAATTTGCACTATCCGTACTCGCGCAATTGGTTCTATACCATTCAGCGATTGACGGGCGTGATCCTGTTTTTCTTTATTACTTTTCACGTGCTGAATTTCCGGTTCGGTTTGATCCCCGGACTCAATACGCTCTCAGTCGCCCAGCACCCTGACCAGGCTTTCGACGTCGTGTCGCGGGAGTTCCGGATGATTCCGATCTTCATCGTATACGTGATCGGGATTACCGCAACGGTGTGGCATTTAGCAAACGGCGTCTGGCTGTTTCTGGTCGATTGGGGCATCACGATTGGCGAACGGGCACAGAGGATCACCGGCTATGCTTGCTTGGGATTCGGCATTTTTCTTCTGGCGGTGGGCATTAACGCGGCGGTGGCATTCATCCGGCCCGGCGGGCTGCTCTCGGGAATTCTTTGAGCGGTTTGCAGTGGCACAGACTTCAGTCTGTGATCCGCGGAAAATCCACAGACTGAAGTCTGTGCCACAAACAGCCGGGGCTGAAAAGAACTTATGGCAAGTGGAATCAAGATAGTAGTAGTTGGTGGCGGGCTCGCCGGCCTGGCGGCGGCAATGAAAATCGCCGAGGCCGGTCACGAAGTCGATCTGCTCTCCGTAGTGCCGGTAAAGCGTTCGCATTCTGTCTGCGCCCAGGGCGGCATTAACGGCGCCGTCAATACGAAGGGCGAAGGCGACTCGACCTGGGAGCACTTCGACGACACCGTTTACGGCGGCGACTTTCTGGCGAACCAGCCGCCGGCGAAAGCCATGTGCGAAATGGCGCCCGCTATCATTTATCTCTTCGATCGCATGGGCGTGCCTTTTTCGCGCACGAAAGAAGGCCTGCTTGATTTTCGGCGCTTCGGCGGCACCAAGCATCACCGCACAGCCTTTGCCGGAGCTTCGACGGGCCAACAACTCTTGTACGCGCTGGACGAACAAGTGCGGCGTTATGAAGTTGGGGGCCAGGTTAAGAAATACGAAGGATGGGAAATGCTTTCGCTCATCCTCGACGACCACCAGGTTTGTCGCGGCGTCGTAGCGATGAATCTGCGCTCGCTGGAGTTGAAAGCGTTCCCTGCCGACGCGGTGATCATCGCGACTGGCGGCCCGGGCTTGATCTACGGCAAGTCTACGAACTCGATGGTTTGCACCGGCAGCGCCGTTTCGGCTTGTTACCAGCAGGGCGCGAAGTATGCAAACGGCGAGTTTATTCAGGTGCATCCGACTTCAATTCCCGGCGAAGACAAACTGCGTCTGATGAGCGAATCAGCCCGCGGCGAAGGCGGCCGCGTTTGGGTCCCGCGCGCGAAGGGCGACAAGCGAGCCGCTTCCGCGATTCCGGAAAAAGAGCGTTGGTATTTTCTGGAAGAGAAGTACCCCGCTTATGGCAACCTGGTGCCGCGCGACATTGCCACTCGAGAGATCTTTCAGGTGTGCCTGGACGGCATGGGAGTCAACGGCGAGAACCAGGTCTATCTTGATCTGACGCACCTCCCGCCAGAGACCCTCGATCAGAAACTCGGCGCGATTTTGGAAATCTACGAAATGTTTGTCGGTGACGACCCGCGTCATGTGCCGATGCGTATTTTCCCCGGCGTGCATTATTCAATGGGCGGACTGTGGGTTGATTTTCAGCAGCACACGAACATCCCCGGGCTCCTGGCCGCCGGCGAGTGTGATTATTCCATTCATGGAGCTAACCGATTGGGAGCGAACTCGCTGGTTAGTTGCGTCTACGGCGGATTCATTGCGGCGCCCGCGGCCATCGCCTGGGCGCAAGGGGTCGAGCGCAACGGCGCCAACGGTTCACAGTTATACGAACAGGAAACGAAACGGCAGCAGCAGATCAACGACCAGTTGATTTCCCAAAGCGGGAATGAAAATCAGTACAAGTTGCACGAAGAGATGGGCCGGATAATGACCGACAACGTTACCGTGGTCCGCTATAACGATCGGCTGAAGCAGACCGACGAGGTGTTGCTCGAGCTACAGGATCGTTACCGGCGCATTTCGATCAACGACTCGAATCTTTGGGCGACGATGGCTATGCCACATGCGCGTCATCTGAAGAACATGTTGGATCTGGCGCGAGTGATTACCCTGGGCGCGCTCAATCGCAACGAGTCGCGCGGCGCTCATTATAAGCCGGACTTTCCTGAACGCGACGACCCGAACTGGTTGAAGACAACGATTGCCGAGTACTCGGGCGAAGGACCGGTGTTCTCGTACGACCCGGTTGATGTTTCGCTGATTCCGCCGCGCAAGCGCGACTATTCGCACGAGAAGAAAGAGACGGCGAAAGCTTAGAACTGAGAGCGTCGAAGGCGCGACAGGTAATAGCCCCGGGCGTAAGCCCGGGGGAAGTCAGGTGCCCCCCGGAATTTGCGAGCCCGCGAAGCGGGCGACAGAAATGAAGAAATCGTCGTACAAGAGTTGCCTTTTGTTTCGCCCCTTACGGGGCTGTAGGGTTTATTCGTGACGCCTTCCCCGGGCTTACGCCCGGGGCTATTTCATTTCGCTCCTTCGGAGCTCTTATTTGATGACCAACACAGTCGAGATACACATCAAGCGCCGGGCCAGCACCGACTCTCCGCAATACTGGGAAGAGTTCGAGATTCCTTATCGTCCGAACCTCAACGTGATCTCCTGCCTGATGGAGATTCGCAAGAACCCGGTCACGAAATCCGGCCAGCAAACCACGCCGCCGTCCTGGGACATGAACTGTCTCGAGCAGGTTTGCGGGATCTGCACCATGGTCATCAACGGACGCGTGCGCCAGTCCTGCTCGGCCCTCGTTGATAATCTCGATCAGCCGATAAAGCTCGAGCCCATGTCTAAGTTTCCCAACATTCGCGATCTGGTGGTGGATCGTTCGCAGATGTTCGATCACTTGAAACGCGTGCATGCCTGGATCGAACTTGATGGGACTCACGATCTCGGGCCCGGGCCGCGGATGGATCAGGAAGACGTGCAGGAGCGTTACGCTTACTCGCGCTGCATGACCTGCGGTTGTTGTCTGGAAGCCTGCCCGCAATACGACGAAGATCATTACATCGGCCCGCAGGCAATCGCCCAGGTGCGCCTCTTCAACATGCATCCCACCGGAGAGATGAACCGCGACGAGCGCCTGGAAGGCATCATGGGCGAAGACGGCATCACCAACTGCGGCAATGCGCAGAACTGCGTCAAAGTCTGCCCCATGGGCATTCCGCTGACCAAAGCGATCTATGAAGAGAATCGCGAGACGGTTCTTTATGGGTTGCTGGGGTGGTTGAGGAAATAGTCGGCCTAGTTATTCTGCCTTCTTATCATCTCAGCTCGCGCTTCCAACGCTTTGGCCTCGGACTCATGCTTTAGAATTCGCAGCAACTTTGCGTAGTTGTTCAAATACATAACGAGGCTCCGGTTCGTCGGCCCATACAGTTTTTCCATGGACCCGATAGCTCGTTTGTAGTAACTCTCAGCGTCGGAATACTTCTTTTGTTCGACATAGATGAGCGCTAAGTTATGGTCGGATCTCATTACGGCGGCGAGATCCTCCGGTGTCTTTCGTTCATCCGGTACTTCCGAAAGAATTCTGCGAGCCTCTAACGAAGCGGCCTCCGCGTCCTTTAGTTTGCCTTCGTGGAAGTAGGCTCCGCCCAGACTAAGTAAGCTTACCGCCACGTTCCGTTGGGGTTCAGGATCGTATTTCCGTCTGAGTGCGACTGCTTGTTCCAGGACTTTCCGGGCGTCATAGTATTTCTGCTGATCGAAAAGCACTAAGCCTAAATTGTGTAGGGTAGTTGAAAGTTCCGGATCGTCCTCGCGGCGGCCTGAAGACTTCAATAGGTCGAGTTGTTCTCGTAGTACGCTCTCCGCCTCAACTGATTTTCCTTCGGCTCGCACAACGACGGCTATCGCATTGTTGCTGGCCAACCGCATGTCTAGGGCCTTTGGGTTTCCAGCTTCCTGTTCTAGCTCCGCCTTCAACCTGGCACTCTTGAACAGCAGTTCAGCTTTTTGTAAATCGCCAGCATTGAGTGCGCGCATTCCAGCGCCAAAATAGTTTTCCCATGGAACCTGCTGCGCACGATCTTGCCCGGACGCGTGCAGCGTGACAAGCACCATGATCAAGAAGGCAACGAAAGGGAGGCGTTTCATGGTGATACCGAAATAGTAATGGTCAGATTCCCAGAACGTCGATAAGTTCCTGCACCGAAGCCGCGCTCTTCTGCAGAGCTATCCGTTCTTCCGCGGTCAGAGTAATCTCGATCACCTGCTCCAATCCTCGCGCTCCGAGCTTGCAGGGCACGCCAACGTAGAGTCCGTTAACGCCGTACTCACCTTCCAGATAGGCCGCGCACGGCAGAATCTTCTTCTTGTCTTTCAAAATTGATTCAGTCATCTCAACTGCGGCGGCCGAGGGTGCGTAATACGCCGATCCGGTCTTTAGCAGGTTTACTATTTCGGCGCCACCGCTGGCGGTGCGCTTCACGATCGCGTCGATTTGTTCTTTCGACAACAACTCGGTAATAGGAATGCCGGCGCAGGTCGAGTAGCGCGGCAGCGGCACCATCGTGTCCCCGTGTCCGCCGAGCACGAACGCAGTGACGTTCTCAACCGAAACGTCGAGAGCTTCCGCGAGAAAGCAACGCATGCGCGCTGAATCGAGGACGCCCGCCATGCCAATCACGCGATGTTTGGGAAAGCCGGAACGTCGCAATGCGACCTGGCACATGGCGTCGAGCGGATTCGAAACGATGATCAGGATGCATTCGGGCGAGCGCTTCACGATCTCGTCGACTACTTTCCCGACGATGTCTCCGTTGGTGCGCAGCAAATCGTCGCGGCTCATTCCCGGTTTCCGCGCCAGGCCCGCGGTGATGATCGCCACGTCTGAATTCGCGGTCTCATCGTAGGTGTTCGTTCCGGTCAAGCGTACGTCAAAACCTTCGACGGGCGCGGCTTCGGCCAAATCCAGGGCTTTGCCCTGCGGCACGCCCTCCACGATATCGACCAGAACCACGTCACCGAGTTCCTTTGCTGCCAGCCAGTGCGCGGCCGTCGCGCCGACATTGCCCGCACCAACTACGGTAATTTTCTTTCGTGCACCCATCTTTGATCCTCTTGTTTAGGTCAAGTAGCTAACTTGCCGAAATGTAAGACAAGTTGTTAGCTTGTCATGATCCGTTACGGAAAAAAATCGCAAGTTAACAACTTGCGTTACATGTCTAAAAGAAGCCGAGTCTAATTGTGCGCTTGTGAGAGTGTCAAGCAGGTGTTTTGGAATTGAACGCTACCTTCGGTCTATCAGGAAGGGCGCTGGTCCCAAGCGCCGTTAGGCGCGAAATATTTATAGACCGAGAGTTCTCGGGATTTGTTCGAAGCGCCGGCACGAGTCCACGAATATGTCGCTCCTGAAGGAGCTTGGGTGGCATAAACTTCCCCAGATCTATAAATACTTGGCTCCTCTAGGAGCTTCCCGCGGGAGAATCGGAGTGATCCAAACTGTCTGAAGAACTTACAACCAGATCATGCTTTGAACTCGCCGAATTAATTCGCGCGCGCGCCGTCTCGCCCGTTGAAGTTATTGAATCGCATTTGCGACGTATTGAAGAAATCAATCCGGCACTTAACGCGATCGTCACGCTTGGGCCTGACATCCTGGAGCGGGCGCGGGTCGCCGAAGCAGAATTGATGAGTGGCAAAGAGCTTGGGCCTTTGCACGGTGTGCCGCTCACGATCAAAGACACTATCAATACTAAAGGCTTGCGAACGACGAGCGGGTCGCGTCTGCTCGCAACCAATGTTCCCCAGCGTGACGCGACCGCAGTGGCCAGATTGAAAGCAGCCGGGGCGATTATTCTCGGCAAGACCAATACGCCGGAAATGGCGATTCCCTATGAGACGGACAATCCCGTTTTTGGCCGAACGAATAATCCGCACGCACTCGATCGGACGCCGGGAGGCTCAAGCGGTGGCGAAGCGGCAGCCATCTCCGCTGGTCTTTCTCCGGCTGGAATTGGCAGCGATCTGTCCGGATCCATTCGAGTGCCGGCGCATTTCTGCGGCATAGTCGGATTGAAACCCACGACGGGAGCGGTGCCGATGGATGGGCACACTCCCGCGGCTAAAGGCCTGTTGTCACTCGGAGCCTGTATTGGGCCGATGGCTCGCACAGTTACAGACCTCTCGCTCTTGTTCAGTGTAATTGCCGCGCAGTTCGAATCTCGCAAGGAGTTAGAGAGTGACGTCGCGTTGCTGCGGGGACTGCGAATAGCGTGGTATGCAGATGATGGAGTGGCGCCAGTAACGAACGAAACGCGCGCGGTTTTAGTAGCTACAGTGAAGGCTCTCAGCGGCGCCGGTTTTGAGGTAATCGAAGAGAGGCCTCCCGGCGTCTCACACGGTTCGCGGCTTTGGATTGAATTGTTTTCGCGGGCCGCGAGTGATCAGCTTTGCGATTTTTACGAGGGTAGGGAGCATGAAGCGGGTTCACTCGTCTCAATGCAAATCGCTAACGCGAAAACAAAAACTGATCTACGGGCCAGGATAAGCAAAGCCGAGAATGTTGCCGCCGCCGTGTTGGAGCGCGAGCGTTTGCGAGAGGAACTGTTGCAATGGATGAAAACGACGCCGTTGATTTTGGCCCCCGTGGGATCTACTCCTGCGTTCGCGCACGGCGCGGGCCGGGTTCGCGTGAACGACAAATCGATCAGTGTCTTTCGCGCGTTCAGTTACGCGCAAACATTCAATGTCTTTGGACTGCCGAGCGTAGTCGTTCCGGCCGGCCGGTCCGCCGACGGTTTACCGATTGGCGTTCAAATTATTGGCCGGCCCTTTGAAGAGAGAACGGTATTAGCAGTGGCAACAGTGATAGAAAAGGCGCTTGGCGGTTGGCAAGATCCGAAAAGTTCAGAGTCCAACCTTTAGGTTGCGGTTTTAGAGGGCGAGCGAACGAACGCTTGAACTCTAAACCAGTCGTGGTCTTTCATTCATGCGCGGCTTTCGTTATAGTGGCGCGGCAACGTCCAAAGGAAAGAGCGGGTTTGTCGGAGGTGAGTTATGCCTTTTTCGTCCATGATTCTGCTGCAGGCTGACGGCGTGGCGCCGGCCTTTCTGTTTGTCTTCTTCCTTTTCTTCATCGGCATCGTGCTGCTGATCATCGCCGCCAAGACGATTAAGATCGTGCCGCAGGCGACCGTAATGCTGGTTGAGCGTCTGGGCCGGTTCAGCCGCGTCGCGTCCAGCGGCCTGAACATCCTGGTGCCATTCATCGACAAGCCGCGCGCCGTCTATTGGACCAACACGCGCGGCGCCGTGACCTCAATCGATTTGCGCGAGCAATACATCGACCTGCCGCCCCAACCTGTGATCACTCGCGACAACGTCACGATCCATGTTGACTCGGTCGTGTACTGGCAGGTTACTGATCCCATCAAGGCAGTTTACGAAATGAATGATCTGGTCGGCGGCATCGTGCAGTTGACGATCACCGGCATGCGCGCGGTGATGGGTGACATGGATCTCGATCACACGCTTTCGCAACGCGACCAGATCAATTCCAAGCTGCGCATCATTCTGGATGAGGCCACCGATAAGTGGGGCGTGAAGGTGACGCGCGTCGACGTGAAAAATATTAACCCGCCCGAAGATGTGCGCGTGACGATGGAAAAGCAGATGACGGCCGAACGAAACCGGCGCGCCCTCGTGCTGCAGGCGGAAGGCGAACGCCAGGCCGCTATTACCCGGGCGGAAGGCGAGAAACAAGCGGCGGTAACACGCTCCGAAGGCGAGAAGCAGTCAAACATTCTGCAAGCTGAAGGCTTAGCACAGGCGCGTCTGCGTCAGGCGGAAGCCGAGTCTCAGGCGATTACCCAAGTGGCTGAAGCGATGAAGGAACACGGCAACCCCGCGCAGTATCTGATTACGACCCGCTACATTGAGAGCCTGCGCGACATGACCAAGAGCAACAACGCGAAAGTGATCTTCATGCCGGTTGAGACCTCGAGCATGCTATCGGCCGTCGGCACTATCAAAGAAATGTTTTCAGAGACAGGAGCGACCGGCTCAGCGGATGATTCCCAGAAACCGCCGCCACCCAGACAGTTACGCTAAACATCCTACGCCGGCAATTCGGTTCCAGGTCTATAGCCACACATTTTTTGTAGGGGGCGTTGCGATCACGACCAGCTCTCACTTCCAAACTGGTCAATAAAGTACTTGCCAAAGTCACTGCATCGGTATATATAAGCCTCATTCTCTGGCGTTTCAGTCGCTCCGCCGTTAGCTTTGCTTGGAAAAAGGGGCGCTGACTTTGCTTCAGCCTTACTCAGGCTCCAGCTACTTCCAACGTTGGATCCAAGCCGACGCGCAATTTGAGGTATCCCATGCCAAACCGAATAGGCGACTCACTCCGCAGAGCCTTTACTCTTAGGAACATCTTCAAGGGCGGCGCCACGACGGCCGCGATCCTTCTAGTTGTTGGGCTCATTACTACTGCTGTCTATTATTTTCGCACGCCTCCTAATACGATCCTCGTAACAACAGCCGATCTTCCCGCGGGCTTGTCGCCGAATTTCACGATGGTCGGTCTCACTGATCACGTAATGGCACATCTGCAAAAAATGGTCGACGTGGCGGGTTCGAATGTTATCAACGACATTGGCCGACAAGAGGGACTGGGTCCTCGATCGGTGAAACAAACCCTCGTGCCGATCAGGGCCTTGTCCAACAGTGCTTCTCAACTCTTTAATTTGGAATACAGGGGAATCAATCTCAATCTGTTTCGCCGTGAAGGAATGAGGCTCAGAGCTAAGAAGAATTTAGAGCTCGGGGTAATAGGCTTGCCGGATAAGGGCTGGCGACTAAGCGCTCTTCTGAAGCAAGGGTCAAATCAGACGACTGTTATTGGCAGCGCTCCACGATCGCAAAGAGCGTGCGACAACTTCGAAAAGTGCGCGGACGATTTGGCCGAACAGATCCTCGGATACCTGGATGTTCAGCGGCTATTGAACTACAGCATCAAAATGAACACCGATGAATCCAACCGCCAGATTCTGGATTTATACAGCTCAAGTTCGCCCGAATCGTTGAATCCGGATGATTTGGTTGCGTGGGGAAACGCCTATTCCGGTTTGGGTAAGTTCGATGATGCGCTTCGGGAGTATCAGGACGCCCTGAAGAAGGACAAGACCTTTTGTCCGGCTATGATTGCGCGGGGGTTCGTTTACTTTCGAAGACCTCACGGGAACCAGCTATTAGCCGATCTCAAATATGCGAAACAAGATTTTCGGGATGGAGTTGCCTGTAACTCCGGAAATGAATTCGTCCTTAACTCTCTTTGTCACACTCTTCTCAGAGAGTGGGTGAACACTCCGCAGCGCGATCCAGGACTGCTCGTCGAAGCTAAGGGGAATTGCGACAAGGCGCTGGCGATAAATCCGGAGTTTGTCGTGCCTGCCGTCAATATTGGATACATTCTGTTTCGGCAGGAAAAGCGCGCCGATGCACTGCGACAACTGGAAAGTCTAAGCCAAAGGCATCCCACGCATAGTTATCTCTTCTTGAACTACGGCTTCCTGCTGTACCTGGCATATCTTTCGGATCACAATCAGGAGACGTTAAAACAAGCCATTAACGAAACGCGTAAGTGCTGGAATCTCGACCAATCCAGTCAGGCTGCAATGAATAACCTCGGGTACTTTTATTACGAGGCGGGGAACTATCTTCAGGCCCTGGAGTTTTGGAAAAAAGCGAATGGCTTGAGCAACGACGATCCAGACTCTATTGCCGGCTTAGCCTTAGGTTCTTTTCAGACCGGCGATAAGGTCTCGGCAATAACGCTCCTGACCCGGGCGATTCAGATCGATGCGGGCTTTCGCGATCCCAAGAATGTCAAAGAAAAGCATTATTGGAGTGACCGAGCAGTCTCGGACCTGCTCAAGCTCCTTAGATTGTTGCCGCCTGCAAATAACGATTCCACAACCGCTGAGAAGAACCGCTCTACCTTATCCGGCCGAACGCTTTGAAGGTCAGCTTTGTAAATCTACGTTTCGCAAGGCCAGATCGTCACCGGCCAGATTCCGCCTAATAAGTGGCCCACAATCACCGGGCCGCGCTCGACAGTCGGCCTCACGACATGTAGAATCGTGCGCTTAATTCATGAGCCAGATCGCTGACAGTTTTGATGGTAAAGCTTTGAGCCTTGCAAACGACGGCGCGCTCGAATCGCGTATCTTTCGCGTGATGATTGCCAGTGTGCTATTGGCCGCCATAGTCAGCACGATACTGGCTCCGTGGCGCGTTACGACGGGGTTAATGCTGGGCGGTTTACTATCACTTTTGAACTTTCATTGGCTGCAGACTTCAGTGGCGGCAGTCTTCAACGTGAGCGCCGGCGAGCGGCCGCGGATCAGGATATCGCGTTACGTTCTTCGTTATTTCGTCGTGGGCATCACGGCCTACGGCGCTTACAATCTGCGGTTGGTTTCGCTGCCGGCGGTGTTTGCCGGCTTATGTGCGTTTGTCCCCGCGTTGTTTGTCGAAGCGTTTAGGCAATTTTATTTTGCAATCATTCGTCGAGAGGAATCTTTTTGATGTTTCTTCTGCAGAGCACCGAAGCAGGCGCCAAGGCCGCTGAACATGCACCGGAGCACGCCGAACATGTGCCTATCCTGGTGAAACTCGTCAACCAATACTTTGGCGAGTGGGCCTATAACTTTGAAATGCATTACACCTATCCCAAGTGGAAATGGCTGCTGGCAAAGTTTGGCTCGACGCCCGAAGCCGCGTTCGGCGCTTACACACCCGAGAATGCGATCCCGTGGTACACCGTAATGTTCGTCGTGGCCTGCATCATCAGTCTGACGCTGATCTGGATTTTGAAGGGCAAGCTTTCCGAAGAAGAGCCAGGGCATGGACAACAGACGCTCGAGGTTGGCGTCCTGGCCGTGCGTAGCATGATCGAAGACATCATCGGTCCGCATGGCTTGCAGTACTTTCCCGTGGTGATGACCTTTGCGGTGCTGATCCTGGTTTCCAACTTGATGGGATTGTTTCCGCTGTTCATGGCGCCGACCTCGGCTACCAGTGTGACCTTTGCGCTCGGGCTCTCGTCGTTCGTCTACTACAACTACATCGGCATTAGCGAGAACGGATTATTGAATCATCTGAAGCATTTTGCCGGGCCCATCTGGTGGATAGCTCCGCTGATTTTTGTTATCGAACTGGTCAGCAACCTGGTCAGGCCGTTCTCTTTAGGCATACGACTCTTCGGAAACATGTTTGCCGATGAAAAGGTGTTGGAGACAGTTTCGAACATGGCTCCGCCCTACACTTATTTTGCCGTCCCGGTAATTATGGTGCTGATGGCGTTAAGCGTGTTCGTCGCTCTCATTCAAACATTTGTTTTTATTCTGCTGTCACAGCTCTACCTTAGCGAGGTGTCGCATCCGCCGCACGACAGTCACGTGGAAGACGACGGCATGGACTTTATTGCTCCGGTCTTAACCTGAGATTTACGGCTTTATCAAGGCGTCTTTGAGCGATGCGAGCAAGCGCGCCCGCACACGTTAAGCGCAAATCATTTACGAACTATGGGGGTGAACAGCCACAATATAGTCTGGTCTGTATCGCTGGAGCGCCGTTGTAAGAGGGGCGGTGGATACCGGATGCGGGCGAAATCATTCCGGGCTGAGAACTCTCCGAACGGTTCGTTTGTTCTGGAAGGAGAAACAAGAGGATGAAGAAAATTACTCTGTTGCTATTGACGGTGTTGGGCGTGTTTATGAGCGCCGTGCCGGCGTTCGCTCAGGCCGAGACGGCCGCGGCCGCGGCTAACAATAGCGTCGGATTGAAGGCCATTGCCGCTGGAATCGGTTTTGCCATTGCGGTGGTTGGTGGTGCGTTGGGACAGGCACGCATCGGAGCGGCCGCCTGCGAGGGCGCGGCCCGCAATCCGGGAGCTGCCGCGAAAATTCAGACCATGATGATTCTGGGCCTGGCCCTGATCGAATCACTGGTGCTGTTTGCTCTGGTGATCGTGTTCATCAAGACCTAGTCGGAACACAATCGACAGAAAGATGCGGGCGCGGCTTTCGAGCTTCGCCCGCATTTTTCTTTTTCGAGCGCGGCACCCGTAGGAGCCAAATGTTATAGCCCAAGACGGTTGATTTGTTCCTGTGCTCCGTCGGTGCGCAACAGAGAACGTTCGGCTCCTGGAGCCGGACCATCAGGTCAGGCGCGGGCTATAAACATTTCGCCTCTATGAGGCGAGAAAGCGCCGAGCAGGAACAGAGGTGACGACTTGATCAAACACTCCTGAAGCCTGTGCCATTAAGCGCATCTTTGCTCGCCACAAAACCAGTGTGTTACGCTTGCCCTTACAAGGAACGAAAGATTACCAAATGAAAGTTTGTCCTGTTTGCGCCAAGGAATATGAGGACACCACGACACTGTGTCCCGTCGATGCAGAGGTTCTCGAAAGAGTGGACGATCCGTTGGAGGGGCAGACGCTCGCCGGAAAGTACCTCGTTGAAGAACTGATCAAGCGCGGCGGCATGGGCGCGGTCTATCGCGGCAAGCACGTGATGATGGATAAGACCGTCGCGATCAAGGTGCTGCGTCCCGCGTTGGCGGGCGACGATATCGTGGTGAAGCGCTTTTCTCGGGAAGCCAAGGCGGCTTCTCGGATTTCCCATCCGCACGCCGTTAGTGTTACGGATTTTGGCGAAGCCGAAAACGGCGTTGTCTTTCTGGTCATGGAGTATCTGGACGGCCGCACCTTGAAAGACATTGTCAGGAGCGAAGGCCCAATGCCGCTCGCGCGTACCGTTGAAATCATTCGCCAGGTTTCCGGGGCACTCGATGCCGCACATCAGCAGGGCGTCATCCACCGCGATCTGAAGAGCGACAACGTCATGCTCTCCCAGACAAACGGCGGCGACTGGGCCAAAGTTCTCGATTTCGGAATTGCCAAGATTCAACAGGCCGAAGGCGCTCGGGACAACGACATTACGGCGGCTAATCTGGTAATCGGGACGCCGCAATACATGTCGCCGGAACAGTGCTCGCAAGCCGGTCCGCTCGACGCACGATCAGACGTGTATTCACTCGGCGTGATCGTCTTCGAGATGCTCACGGGCCACGTGCCGTTCACTGGCGAGTCGCCCACGGTGATCATGATGAAGCAGGTGGGGGACGAGCCTCCTTCGGTGCTCGAGACGCGCCCTGAGCTGCCGGCCAGTATAGACAATCTGATCAAGAAAGCATTGGCTAAGCAGCCGATCGATCGGTTCCAAACGGCGGGTGAACTGTCGGAAGCGTTGAGCCAGGCCGCTGCAGAAGCAGAGGATGCCGCCGCCACAGTCATACCGCCAGTCGCCGACACAGTAGCAAACGCACCAGTCGATTTGGCTACGGATGATCTGGATGAAGTCACCGTTGTCCGGCCCCGTGATGAAGTCACCGTGCTGCGAGCACCTGAGGGACGTCCATCCTATGTTCAGCCGGCGGAGCAGACTTCGTCGTCGAACTTTAATCCATGGCGGATAATGGCGCCGGCGGCAATCGTTCTGGTGGCGGTTTTTGGGGTAGTATTTCTGCTCACCCGCGGTACCAGTCAAACGCCCACGAACCAATCGCCGGGCCAGACAACGAACCAGTCGGGATTGGCGCCGGATCCAAACGGCCAACCAGCCCGAGCAACTGGAACACCGACCGGTGAAAGCGAGCGCGGCATTCAGCCATCGTCCACAGCGACTCCCGCCAGCCGCAACGCGAACGCCAGCCAGGGTGTAGTGCCGGGTACTTCCACGGGAGACTTTGGCGCCAACGACAACGCGAATACGGTTGGCCGCAAGAACGCAAATGCGCGCGAGGCCACGACTCCAAAGCCTTCGCCCTCGCCCGAAAAAGCAGAACAGCCGCCGCCGCCCAAGCCTTTGCCGACTTTGCGCCCTTCACCCAAAGCAGCAGCTACCCCGGAGCAGTTATAGCGTCGGCAATTAACGCCCTCAGTTTTTCCTGATTCTCGATCTCGATCTCGATGTCCGCGGTGTAGCACGGGAGTTCGAACTCGAGCGACCGCAGCTTCACTTCGTCCTTAGCGGTAGTCAGAAGAATTTGCGCGCCATGCGCGATGGCCTCCCGCACGAGCTGGTCGATATCACTCTGGGTATAGGAATGATGATCGCGGAAGACTTGCGTGTGGGCCAGTTGATAACCGTTGCGGCGCAGCAGAGCAAAGAATGATTCCGGATTCCCAAGGGCACAAAACGCGGCGACCCTCAAGCCGCCGATCTGTTCGACAGCGATCGAAGGTTGGCCGAACGGAACTGCTCGCACGCCACTCAGTCTCATTCGTGAATGGAAGATAGGGCGACCTTTGCTTTGCGCGTTTATCTCGCGCTGCAACGCTTCGGTTTGATTCGGGTCATCGGCGCGGGTTATGACAATGCAGTCAGCGCGCGCCAGTTCAAACGGTGATTCGCGCAAGACGCCGGCAGGAATAAGCTTTCCGTTGCCCCAGGGATTCGTCGCATCGATCGTCACGATGTTCAGTTGGCGGGCCACGCGCAAATGTTGAAAGCCATCGTCAAGAACGAACACGTCGCTCTGGAGGTTCTGAATGGCCCAATGCGCCGCCGATATCCGATCGGCATCGCTGATGACCGCGGCCAGGCCTTTCAAGTTCTCGGCCAACAAGAGAGGCTCATCGCCGGCCCGCGCCGCGTCAGCCATAACTTCATTTCCATCTGAAACGATGACACGATTGCCGGCGTTGCGACGGGCATAACCGCGCGTGAGAATGCAGGGTCGGTGTCCTGTCTGGGCTAACTCTTTCGCGATCCATTCGACCAGAGGCGTCTTGCCCGTGCCGCCGGTGGTCAGGTTGCCAACGCTTATGACTGACTTCCCCAACTCATGCACGCGAAATCGCCCCGACTGATAAAGCGCGCGACGGATCTTCATCGCTACGCCGTACAAGCTGCCGAGAGGTGTAAGCGCGAATGTCACGGCGCTATTCATTGGATTCTACGACAGTCATTTTACGCTGGTGACCGAGAGCCCAGGTAAGGGAATTGAATCATCCGCCGTCCGGGGTGTTTCGAGCAGGCCTGCGATCATTTGAACGGTCCGTTCGGTCGCACCTCGATTCCGATTACAGACCACTAAAGCTCTCTGGCCGATGTCTCGCCGCAGTGAGTCGTCGGACAACAGCCGATTAAGAGCGCAAGCAAGTTCCGCCGGCGCCTCCAACGCTGAAACCTTCGGTAGCTGAACAATCGCATCCTCGGCAAGCAATGCTCTCGTCACTGCCGCGAAGTTGTGCGTGTGCGCTCCGGTGACGACACAGACGCCGCGAGCGCCGGGCTCCAGGACGTTGTGACCGCCATGCGCTGTGATGCTCCCTCCGACGAAAGCAATATCAGCCAATGGGTAAACGGCCCGCAACTCTCCGATGGTATCCAGCAAGATTACGTCGCAAGTCTTGTCCTCAGCCCGCGGCGTTTCAGACCGGCGTGACCAGGTCAAACCGGAAGCCTTCAAGACCGAAGCTACTTCAGCAAATCGTTCCGGATGTCGCGGAGCGATCAGCAGGCGCGACGGAAAACGGAGCTCGGAATTCTGGATCTGTTTGAACGCATCAATGATTATCTGTTCTTCCGGCGCGTGCGTGCTGGCGGCAACGATCAGACGCGCGTCCTGGCCGAAACCGAAACGCTGGTGGAGCGCCGAGGTGGCGTTGTCGTCGAGCGAACCTTCAGCACTGTCAAACTTAAGGTTTCCCGGCATCTGCACTCGATCGTTAGGCATACCCAGATCGCGTATGCGTGACGCATCTTGCTCAGACTGCATCAACGCTATCGAGATGCAATCCAACACGCCGCGAATAAAAGGACGGATTCGTCTATAGCGACCAAACGAAGTGCTCGAGATACGACCATTAATCAGGGCCACCGGAATCAGGCGACGGCGACATTCGCGGAGCAGATGCGGCCACAGCTCGGTTTCCATGATCAGCACGGCCGTGGGTTGCAACCTGCGCAGTACTCGTCGGATGGTCCAGGCCCAGTCAATTGGAAAGTAGAAGATGGCGGCAGCGTCGCGTCCGAAAGCATCACGCGCGATTCGCTGGCCGGTCACGGTCGTCGTGGAAATTACCAGGCGGCAGGAAGGAAACCTTTCAAGCAGCGCGCGAACCAAAGGACGGGCCGCCTCAGTCTCGCCGACGGAAACACAATGCAACCAGATCAGCGGCCGATCGTCCAAAGCTATCGGGGGTAGATTGCCAAGGCGTTGACCAAGGCCGGTGATGTATTTGCGAGTGCGGAAGGCGTCGACGGCAAACCACGGCAGCATCACGAGGAAGCCAACCGTCAAAAGCAGGCTGTAAAGCAAGTACATAAGTGGCACAGACTTCAGTCTGTGATGGTTGGTACGGAAAAGTAGTGTCCTACTTTGCTGAGCGTTGTACAGAGTACCGACTTCAGTCGGGCTTTTGTTAAGTGAGAAAGAACCCAACTGAAGTTGGTACTCTAAACACCGCTTAATTCGGGGTTACTCTGCGCGTACACAGACTGAAGTCTGTGCACTTCATTTCGCTCGCTCGATATAACGTCCTTCGCTGGGATCGACGCGGAGCCGATCACCCTGGTTGATGAAAGGCGGCACCAGTATGGTCACGCCGTTTTCCAGGATCGCTGGTTTATTGACGTTGGAAACTGTCGCGCCCTTCATCGTTGGCTCAGTTTGCGTAACCGTGAGTTCCATCGAGGGCGGCAATTCAATGCCGATGGGCAAGCCTTCATAAAACTCTACTTGTATCTTCAGACCGGGCGCCAGCCACTGCGCGGCGTCGCCGAGGTCTTCACCGCTCAAAGCGACCTGTTCATAGGATTCGGTGTTCATGAAGTGATGATGCGAGCCGTCCGAATAGAGATATTCCATGTCGTGCTGCTCAAGGGCGGCTTTGTCCACCGTATCCGCGGAGCGAAAACGATGATCGAAAGAGGAGCCAGTGCGAATATTGCGCAGCTTGGTCTGCACCATAGCGCGCAGGTTGCCCGGCGTATGATGTCGAAAGTCAACTACTTTGCAAAGCTGGCCTTCGAAAAGAATAACCATGCCACGTCTGATTTGGGTTGCTGGAATTGCCATTACACGTCTAAGAATCTTTCTATTTGGTTTTCAGTCGTGCGGCGATAGACAGGAATCACGGCACGGTTGCAAACGACGTAGTCTAGCGGGAGGGGTGCGGCCTTGTCCAGCGGCAGAATTGACGCGTGGTAGTTCCGTGTTGCTCACAATAGAGTTGAAGTCACTCGTTCTCGTCGGTCTCGTCGGGTCGCACTAACTCAACCAGCCCGATGGCATCAATCACGGTCACGTCTGGAAATCTCTCGGCAGGTTTGATCTGCCTTTCTACCGCGTTCTTTGTCTGCCCTGAGATGACAATAAGGTATCGCTTGACGTCCCCCGGCTCATCGGTGAGCCGCTTCAAATCGTGCTCGATTGCGCGCTTCTGCGGTCCGCGTAACCCAACAGTCTCAGACGTGTGAGTTGTCTTAACTTCCGCAATGATCTTCTTGGTGCGGTCTATCGCAAAGCCTAAGATATCAATGCCGCCTGCCCCTGCACCATGGTATTCAAACGTTATCTCAGGGTGAAGTCCACGTAACTTCTCCATCGCAATCAAGGCTAGTTTGTCGTGAATCCGGTTGTTAAGAATGCCTACTGATTGCTTAAGCGCGATAAGGAACCGAAGCACGTCACTGTAGATGTCTATGAGCGACTTGGTCATACCGTCACGCAGCGAGCTCCAGAGTTACTTTGCATCCAACCCGAGCCGCCAACGTGATCAGCATTTCCAGGCTAAACTCCTCCCACCTGCCGCTCATCAGGTCGGACACTCTCGATCTTGCAATCTTCAGTCTCTTCCCCGCTGCTGGCTGGGTCAGGCCGCTTGATTGGATATAGTCGCGCAAGTCACTCATTAGCTTTGCTCGCATCTGCAGAATCACCGCCTCTGCTGGATCAAGTCCAAGATCAGCGAAGACATTTCCGCTCGATTCCACGATTGTTGAACTCATTACTTATCTCCAATCTGCCGGTACCGTTGCCTGGCAATCTCGATGTCTTCACGCCTCGTCTTCTGAGACTTCTTCTGAAAGGAGTGCAGAACATAAACTGCGTCCGCAAACTTGGCAACGTACAAAACTCGCCACTCGCCCAAGACATGAACTCGAATCTCTCTTACTCCGACTCCAATAACATTCATAGGCTTCGAGTCGGACGGTTGCAGTCCTCGCTGGAGCGCGTAAAGCTCAAATCCGGCCTGCCTCCGAGCCTCGGCTGGGAAATTGCGAAGATCATCAAGACTCGAACCAACGAACCGTAACGGTTTCACCTGAGGGATTATACAAGCAAGGGAGCCCGCATGAAACAAAAACAGAGCGAGCAAGCTCGCTTTGAACGCATCCTCAGGATGACATCCGGCGCTGCTTGCTCGCTCTCAGGAGGAGCCCACCTACCTGAATGAATTAACGTGGAACGGGACGCGGAGTTCCAGAATAATTTGCGCACCGAGGTCAGTCCGTGATTCTTACTGGGACTGTGGGTTATCACAGACTGAAGTCTGTGCCACTAGGCGGCACGGGCCCGCAACTCCTGTCGTTTTCTAACGACGTGATCCAGCCATTCCTGCGCGTGCTGGTATCGCGGAAAGCTTCGCTCTTCGGTTCGAAACGCGGTCGTGTGGTAATAGCGGCGGCCGTTAACTATTCGGGCAGGATGTTTGATGTGCAGCATCTCGTGGAAGAGGATGTACTCGACGAACCACTCGGGAACCTCGCGCGCATCCAAAATCTTGCTAATCGTAATCGTCTCATGCGCCGCGTCATGATGACCCAGGATGCTGCGGGCTCGCCGCTTCGACCAGGTCAATACCGGTTTTTGGATCGCGCCGTCAAAATAGCGTCGATTGAGCTTGGCGAAGAGCCGTTCGAGATCGTAAACCTGGCCACTGGATGACGAGATTACTTTCCGCCCGCGCTCTCGCCGGGCGATGTCGGAGGCCCGCAAAAGTGGGGGACTGAAAGCATACGCGCGATAGATGCGCTCCTGGTCGCGCGGCGCCTTGCGCGAAAGCAAACGCGCTACCAACAGAAATGCCAGCGCCCGGATAACCTCAGGCGGCGCGGCTTGGAAAAGATCAGAGAGTCTTACGTAGACTCGACCGGCCCGCACGCGAATGGTGTGGTGTAAGCCGGCGTAAGGATAAAAGCGCACTTCGATTCCGGCCACGTCGGGTTGAAGGCGCTTACCACCGCGATCGAGTTGACGGAATGCATCGCAGAAGACTCTTTTAAGATGAAGATCGGATTGCGGCATTTTCGCTAACCTAAAGCTCGCCCCATCTTAGGGTCGAGGTTCGCGGTGCGTCAAACGAGACGCGTGAACCTGGCGAAACCCGCTGAATTTGGCTCGGGCAAGGCATCAGGCCCACAGCGACAATTGTTAGGCTCTCATTAAGCTTAGCAGTTACAGCCATTTAACCCTCAACGGCGGCCAATGAGCCAACTTTGGCGAGCGTTGCGGCGGGCCGGAAGATCGCTTTAGAAACAATGGTTTGCGAGACCTTCGGTTATTTCGTTATACTGGCCCCCGGCACCAGAAAAGTATCCAGGCGAAGATATAGACCGATCGAATGGCTCGCACTAGTTCGAACAAACCGGGACGACCAACTCCTGACTCGCGTCGGGCTGCCGTGCTTTCGGCCGTCATCGAAGAGCACTTGGTTTCAGGCGAGGCCATTGGATCGCATACTGTTTCGCACAGGTTCGCTCATGCCACGGGCTGGAGCTCAGCCACGATTCGCAGCGTCATGTGCGAACTGGAAGATCATGGCTTGCTCGAGCAGCCGCACACTTCTGCCGGACGAATTCCCACAGACAAAGGCTACCGCTATTACGTCGATCACATGTTGGACTCGACCCGTCTGTCTCGCAATGATTTGAGAATGATTGAAGGGATCGACCGCGGGCATGAAGGCACGGCGCGGCCCGACCGTTTGATGGAGAAGGCGTCTCACGTGCTTTCCCAGCTTTCAGAAAATGTGGGAATTGTTGTCTGGCCCTCGCTGGCTGAGAATCGTTTGAAGCACATACGCTTTGTCCGCCTTCCCGATAGCCGGATTTTGGTGGTGCTGGTTTCAACCTCGAACATAGTCCACGATAAAGTGATCAGTGTCGACGAAGACTTCACTCAGGACGAGCTGGATCGGACGGCGCGTTATTTGAACGCTGAGTTTGGCGGCAAGAGCCTGCAGACGATTCGCGATGAGATTGTCGCCCTGGTCAAGGAAGAGAAAGCGCTCTACGACAAGCTGCTCCGCAATGCCATGCTCTTATGCGAGCGGAGCCTCCAGGGCGAAGATGACACCAACGGTGAAGTTTATCTGGACGGGGCCTCGAACATTCTCACCAAACCCGAATTTACCAGCGCTGAAGGGATTCGTGAGTTGTTTCGGACTTTCGAAGCCAAGTCCCGACTGGTGAAAATTCTGAATGAATGTGTCGCCAGCAATTCGGCGGGCGTCAGAGTTGTGATCGGAAGAGAGAATGTTGCTTCCTCCATGAAACGTTGCTCGGTAATCACTACCTCATACCGGGTCGGCGGCGATGTCTCGGGGACGCTGGGAGTTGTGGGGCCGATGAGGATCGAGTACGGCCGCATGATGGCTGTGGTAAACTACCTTGCGCGTGTCATCGAACGCACCCTTTTGAATGAAACATCTCAATAACGGATAGCAATCCCCGGAAAATAGATTCGGATCTCAATGGCATCAGATCGAAAGCAAAATCAACCGAATAGCATTCCCATTAACTTCTTCGATGGAGACGACTCGACCGCCTCTGAAGACGATGCAGAACCGCGGGAGCGCGCTGAACCTTCGGCTGCCGCTGTGGAGCCAGATTCGTCCGACCCCAAAGCCAACGACACTGGTTTCGGAGGCCCCGCTCTTGCGGAACTCGTTGCTTCGCGCGCGGAGTTGAAACGCCTCCAGGCAGCCCTGGATGAAACAAAAGAAGCCCTCGCCCGCAGGCAGGCTGACTTTGAAAACTATCGCAAGCGAATCGAACGCGAGCGCGGCGAAGCCCACCTGCGGGTCGTTGCGGATGTCGCGCGCAAGTTGCTTCCCGTGGTCGACAACCTGGCTCGCGCGCTCGACGCCGAGAAAACAGTTCAGTCAAACGAATCCCGGGAGTTTCGCCATTTTCTGCAAGGCGTCGAATTAATTAGTAAGCAACTCAACGACCTGCTTGAGTCGCTCGGCATTCAGCCAATTGCCTCGGTTGGCGAACGTTTTGACCCTCATATCCATGAGGCCGTTGTCACTGAGCCCTCGGACAATTACGAACCCGACACAGTGACCGAAGAACTCGCCCGCGGATACCGCATCGGTGATCGTTTGCTCCGGCCGGCCATGGTGAAGGTTGCGGCCCGCAGAGATGACGAATAGCCTTCGTCTCAAAAAAATAGCATGGGGAAAATTATCGGGATTGATTTAGGAACGACGAACTGCTGCGTCGCGGTGCTTGAAGGCGGTACGGTCCAGATTGTGCCCAATAAGGAGGGCGGCCGAACCACGCCCAGCGTGGTGGGATTCACCGATAAAGGCGAGCGCCTGGTTGGCCAGATAGCCAAGCGCCAGGCGGTCACTAACGCCTCGAACACAGTTTATGCCGTGAAGCGCTTGATCGGTCGCAAGTATGACTCTCACGAAGCAGGTCGAATGCGCGAGACCGCGCCATTTGAAATTGTGGACTCGCAAAACGGCGACGCCCGCATAAGGGTGCAGGGCCGGGTCTACAGCCCTCCAGAGCTATCGGGAATTCTATTGCAGCGTTTGAAGGCAGCCGCCGAAGATTTCCTCGGCGAGGCGGTAGCTGATGCGATTATTACCGTCCCCGCCTATTTCGACGACTCCCAACGCCAGGCGACAAAAGACGCCGGCAAAATCGCAGGCTTGAAAGTAGAGCGGATTATCAATGAGCCGACCGCGGCCGCGCTGGCCTACGGTCTGGGTAAAACTGAGTCGGAAAAAATCGCTGTTTACGATCTGGGTGGCGGCACGTTTGATATTTCCATCCTGGAAATGAGCAACGGCGTCTTCGAAGTGTTGTCCACTTCCGGCAACACCTATCTGGGCGGCGAGGATTTCGACGAGCGGATCATGAATTGGATGGCCGATCAGTTTCATCAGGACACCGGCATTGATCTGCGTAAGGACAGGCTGGCGTTACAGCGTCTGAAGGAAGCTGCCGAACGAGCCAAGTGCGAACTCTCTTCGACGACCGAGACCAGTTTCAATTTGCCGTTTATCGCGGCCGATGCCTCAGGCCCGAAGCATCTGAACAAAGTTCTCACGCGCGAGAAGTTTGAAGAGCTGGTAAATGATTTGGTCCAGGAGACAGTTGAACCGTGCGAACGGGCTCTGGTTGATGCCAAACTGCAAGCTTCGGAAATCAGCAAAGTAATCCTGGTGGGAGGACAGACGCGCTCGCCGATAGTCGAACGCGCGGTCGCGAGCATCTTTGGGAAGAAGGCTTCCGCGGAGATCAATCCGGACGAAGTTGTCGCTATGGGAGCGGCCATTCAGGGCGGCGTCTTAACCGGGGACGTTAAAGACATCGTGCTGCTAGACGTGCTGCCTTTGAGTCTGGGACTCGAAACTCGCGGTGGCCTGTTTACCAGGATCATTGAACGCAACTCGACCATCCCGTTGCGCAACAGTCTTACTTTTACCACTGTCGTCGACAATCAATCGTCAGTCGAGATTCATATTCTTCAGGGCGAGCGCGAGGTCTCTACCGGCAATCGTTCTTTGGGAAAATTTGAGTTGGTCGGGATTCCCGCGGCGCCGCGCGGCGTACCGCAAATCGAAGTTACTTTTGAGGTCGATGCGAATGGCATCGTTTCGGTTTCAGCTACCGACAAGGCGACCGGCCGTGAACAACAGATGCGCATCACGCCTACCTCCGGGCTGTCGCACGACGAAATTGAGCGGATTATCAACGAAGCTGAAAGTTCAGCCGAAAGCGATCGCGCGCTGCGCGACAAAGTAGCTCTTAATAACAAGCTCACCAGCCTGATTAAGAACACGCAGCGGGCGTTTTTGGAGTTTGGCGGCTTGCTTTCAAAAGAGGCCCAGGAAAACGGTCAAGTAATTTTGAGTGAAGGCGAAGCTGCGATCGGCGCTGAAGAGGTAGGCGCAATCCGCATGGCGCTGGACACCGTCGATCGGTTGGCCCGGCAACTTACCAACGCCATGATGAAGCAACCCGATGAGCCCGACGAGAAAAATGATTAAGCGAATGTCGGTCGCAGGGAACGGAACTGGCAGTGGTTCGTTTAGAGTTCAAGCCTTAGCTTGCGTCTGAAACCAACAAACTACAGCTTGAACTTTGAACTGAACCAACGCAGACTGATCAGCTTGCACGCAAACCAACAGGTTGGGTTACAATTACCAGGCGGTCAGCAGCTTGCCCGTGTAAACGGTCCAGGTGCTGGCCGCTCACTATTGATATCAGGATATGGCAATTAATAAACGCGACTATTACGAGGTTCTGGGTGTGGTTCGCACTTCGACCGAAGCGGATTTGAAGAGCGCCTACCGGCGTCTCGCTCACCAATATCATCCCGATAAAAATCAGGGAGACGCTGAGTCGGAAGAGAAGTTCAAAGAGGCGGCAGAAGCTTACGCCGTGCTGTCGGATGCGGAACAACGACAGCGCTACGATCGTTTCGGACACGCGGGAGTTTCCAGCGCCGCCAGCGCTGCCTGGGGCGCGCCCGGCTTTGGCAACATAGAAGACATCCTCGGTGATTTGTTTGGGTTTGGTGACGTGTTTGGCGGCGGCCGGGCCGGCGCGCGACGTTCCACTGCGCAACGCGGCGCCGACCTGCGATACGATCTGGAAATAACTCTCGAGCAAGCCGCCGCGGGGATGACCGCCCAACTGCGAATTCCCAAACTGGAAACTTGCGACACCTGCAAAGGCTCTGGCGCCAAGGAAGGCACCCAGCCCGAAGTTTGCCGCACCTGCGAAGGTGCGGGCCAGGTGCGTTTCCAACAGGGTTTCTTTTCCGTCTCGCGCACTTGTGGCTCATGTCGCGGCGCTGGGCAGGTGATTAGCTCGCCGTGCGAAACTTGTCGCGGCGCGGGCCGCGTCGAGCAGGAAAAATCGATCGAGGTCAAGATTCCTGCCGGAGTCGAAACCGGATCGAGACTAAGATTGCAACGTGAAGGCGAGTCTGGGGCGTACGGTGGTCCATCGGGAGATCTCTATGTCGTCATTCATGTAGCCGAGCACGATCAGTTCGAGCGTCAGGGAAATAATCTGTACGCTTCAGTGCCGGTCACATTTGCGCAGGCCGCGCTGGGATCTGAGGTTGGTGTGCAGACGCTCAACGGCGATCAGTCGCTCAAAATTCCAGCCGGGACCCAGACGGGCACCGTTTTCCGTGTGCGCGGGCAAGGGATGCCGGTGCTGGGTGGCCGCGGCCGCGGTGATCTGTTTGTTTCCGTCTCCGTGGTCACACCGACGATGCTGACCCGCGAACAGCGCAAGCTTCTGGAGCAGTTGGCCAAGATCGAGACTCCGGATTTGGAAGACAAGAAACTCGTCGACAAAGTCCGTGACATTTTCGGATAGAAGTACCGCAGGTTGTTAACTTGCGGATGCAAGCGGACGGCTTGCGCTACATGGTAATGGTGCCGTTTGAAATTCTGACAGTGTTCTCATTAGCACCGCGGCTTTAGCCGGGTGATGAGTGGTTGCATGCAAAAAATGGTTTTCGATGGTAATGGCTACAAAATTAACCGCGCTAAAGCGACGGTGCTAATAAGAGCGGTAAGGGTACGCTGAACCAGTACGCACTTCATTTAGAAAGGCAATTTATGAGATCCCTCTTTAGTCTCTCCCGTCTATCTCTACCGCTGCTCTTGCTCGTAATGCTGTCGGCTGTTTCCGTCGCTCATGCGCAGGATGAGTACGCTGGGGTAAAGACGTGGGAGACGGTCGACTTCGCCGGCCGCAGCGTGACGCCGGCCAGTCTTTCGGCGCTAACGCTGGATGATTTGAAGTTGGTGCGCGGCATTGTCTTTGGCAAACACGGCCGAGTTTTTAAGGATTTCGACATCAAGCGCTATCTGGAATCGCGTAGCTGGTTCAAGGCCAATCCTAACTTTCAGAATTCCGCACTCAACAATACTGAGCGTAAAAACCTCGACGTGATCCGCGACGCGGAAGCGCAAAAACATGAAACGGTCCAGCCGGGCGACATGCGTTTCTATCGCGCTCGGACGCTAACGCGAAAGAAGCTCGGCACACATACCAACGCTGAATGGACCGTGCTGGCCGCTGAGATTGAAGCGATTCACGGCAAGCGGTTTGATGATACCGTATGGCTGCAACAGTACTTTGACGAGCGCTATTGGTACCGCGCCGCCTCCGAATACGATCCGAAAGGTTTGAGCGTCGTTGAACGTAAGAACCTGCAACTGATCGATACGATCCAGAAGCAACAGCGCCATGTGGCCCTCTCCCCTGGCGATATGGAATTATTCGAAAACAAATTAATCTCCGATCAGATGTTGCGGGGTTTGAGCCTGCACGAGCTGCGTCTACTGCGGAACGAAATCTATGCTCGCCATGGTCGCATCTTTAAGACGCTTTGGATCCAGCAATACTTTGGCGGCCAGCCGTGGTACGACCCGAAAGAGGATTTCAAAGACGAAGAAATTTCGGGCAGCGACAAAACTAATATCGAAACGATCGTGAAGTACGAAAATAAGCTGCACGATTCGATCAGCAACAAACCAATCACGCGGGCCCTGCTTCAGGGTTTGTTCCTCGAGGACGTGCGCAAGATGAGCCAGGAAATCTACGCTCGGCATGGAAAGGTTTTCAAGGATCCGTGGACGCAAAAGTACTTTGCCAGCTTCGACTGGTACAAGGCCAATCCAAATTTCACCGACGCTTCACTCAGCGTGGTTGAGAAAGGAAACCTCGCGGTCATCGCTGCTTACGAAAAGAAAGCCGTAACCTCGATGTCTACGATAGAAGGTTGATAAGGCCCAAGCGGGTCCCGCGTGCCGGGACCGAAAAAAAGGTAAGCAGTAAGCAGTGAGCAGTAAGCGGGTGGGTATCTCGCTAGACCGTAAACGAAACGACGGGCAGGATTAAGTTCCTGCCCGTTTTATTTTTGATGAAGAGAGCTTTGATTTTAAGGCAACGGCTTGGATAAGACAGTTGCGATCAGTTCGTTAAGCCCCTCATCTGAATTGTTATGAAAATTCTTGTAGAGCGCGGTCAACTGCGCCAGTATTTTCGTGCGGGCCACTTGTTGCTCGGGTTTGGCGCTCAACGCAACAGCGCGCGCGTAGCCATCAATGGCGCGCTCAACCAGATGAGTAAGCCGGTCCAACATTGCTTTCTGTTCAGGTGATGGCGGTTTCGCGCCGTACTTCTCATTATACTCATTAGAAAGTTGCGCGAACTCACCTTTGATAATCGCCACGCCCATCCGATGGTAGACAGAAGGATCGCTATGATAAGGGCTGTCTGATTGGGCCGCCTTCAGAAACGCAGCCGCTGCTTCGATGGGCAACTGGTCTTTGATGAACCACCCGAGCGCAAAGTTAAGGAAGCCCCGGGCGACGTCCATGCTCTTAAACGGATCAGCCTTGGTAAGTTTGCCGGCCTCTAAAAGCTTGATCGCTCTTCGCGCATAACCGGTCGACTCATCGTTAAGGCTCGCATCACCTGCCAACGCGTTTTCGTAACCGGCCTCGGTCAGCGTGGCGAGAACAAAGAAGTCGTCCGCATCGACTTTCAAATGCGGACGTCCGAGTTCAAAGGCCTTCAGGTAATTCCTGGCAGTGTAAGCAGTGAAAACGTCACCGTTATTGAACGCGCGTTCGTACTCAGTGACGAATTTTTGGACGTCTTTCGCATAGACGTCATCGTCTCCGCCAAACTTTCGCAGATAATCCTTGGCTGCCGGATAGGCCAGCCGGCGCTCTTCCGGATTCAAACTCTTCTTATACTCGGTGAATTGCGCGTAGAGCCTGTCCTTTAACTCGTCGGTTGTTTGTGACGCCATGGTGGGATTTCGCTGGGCCGAGGCGGTCACAGTCAGACCGAGCAAGAGCAAAGCGGCGACGATCACAGCGAAGAGGAGTCGTGATGATTTCGTCATGGGTGGTAATAATATAAACAGGCGACGCGATTCGGCAAGAGCAAAGACGAGTGTTGGCGCACTCCGAATCTGGCGGCTTCGTACCAGGACGGCATTCACGCTTGCTAATCCTGAATGCTAGGAGATTGAATCTATCTTGATTCGCAATTCCGCCAAACGCTCAACGAACGTGCTTTCATCGACACTGCTCATGCGACCTCTACGATAGATTTCCTTTCCCGCGACGACAGTCAGCAGGACATCCCGGCCCGAGGAGGCAAAGACCAGCGCGGCGAAAGGATCTCGGATGGGTTGTTGGTGCATGCCGTCGAGACTAACGACGGCGATGTCGGCCTGCATCCCGGGCGCGAGAGCTCCAATTTGATCGTCACGCCCTAGCGCGCGCGCGCCACCGAGTGTGGCGGCGAAAAGGGCTTGTTCGGCGGTCACCAAATCAGGGGCGGGCAGTAGCGCTTCTCTAAACACGTCCCCGAAAGGGGGGAGACGCGCAAGCAGCGTCGCAGACCGGGCTTCTTCCAAAATGTCGCAGGTGTTATTACTGGCGACGGAGTCACTGCCGAGCCCAACGTGGATTCCATGGGCCATAAAGCCGGCGAAAGGCGCGCGGCCGTGACCGAGTTTGGCGTTTGACCTGGGACAATGAGCGACGCCGCTATCGCTTTGCCTGATTAGTTCAAGATCAGCGTCATCGACATTGATGCAATGCGCAAACAACGGCCTGGTTTCGAGTATGCCGTGCCGGTGCAGGTATTGAATCGTCGAGATTCCTGGGGCCTGCCAATCTATGCCGCGTGCGCTTAAGCCTTCGGCGAATGGTCCGAGACCTTCCAGCATGAATAACTTTTCCGCCTGCGATTCGGCAGCATGCATCATCAGCGGGATGTCTTCATCCAACGCTAATCGCGAAATCAATTCCAACTGGCGGCCGCTAACTGTGTAAGGTGCGTGCGGCGAAACGCCAACCCGAACCAGTTGATTTTCAAGGGTGCGCAACTCCGATAGCTGGTCTCGCAGTTTCGCGACATTCTCGTCCGCAAATCGCGGATCGGGACCGAACGATTCCTGATAGACGATGCCCCGCAATCCAACTGCTTGCAGGGCCTGCATTCCCGGCTGGGCCGCTGAGCTGGCGTCGCCAAGGCACGTTACACCGGCGCGAGCTGCTTCGATCGCACCGCAGGTTGCTGACACCAGCAAGTCGTCCGCCGTCATTACCAAACGTGCGAGGGTGAGTTTCCGTAGCCAGGCGAAGAAATCGTTTTCTTCGCGTTCAAGGAAGCCTCGCATCACCGTCAGTTCCAGGTGCGAATGCGCGTTGACCAGTCCCGGCAGGATTGCCGCCTCGTCAAAATCTTGCACGTCGGAATCGGGAAAGCGGGAAACGATCTCGGTCCGTCGTCCGATGGCGAGGATGTTGGATCCCTCGACGGCGACGGCGCCGTTTTCAATCACGGGAGAATCGATTGGCAGGACCCAGCGCGCTGAGTAAATGACGGGCATCGCGATTTAGCAGCCAGAGACAAGCGCCAACGGCGCGGAATGTTGAAGCTGGGGCAACGCCCCGAGTTAAGACAACCGGGAATTAACGAGCGTGAACGCACCCCAAGTACTGCTTTGCCCTAGCTATTTTAGATTTCACGCCTTCAACGTGAAGAAGTCCCGGACCTTACTCGTCGATAACGATCGAGAATTGATGTGACATAGGCGCGCGTCGAAGTAATGTCGATGCGAGCGATGAACTCCGGCTCGGTCAGCGGCGGCGCGCCGGCGGCAACGCGGCTCCACTCAGCGGCGCGACTGGGTCCGGCATTGTAAGCCGCAAGAATGCGTGCCTCGCGGCCGGGGCTGTTACGATAATCCTGATCGGCCTTTTCCAAATACCAGCATCCGATTTGAAGGTTGCGTTCGGGATTGCGCAGGAGTGTTTCGGTGTCCAGGGAAGTACGTTGTTCCATCGGCGCCACTCCGCTCTCGGCCGCCCATTCGCGGGCCACTACGGGCGTCACTTGCATCAGTCCAATCTCACCATTGCGACCTTTCTTCCAGGGACTGAAGTAGGTCTCTTCGTACACGATACTCCAGACCAGATTCGGGTCGATATGATGCAGCGCGGCCTCGTGCGCAATCAACGCATCGTAGCGATGAATCCAATACTGATCCAGGGCATAGAGGCCGGCCCCGAGAACAACCAGCACAATGAGGATGATGATGATGAGTCGCTTCATTCAGTAAAACCCGGAGACGATTAAGCACGCGGAATCAAGCGACGCTGATCTCGAAACAACGGCAAGTAAATCGAAACTTAGTTAGCGCGCGAAAAGCGCGACCAGAAACTTTCTACCGAGCCGGCCGGATCCACACCTTCATAACGAAGCCGCAGGGCCTGGTCATCAAAGACGTGGCCCTGGAGCCAGACTTCGGCGGAGAGGGTCGCACCCACGGCCAGCTCGCCTCCGCTCAGCGCCCGCGTGTTAACGAGCACCTCCAGCTTCAGCCCGCTTAGATCCAGATAGATCCAATAAAGCTCGCTGCCCGAAAGCGGGTTGCGTAAAGGCTTGAAGGCAATCACTTGCCCGCGCAGGATCCAATCGTTTTCGTGCGCGGCGCGCGAAGGTGACGCCTTTTCCAGAGGCAGCCAACGAGAGTTCATCTCGCGCGAACAAATGCGCGCCCGATAAGCCAACCCACACAACCCGACATGCAAAGCCGGCGCGCGAAATCCGGAAGCCCCAACCTCGGTAAGATTCTGTAACTCAAAGAGGACTTCGGTATCAGTGCCGTCGCAATAACCGTGAACGACCGCTTCGCCTTCTTCGTCGTATTCGGTCAGCGCCCACGGCGCGATACGCTGCATGTAGCGGGCCCGAAAGCCGGGCCGGCAATTCGCATAAAAAACGTCGCCGGTTTCCGATTCGTACAGCACCGTCCAGACTTCCAAACCTTCGCCAAGCTTCCAACAACGTCCATGCAGGACGGCGCCGCGTCGCAGGAGCTGAGTGGGCTCGCCCTGGTGTTCAGCGCGTTCAGCGAGAAAGTTAATGGCCTTCTCGCTGGGAACTTCCAGACCGATGGTTTCGAAAGTGGCGTCCATCATTAATTATTTTGAATTAATTTGAGGTCTCAAATTTGAAATTCGAAATTCAGCAATCTCCTATCGCGCCGCGCGCTTCCGCTCTTTGCTACGTGGCGCGGTAACCAACGACGGCGTGGCAATGCTGATTTCGTCGTTGCGGGGTGCGCGTTTGCGGAACCCGCGAATGTTTCGTTCAGGGCCGTATTCGGGACGCGTGCCGGAACGAACCATCTCGGCGAACAGATCAACGTCATAGTCCGCTTCGCGCGACATGGCCTCGCGAATCTGATGGAGCACGGTCAGGAACTTCGGCCTGCGATACATGTCGTGGCTCTTAATTTTGGATTTCTGATCTACGATTCCAGTCTCTCTTTCCGGCTGCCGGGCGTGGCCAATCAAAGAATGCTGTGGCGACCCTTCAAACAGAACTTACGATCTCAGATGTGAAAATTCAAATCTTAACCGCCGATCTCACTTTAAGATTTGAAGTCTGAAATCTCAGTTCCTTCGGAAACCAAAAACTCCGGAGTTACGATCATGGGAACAAAAAAGCCGGCGGCGGTATTGAACAAACGAATGCGAGCTTGCCGGCGAACGTTCGCCAAATGTCCGAAGTTCCATGTAACTAGATAATCGATTTTATGGAATGAAGCAACCGCGACATGTAGCGCGTCGGCGATGAACTTGCGATGAAAAATTCCGCGTGAGACATAACCCTCCGCGAGAATGGCCGCCTCCTCGCTGAGTTCGACCTGTTCCAAATCCTTGATCAGTTTCAGGTATGCGGAACGATGCGGCTCAGAGACTCGTTCCAGTTCACGCGTTACCAGCGGCGAGATAACTGCACGGTACTCCGACAGCTCATGCTCCCACCAGCGAATGGTGAGATCGCGCCGGAACGGCTCGCCATTATCGAGGTACGCGCCGATTACCGATGTCTCCAAATAAGTGCTGGGCTTCATGATTGGTCGCCTTCTTTACCTCGTGCCTTCCGGTAAAGGTTTTCCCGTTGGCGGCGGTTGATTGTCGATAGGCTCGAGTCTCACGACACCTTTATAAAAATCGAAAACGACGCGGTAGAAGCGAAGGAAGTTGCCGCCGAGAATTCCGCTCTGCAAAAAACCGGCGGTTTCATTAACGGGTTCGAGATCTAGTACCGCCGCGTCAACCTTCTCACGAGAGTAGGTGCCGACGACTACCCTGGGCAGCGAAGCCATCTTCACTTCTTCGGCCACACCGGCGGCGCCGAAGACACGCATTCTTCCCGGCTTGATAAAAGCCTGCGCCTGTTCGATCGCGGCCAGCTTTTCAGACATGACCGTCACGGTGGCGCCGGTATCAATAATGAAGTTAAGCGGCTTGTTGATGCCGTCGATGAATATTTCGCCACTCAGGAAACCGCTGGCCGTAGTACGAACCGGGACGTTTATTCCCGGCTGAACTTCTACGGCTTCGGCACTGACGGGTTTTCCCTGACCGGTAGCTACTCGAGCCGGCTCAGACTCGTTGTTGCGTTGTCGAACGAGCGTCATGCGTCGCGCGCCATAGTCGACTGTAGTCAGCAGACGCCCCAACGCAGCGATGCCCAGATAGCCGTCCACCGGATTGTGCTCATCAAAAAAATGTCGAATGTAAACCGGCACATTCGTGACGCGGATTTCACCGATGTCGATCGAGTTAAGGTAGCCGTACACGATCTCAAAACGGCCGCCACCGCCCACGGCGCGCGCCAGACCTCCACGGGCTACCGGCTTGATTCCCAGCTTGCGCGCAGTGTCCTCAGACAACACTGACATTCCAGAGCCAGTGTCCAGGACGAAGCGCATATACTCTTTCGAACCGTTGATGCGCACTTTAATGATCGGCCGGAAGTCAGGCGCTTCAAACTCCAGGAACGTGCGGTCAGCGCCTTGCAGATCGTAGAGCGAGCCCTGTTGTCCGAGGTAACGCAAAAAATCGATCAGCCCGCGAATACGCGCCCGCCGATCGGCGTCGGTGCGCGGAGCGATCACCAGGAATCGTTCATAAGCGTCGGCTGCTTCTTTGTAACGCTCGGAGCGGGCTGCGGCCTGGCCCAGGTTAAAAACATAATCGGGTTCGTTCGCGTCAATCTCAGCGGCGCGGCGCAATCCTGCGAGGCATCTCGCGGTTCGATTCTCGTAATAGTCGACCATCGCCAGGCCGGCAATGGCCATTGCTTCATTCTCATCCAAAGCGAGCGAAGTGCGAAACTCCTCGATCGAAAGACGAAAATCTCCGGAAGCCAGCACGGCGGATCCGAGCAAAGCATGCGCGCGTGCAGACAAAGGCTCGAGGGCTGCGACCCTGGCAGCGTGATCGAAAGAGTCCTGTAAGCGGCGCAGTTTAAGCAGTGCGTGGCTGAGACCCAATCGCGCTTCGTTGTCGTGATCGTCTTTGGTGAGCAGCTCGCGATAGAGTTCTTCGGCGCGCTCAAAGTCGCCGGCGCGCAAAGCTTTCTGGGCGCGATTGCGAGCCTTCTCGTTATCCGGCGCGTGCGCCAGGACGACGGCGGCTAGCGAGAGACATGCGACGGTGGCGACCGTCCGTCCGATCACCCTCGCCCTAAACGTGAAAAATCTGAATTGCATTTGCTTGCTACTTGAGAATCTCGCCCGTCTTTATTGACCAGAGCACCAGATCGAGTTCATCAAAATCAATCCCAACGTCGCCGGCAAATTGCCGCATTCTGCTTTCGGTTTCCAGATACCGTCGGCGGGTGGCAGGTGGCTTGGGTGAATCGATCACGCCCAGTTCCGCCAGGCACCGCACTATGTGCTTATCCAGTATGCTGTAACCTTTGAAGCCTATGTTACGCAAGTAGTGGCTTGCCTCTTTATAACCGAGACCTTTTATTCGTGGCTCCGCTGCCAACCAATCGCGGCGCTCGAACGGATCGCTAAAACTATTTAGCCGTTCACGCAAGCGCATTGAGAATGAACTTTGCAAATACTCGCGCGTGATCACGACGTACGCCGGCCGGGCGTTGGGGAAGCGATGCGCGCCGGCCGCCACCAATGCTCGCGTCATGGCCGGTTGTTGTCCATTCGCCAACAATGGTCTTAAGGCTTCGACTGAGCGCAAACCCATCTTTGCCGATGCTCCCGCGGTGAAGATGCAATAGACCATTTCTTCCCACAGCCGCGCGTCCGAAGCTGTTTGCCACACCTGGTGAAACTCTCGCAGCCGGGCCAGGATTTCTTTGCGCCGCGCCGCATGCGCGACGTGCAATCTTTCAATTGTTAGCGGTTCCTGATCGCGTGACACAACTTTCTTCAGCGAATTGAATTCTAGGTGCGCGATTGTTTGGCTGTCAACGAAGTCGCGACGCGAAGTGCGGGCAGTTGGAACTCATTTGCCTCAAGAGTCGCCGCTATCGTGTGTCAGGTGTCAACAGCCGACATACAGGACCCAGGATGTGAAGCACGTTTAGTAGGAGCATCCCGAGTTGGGCGCGGGGCATCCAAGCTCAGTCAATCGGGTCGACGCCATGGCAGTTTACAATCAGAGTTGAATCGCTCGTCCTGATTTGAGGCTTGGAACGATTGATAGAATCGATCCACAAAACCACACGAACGAGCACGAGATTTGTTTAGTGATATTTCGTGGATCGTTCTGCTTTCGGTTCTTACTTCGGGACAGACAGTCAGAGAAAATGAAATTAGGACCTACCAACCCAGCCCCACTGCTCGGCGGAAAACGCCGCCTTCCTTTCATGGTATGATGCTTAGGCCGAATCAAGAGCGCGGCCAGATAACAAAACATGATGCATTCGTTCGTTAGGTTAATAAGAATTTTCGCTTTGGTGCTAGTCAGCGCCGCGTTTGCATTTGGCCAGCAAGCGCCCTCCATTACTACTCCTCAGACTCCTTCGCAGCCGCCGCCGCAACAGCGGGGTTCGGCGCCGACACCAGGCCCTTCGAACAACGCTGGACCTGGTCTTCAGGGTAACAATGGATTAGCGCAACCCGCTTTCTTAACCCCCATCTATGGTTTGCAGGGAGTGTTGGCGGAGACAGTCGAAGGCGCTACGCTGGCAGCCCAGTCAGTCGACGAGAGATTCAATCCCGCGTCGTCAGTTAAGTTGGCGACGGCCCTCGTTGCGTTACAAACCTACGGACCGGAACATCGGTTTCTAACTTCCATCTGGACCGCCGGCACCATCGACAAGACCAATGGCACGCTGACCGGTGACTTGATTATCAGCGGACGCGATCCTTCGTTTCATTTCGAACATGCAGTGATGTTGGCCAGGGAACTGAATGAGCGGGGAATTCGCACCGTTAACGGCAACCTAATCGTGGCGCCGAATTTCACGATGAATTTTGACTGGTCGGCCAGGCATTCAGGAGAAGAGGTTCGGGAGACCTTCGACGCCGCGCGCCGTTCGGCGAGCGCGACGCGAGCCTGGCTGGACGAGCGCATCCTAATCGCCGACAACGAAAGCCTCCGCAGTGTTCCGAGTGTCGTCATAACCGGCGAGGTCCAGATCGGTGCAGCTCCTCCCGGCGCGTTCCCGCTGCTCACTCATAAATCAAGCAAACTGGTTGACGTGCTGAAGGCTCTGCTCTGCTACTCGAACAATTTCATGGCCGAGCGCATCGGTGATTCACTGGGCGGACCTCAAAACGTCCGCGCGGTTTTGGTAGCCAAACTAAAGGTTAACCCTAACGATATTGTGATGGCTTCAACCAGCGGTCTGGGTGTCAATCGCTTCACGCCACGCGCCATGATGAAGGTTCTGCGCGCGCTGCGCGATGAACTGCAGAAGAACAAGCTTTCACTTTCAGACATCCTGCCGGTCGCCGGAATCGATCCCGGCACCTTGGAAGATCGATACAACGATCCATTCGAGCGCGGCAGCGTAATCGCCAAGACCGGAACACTGGTGCGGACGGATGGTGGCGCCAGCTCGCTGGTTGGCCAGATGAAAACGAAGAGTGGTCGGGTGGTGCTATTCGTGATTCTTAATCAACGCGGCAATGTGGTGTACTTTCGCCAGAACCAGGACGGCATTGTGACCGCGATTCAAAACGCCCTGGGTGGTCCAGCCCCTTTCGATTATCGTCCCATCAAGTTGTCGATGCGGCTCGCCAATTCGGACTATGAAAGCGCGAAGGCGCGGGGCGAGGTTGAACCCCGCAACTAGCGCGCGTCGCTAGCCCGACCCTCAGGGACGGCTCATCAACGCAACCAGGGAGCCCTTCCTGACGGTCGCGCTAATGCCCCGCAGATTAGCAACACACTTTCCCTACTTATCCTACTGACAGATTGTCAGTCAAAACGAATAGAACGTCAGCTTGAAGTGTCATGGTGAACGAGCCTTCCGGCTGCGGCCATCTGCGCTGATGTTAATCCGTATAATTCGTCTCGCTTTCCAGCAGTTTGACCGACGCCCTCGCTGGCATAATGCTTGCTCCGCATCCTGATAGACAGGACTCTGTCCTGCATCCGACGACCGTCCTACGAAGTTCCGCTTCCTGATTCCGCACTTATAAAGAATGAGCTCAACCGACGCACACATTAGACTTTGCAACTCGCTGCTCGCCGCCGACCGGATGTGGGAGGCGACCATCGATAGTTTGCGGGACGCTGTTTATATCTTTGGCCCGGACAAGCGGCTAAAGAAAATCAATCGCGCCGGTGAGTCGCTCGAGCAGGCCGCGCGTTCATTTCTTGCGGGACGTCTTTGCTGCGACATGCTCTGGGGTTTGGAAGAAACCGGTTGCATGGTTGACCGCGCGATCTCGAGCGGCGCTGAAGTCGAAGTCGAACTTCCCGCAGGAAATAAAACCCAGAGGCCATTGCTCGTGCGGGTGGTCCCGCAAAACGGAGATCAGCAACAGGAGTCGGCCTCAGGCTGCATCGTCATTGTGCGCGACATCTCTGAGTTGCGTCAGGCGGAAGAGGAGGGAAGTAAGAACCGCGCGTTTCTGGCGAGCCTCGCCGATCTCGCCCCTGACGAGATTTACACTCTCGATACCCAGCGCAAGTTTACCTGGATGAACCAGCGCGCCGAGGTCGACAGTGGACTCACGCGATCGGTGCTGCTCGGGCAGGACTTCAACATGATCTTAGCGGCCGAGTCGGAGGCCGAAGCAAACGCCGCCGTGCAATCCACGCTCGGTGGTGAAGAGAAGCAGTTCGAGGTGCGCACCATTTGTACCGACGGCAGAGTGCGCTGCATGGACGCGCACACGTCACCGCTATGGCGTGATGGCAGCATCACCGGCGTCATGGTTTTCATGAGCGACATTACTGAGCGCAAGCTGGCGCAGGCCCGGGCCGCGCGCTCTGACAAACTGCGCGCTTTGGGAGAGCTGGCGGCCGGCGTCGCACACAATCTTAATAATTCGCTGACGGTGATTCAGGGTCGCGCCCAACTGCTCTTGATGCGCAACGCCGCTGAGGAAGGCAACAAGAAGAGTCTGGAAGTTATCACGCAGGCAGTCGGCGATTGTTCCCAGACGCTGCGGCGTCTGCTCGACTTCTCTCGCCGCGAATCGACCCGGCATCGAGTGCCGGTGGATTTGAGCGAACTCATCACCTCCAGCGTGGAAATTGCCCGGCCGAAGTGGCAGGCAGCCGCGGCGGAGAGAATCGGCACCGTTGAAGTAGTCATCAATGCTCCGGGGCCGGCATTCACCCTCGGCGATGCATCCGAATTACGGGAAGTGGTCCTGAACCTGATCTTCAATGCGGTCGACGCAATGCCCCAGGGCGGAACAATCGAAGCGGGAACGCAGGTCGAAGGAAAGACGGCGCGCTTCTGGATTGCCGACACTGGCGCCGGGATGTCGCCTGACATCATCGCGCGAATCTTCGAGCCGTTCTACACGACCAAGGGCGAACGCGGCACGGGCCTGGGCCTTTCCGCATCGCACGGAATTATTGAGAACCACTCTGGTGATATCAACGTGATCAGCGAACCGGGCAAGGGCACTCGCTTCGAGATTATCCTGCCGCTGTATGAAGCGAGCTCGTCGGTGGCGACCGTTCCGTCGGTGTCGGTGGGTAATGCTAAGCCGGCCCGGGTGCTGGTGGTCGAAGATGAAGAAAATGTCCGGGTGCTCTTGAATGAGGCGTTCCGTGCCGAGGGCCATGACGTTACCGAAGCCACTACAGGAGCCGAAGCGCTCAAGTGTTTGGACAAAGTCGAATTCGATCTGATGGTTTGCGATCTCGGCCTGCCTGAGTTAAGCGGCCTGCACGTAGCGCGCTGGGTCAAGGAATTCCGGCCCGACCTGCCGGTGATCATCGCCACCGGCTACGCCGAAATGATTGCCGAAGAAGATTACACAAGGGCCCGCATCGACGACGTCATCCGCAAGCCCTATGCCCTCGCCGACGTGCTGAACCGCGCGCACGCAGTTCTGGCCGCGCAGTCTCAGCTTCGCGAAACGGCGGGCGTCTAATCTGATAGTCGTGGTCTATTTCTACGACAAAATCCTCTTACCGCGCCATTACTCTTAGAGCATACGCGCAAGGCGATCCTCAATGGCTGACGATTCCGCCTCTGTTAATCCAGCCATCAGAAAAAACAGTCGGTCGAGGAGGTCTTGGTAGGGCTGCGCTTTCGGGTCGAGAGCCGACCGGGCAGATCGTGGAATATCACCACGCGCAGTCTCAAGATCAATAATCTCCTTAGCCGCTTCGCTAATCACCTTTCGCACAACTGTGCTGAAAGGATGCTTCGTCAAGAATGGTTCGAGTACGATAAGAACCGCATTTAGATCCCCCCGATGCAGCGCGTCGATCGCGGCGTCTTGTAGGGCGATCTCTCTCGGTTCCGTGGTCAAGGAAAACCTAGGACAGGGCAGATTGTAAAGTTGATAGTGACTTACGTGGGCGTTTGTACTCCCGAGTCGAAAGTACCACTCAGAGAGTTTCGTGTTGAGTAATGCAAGTAAGAATAAGAGATCAATTGACGACTTATTTGCAGGACAATAATTAACGGTGTGATTGCAGAACTCTCCGGCGGGAACAAAGGCTGCGATAATTCGACGAAAGTTATTTTGCGGACTGCTCTCCTGTACGGCCACACGAGGAAAGCGATGATGAAACGCTTTTGTTTCGAGGTCCTTTCCTTCAAGGAACTTATCAACCTTCAATAACAAATCGTTGCCCTGAGAAGCTTGTCTCGTCACATATAGGCAAATGGAAGCGCCTCTCGTTACGAGTTTTCCCACGTGAGTATCATCTGAGAGATTTCCTTTGGCCCGCTCGTTGGTTTCATTCACCTCGCCTTGAAAAAATTCGACAAATTCCTTCAAACGCCCTACTCGACCTGTGGCCATGATTCGCGTTGCCAGATCCCAATCATCTTGAGAACAGCTGACTATTGTGAAATTCTCCGGGTCATATAACGGAATGCTCTGTGTAGTCAGTTGCAGGCTTGGAGATGCAGGGTCAATTATTCTTCCGGGATGCACGCGCGCAGTAAAAGGCCGAGATTTGATGAGAGGCGAGGTGTCTTTTAACACAGTGAAAACAGCAGTGGAGAGCTTTGCTTCTGGAAAGATTCGATTCACGGGATTATCCTTTTGGGGAAATGTTTCTACGCCTGTAAACGCCCCCGATTCAACAATACGTCGACGAAGATTGGCTGCTTGGTCGTCTCCTAAGATAGCCATCGGAGTAATGAAGCCTAACCGTCCCCCTCCAGCAAGAAGATCAATTGCGCGACAGACGAACAGTTTGTACAGGTTATTCTTCCCGCGCCTGGACGGTTCATAAATATGATCACTCGCAACAAACGCGCGTAGGGCCGAAAGATCTCTCCCAGTTTCTCTCTCGGACAGCACGTCGTAGGGAGGGTTGCCAATGATTGCTTCGAAGCCAGGGGCGCTTCGCCGGCCCACCTCCGCAAAGAAGACCTCAGGAAATTCCAGTTCCCAATGAAAGCACTCCACCTCCGGGCGGGAGGCTATCGTCCTCGTGCTTTGGAACCAATTTTCCCTCTGGATTTTGCGGAACTCTTTCGCGTTACTAACTAAAGCAATCGCTCCTTGGAAATGCTCTGAGCTCAATCCGCTTTTCGAGTCGATTACATTTGCGGTCCAGAGGTCGGCAAGCGCCCGAAATGGTTCGCGAGCGCTTTCGAAGACATCCAGAAGCTTTTGCTTCGCTTTTACCTGTTCGGTGGTGTCTGAAGTGGCGTCTCGAATTGCGAATAGCGGGTTCAACAGGGCGTGAAGTTGGTCTTCAAGTTGGGAGGTGAACTCTCGACTGATCATTCCGAACTCGTTGTGAAGAAGACCAAGCTTTGCAACTTTCGCACCGATCAAACTATTGCCACGCCGCAAATGGTGATCGAGGAAAGTTAGGGGGCGATCCGCTGCGACAGTTTCCAGCCAAAGAGCTAGCTTTGCGAGTTCAACCGCCAACGGGTTCATGTCAACGCCATAGAGACAATGCTCCACAACTTTGCGCTTCCAAAATGTTAGAGCGGACTCGTCACCTTGAAGCTGATCACCTTCGTCATCTTGCGTATAAGGATTCGTGGCAATCTCTTCGGCGAGGTACTGGCAGGCGCGGAGCAAGAAGTGCCCGGAACCCATCGCCGGATCTAGCACGCGCAATCTTAAGATTCGGTCGTCAAAGTCTGAGCGAAGCTGAGCTAGTTCTGTTTCCAACCCCTCACGCTCGTCACCGGTTGTCGTCTGAAGTAAGGCTTCCTTTTCGGCTATCTCCTTAGTTAGTTGTCCTGATACTCGGCTGCACAGAGGTCCCAATGTGTTTTCGACAATGTAGGCAACGATATGATCGGGTGTGTAGTAACTGCCCGTTGCGCGACGTTCCCCTTTGTCGGTCAGGAGATAGACCGATCCTGGAGGATATTTTATCGCCGTTAGGTTGAAGCCGGCCTCGATTGCCTTGCTCAGAGGTTGAACTTTTTCTTCGTCGCGGCCTTGAACTCTGCGACTGATTACCACCATCGTTTCTGACGCGTGATGTGGCTGAAGTTCTAGAAGTCCCTCGTAGATGGAGCCCAGGTGCTGAATCGAGAGGTCATGATAATCAACGCGGGAACGCCCAAGATGCGAATACAGCGGATCGAAAGCGCGGCCGATTCCATCGATGATCGGCGCCATATAAAAATCAGAGATTTCATTCGTTGCCAGGAAGGGATGGGCCTCACCATCAAACAAACCGCCATTATAGGCGGGAACCCCGTAGGTCTTATGGCCGCGATCCACCAGATCGAACAGCTCCCCCAGATAAGCCCATATCATTGATTCGTTGGTGGAATAGCTAGGCTCTCGCTTTAATTTTATGTTGTCGAGACGTGCCGCAACGTCGTCGCGTAGCCGTCCAAGTGAACGATTATTTGTATAAGTACGGTTGACCTTGTATGGAAGTAGTTGCCGGTCTTCCGCGTACATTATGAACAGAAGTCGATATAACAATATGAAACTCTGTTCGCGTACAGTCTGGAGATCGCGAGTGGGATCAAGGCCGTTTTGTTGCCAAGAGAGGAATCCCTCGATGCAAAGGCGCAAGGCCTCAAAGGCGTTCTCTTTTAGCCTGTCGCCAACGCCTATCCGATACTCAGTGCTGCCGTCGATGGCCCGAACCATAAGGGAACGCCGTTCGGCGACTTCGAGATGCGCAATCGGACTAAAGAAAAGATAGAAGTATAGAAACTCATCAATTAAGTGGGATTGTTCGGTGAGGTTCGGGGAGTCAACCCAGGCATCAAGAACACTGGGCAGGTTAAACTCAAGATAAGTTTCGAACCTTCTCTGCTGTAATCTAAGTTCGCGCGGAATTAACCTCCAGATTCGCCCATTAGTCAGAAGGCCATAGGATAGGTTGCTGCTATTTAGATACCACTCCATTTGCTCAGGCGGATATTCGCGCTTGGATTGGTTCTTTGTCGGACGGTCCAGGCGTATGTGCCATGCCTTTGCATCTGCCACGAGAGTCGCAAAGCTCCAAAACTCCGGGGCGGTGCGAGATTCTTGAAGTGCTGCTTCCAACGAAGATTCATCCACAAACAGAGCATAGTCTGGATCACGCCCTTTGAGATGCGGCTGATACTTGATTTTCCATCCGAGAGCTCTTAGGACAGGCTGAATGAACGCTTCTTCCAGGCCTTGTTCGTCGCCATATTGAATTACCCGGTCGCGTTGCACCCGCCACAGTTCGCCTAGCTTTTCAAGAGTCCGTCCGGCCGCTTCCTTGTACTCACTCCAATCGGGTTCCATTGGCAGCCGAGTCTTCAGCCAATGGTTAGAGAAGAGATCGCGATTAACCAACGGGCCGTAAGGTAAGAGGTCTTGGGATTCCGCCATAAGGGTTAGTCTGAGTGGAATAGCTGAGAACTACCGTAGATTACCAGAAATCTCCTAAAAGCAACGCCTCTTCAAACAGAGGCCACCACATGGCGGTAGCTACCGCCTAAGTGTTGTTTGGCTCCTCATACGTCGCCGGTCAAGCGGCGGAACCACCCAATCAGATGGGTTGCCTTCTTGAAATCGACTCCGGCTGCAATCGCCAAAGGTTTAGACAAAAAAGACTTGACGATAGCTTTTGATCTCGACTAAAGTTCCCGCGTTGCAAGCTCACTTGCAGTAAGACCCAAACCAACGCTAGTAGCTCACGAAAAGGAGAAATCTAATATGCCTTACCAGAACATCGACGCATCACTCTCAGCCGCCGACATCCAAACAATCAAGGACGCATTTGCGGCTGCACTCACCAGACTCACATTCCTCGTCAATCTAACGGCCGACGAGCGCAAGGGCCTCTTCAAGACCGGACCAGACAGGCTTTCGTTCGTAAAAAATGCCGTCACTGGCGCGGTAGCCAATCCGGGAGTCTTCCCGGCCAGCTTTGACATGGGTGGTTTTCAGAGGGACGTTGCCCTCTTTGACGCCCTCACAGAAATCGGCGCGTTGGCCGACTCCGTTGCCTCCCAGATAGACGACACCCGGCTGGCAGTCGGAGGGGAGGCGATGAAGGAAGCGATTCAGGTCTACAACTACGTCAAAGAAGCCGCCAAGACGACGCCCGGCCTGAAGCCTTTAGCCGACCAATTAGGCGAGCAGTTCCAAAGGGCGAATAAGCCAAAAACACCTGCTCCGCCCAATCCGTAATCCAGTGCGCCAAATTCTCTGGAAAAGTGGCCTTTTTTGGGCTTAACCATTGCATCTGCTGAAGTTGTGCTCGTGGATTTTGATGCCCGGAACATCAATAGTGGTCTTCCGAGCATCAAACTTGAAGCTCGGAGTACCAAAGATGGTCTTCCGAGCTTCAGTTTTGAACCTCAGAGCACCCAACGCGGGCTTTCGACCATCAGCGGTGAAGCTCAGGTCTTCAATCATCGTGTTCGGAGCATCAACTTTGAACCCCAGAGCATGAACCGCGGCGCCCGGAGCATCAAGGACGTAGCTGAGCGTAATAAAGTTGGCCTTCTGGGGACAAACTTACGATCCCAACTCCTCAAGCGTCGTGGTTCGGAGCCTCAACCGTGCAGTCACAGCCAGGGACGTCCGCGGATGATCGAGGATGCTACTGGATCGCCTGTTGAAGCTACGACCTTCAAGATGAAAACTCAGAACCTATAGTAGATGCCGTTTGACCCCTTCCAGGAATTTCAAACTTTCAGTAATAAAAGTTCGAAAACACGCATATGAAGGTGAGAGACAAAAACCGGGAAGTCGGCTTTTATCTACATACGTGAGAATCCCAAACTGCTTGCTTCGAGGAGGTGCTTCAATGAAAAGACGAGACTTTCTAGCTTCCAGCGCAATTATTGCCGGCATGCCGCTGATAGTCCAAGGCATGCCTTCGGACTTTCTCGAGCGGACGTTCGAAGATGTTCTTCAACAGCCACAATCCGACGCGGTCATCGATCAGCTTTCGTACTCGTACTGGCTAAATTCCAGCACTGCGCCAGCAAAGAAAACGTCGTCCGGCTTTGCCAAGAAGACGTCGGGGTTCGGCAAGAGACAGACCGATTCAGCAAAGAAGAGCTCAGACTTTAGATTTAAGACTTCGGGGGTTGGCGAAACAATGTCGGACTCCGCCAAAAGCACCGCAGTTGGAAGCGCCGTAACGGCTGTTGCCGAAGACACGAGTGATGCCTCACTTGAAGCTGATGGAGAAGGTACGCCGTCATTCATTATCGGCGAAAGAGAGCCAAAGTTGGTTGTGTATACTGATCAGGGATTTCGCTTCGCCACGGATCCTGCCGAGAGTGAATTGGTGGAAAAAGGAGATGTCGATGTGACCGTCCTGGTTAATGCGTTGCGGCCCTCTGCGCGCGATAGCAATCTGGTGCAAAATGCGATCGGCGGATCATTCAGATTGGATTTTGGACAACAAAACGAGGCGCCTTTTCCAGATCTGGGCAGCGCGCTGGCATGGTCATCGATCGGGGTGCTCGCATCCACCTCAGTTGGAAAGAAACTTCCGAAACTGGATGCCTTAAAGTTTGAGACAGCTAAAGGAACTCTATTTGGCACACCCCAAAAGATTCCTCTTGTGGGAGGCAGTGGGCAGTGGAGATGGTCTTTCTATGTTCAAAAGCAAGAGTCGGGACTGCTTAAGGCCCTTAAATTCCTGGGCTCCCTGAGCCGAGTTGTTGGCTCAGCCACTCCCGCAGTCTTCACCGGCCTTGGGCTTCCCGCGATTGCGTGGACGGCTCTTCAAAGCGTGGATGGGTTGTACGCCTATCTTCATGCAAAGGAAACCCAGTCGGATTGGCTATTCCAGGGGTTACAAACTCCAGTGGCCGCCACCGCCAGTGCGATGGGACTGGGGGTGGTTGGTCTTCGAAAAGGCCTAAATCAATATCTGGTGGTTCCCAGCGGCCAAACGGGCAATCTGGCTGGTCGTGCCGATTTGGAAGTTAGCCGGAACGGGTTTCTGGTTCCCAAAGGGACAGATCCTCTACGAGCCGTCAATGTGGCCAAGACAACAGAGCCGGGTATAACCTATATCTCGCTGTCGGTTGAAGTGAAGAGTAGGCCAGCGAAAGTGGAGAAGCCGGCCGCTTGAGAATCATTTCATTTTCGAATAGATCAAACCGAGAGGAGACGGTTCTGAGCGCCAGAGCCGTCCGGGACCTCACACATCGCCTGCTTGACAGCTAGTATCTCTCAGTCAATGATGAACGCGTGTTCTTGGATCTCAAATTTTGAAATTTGAAATCTGAACTCTTCATCATTCATGCCTGACATTCTTCTCGTCGAAGACAAAGAAAGCCTGCGCCGCGTGCTGCGGCTGACGCTGGAGCACGCCGGCTATTCGGTCACCGAAGCCGCCGATGCGCGCGAAGCCATAAATGAAATCGGCCGCGTTCCTCACAAAGTTGTGCTGACTGATCTGCGCATGCCCAACGGCTCAGGCCTGGATGTGCTGCGCGCCGCGCGTGCCGCGGATGGCGACGTGCCCGTAATCGTGATGACGGCGTACGGCTCGATCGATGAAGCCGTGCAGGCGATGAAAGACGGTGCGCATGACTTTCTTCAGAAGCCGGTTGATTCGAACCATCTGCTGTTGCTGGTTGAGCGCGCGCTGGAACAGACACGTCTGCGCACGGAAAATATTCTGCTGCGCGAAGAGTGGTCAAAGCGTTATGGCTTTCCCCGCATCATTGGTGAATCCGAGGCGATAAAGCGAGTAGTAGCTGAGACGCAACGCGTCGCGCAGACGGAAGCGACCGTGCTGCTGCTGGGCGAATCGGGAACCGGCAAAGAGCTTTTCGCGCGCGCGGTTCATCATCTTTCGAATCGTCGCGACAAACCGTTTGTGGCGATTAACTGCGCCGCGATTCCGGAAACTCTGATTGAAAACGAATTGTTCGGGCACGAGCGCGGCGCCTTTACGGGCGCGGGCGAGCGGCGGCTGGGCAAGTTTGAGCTCGCTTCGGGCGGCACTGTTTTTCTTGATGAAATCGGGGAATTGCCACTTGCGGTGCAGGGAAAACTGCTGCGGGCGATCGAAGAAAAGTCGGTCGATCGCATCGGTGGGCGCGGGCCCGTGCCGGTTGATCTTCGCATCGTCGCGGCCACGAACAGAGACCTGCGCGGCGCAGTGGACAAAGGAGAGTTTCGCGGCGATCTCTTTTTTCGCCTCGCGGTTTTTCCCATTGAAATTCCGCCGCTGCGCGAGCGCGGGGAGGACGTCGTCCTGCTCGCGCGTCATTTCGCCGCGCAAATCGGAAATGAATTGCGCGGCCGCGAAGCATTGATCAGCGACGCCAGCATCGCGGCCTTACGCATGCATCGGTGGCCGGGGAACATTCGCGAACTCGAGAACTCGATCGAACGCGCGTGCATCCTGGCGGACGATGCGACCTTGGAACCGCGCGACTTCGGTTTCACCGTCGTCGAAGCTCGCGATCCCAAGACTTTTGGCTTCGATACCTCCGGGACCCTGGGCGAGGCGGCCGCGCGCGCGTCGGCCCTGGTTGAGCGGCGCAAGATCGCCGATGCTCTGGTTGAACACGACGGCAACAAGACTCGCGCAGCCGAAGCGCTGGGAGTCAGTTACAAAACGCTCTTAACCAAGATCAGGGACTACAATCTCCAAAGCTAAGATGAACGACGAGCAGGACTCCGGTCCCAGGTCACAAGTCCCAGGTTCTGAATTCGACGGCAGCACCGCCGACGTCAATCCTCCCGACAAAACAAACCCCGAAGGTCTGGACACCCGCAGCAGCGCTGCTGAGATAGCCGGCGAAACTACAGATGTCGTGGGCGAAGCGACAGGCGCTTTTCCCAGCGTGGCCGTCGAACGAAGCGAACGTGAAAGCACCGCGAAGGGCGCTTTCATGGTTGGCGCCGGCATTTTGATCAGCCGCATCATCGGTGTAGTCAGGCAGCGGGTCTTTGGTTACTACTTCGGCGTGGGGCTCGCCGCGGACGCGTTTAATGCAGCGTTCCGGATTCCGAACTTTCTCCAAAACGTTTTCGGTGAAGGTGCTCTCTCAGCTTCGTTCATTCCGGTCTATGCAAACCTGCTGGCGCGAAAGGACGAGAAAGAAGCCAGTCGCGTAGCCAGCGCGGTGCTGACGGCGTTGGCGCTGGTCACTTCGGTAATCGTCCTTTTGGGAGTGCTGGCCACACCCTACATTGTTTCGATCGTGGCATGGGGTTTTGTCAGTGAACGCCGCGAGTTGACCATCCGGCTGGTGCAGATCTTCTTTCCCGGAGCGGGTCTGCTGGTCATGTCAGCGTGGTGCCTCGGGGTCCTGAACAGTCACCGAAAATTTCTGCTCTCATACACCGCACCGGTAGTTTGGAATCTCGCGATCATCGCGTCACTGGTCTTCTTTGGTAGTCATTCCGGTAACCTGGACGAGATACAGTTGGGACAGTTTCAGGCTCGCTTGGCGATTCTAACCGCCTGGGGATCCGTTATCGGTAGCGCACTCCAATTCATAGTTCAACTTCCGACTGTGTTCTGGCTGGTTCGAGGGCTGCGGCCGGTATTTGATTTCGGAAATGCGCACGTCCGCACGGTAATTCGAAATTTCTTCCCGGTGTTCATGAGCCGCGGCGTAGTACAGATTAGCGCCTTCGTTGATGCCGGTCTCGCCAGCCTGGTGCCCTACATTGGCGCTGTGTCCGCCCTGGGTTACGCGCAGAGTCTCTATACGTTGCCGGTGAGTTTATTCGGGATGTCCGTTTCGGCCGCCGAACTTCCCGCCATGTCGAGCGCGTTGGGCACCAGTGCCGAGGTCGCGGTACAACTTCGCCGGCGGTTGGATGGAGGACTGCGACGCATCGCGTTTTTCATCATACCTTCGGCCATGGCAATGCTGGCGCTGGGTGATGTGATGACTGCGGCGCTCTATCAAACGGGACGATTCAATCATGCGGATTCAAAATATGTTTGGGGAATCCTGGCCGGCTCAACTATCGGCCTACTTGCTTCCACTCTCGGTCGGCTTTACGCGTCGACCTACTACGCTTTGCATGACACGCGCACGCCGCTGCTCTACGCCGTAATTAGAGTCACCTTGACCACCGTACTTGGTTATCTCTTCGCGATTCCTTTGCCACCGGCAATTGGTATCGATCCAAAGTGGGGAGTTGCCGGCCTGACAGCTTCAGCGGGCGTCGCCGGTTGGATCGAGTTTGCTTTGCTGAGGCGGAGCCTGAACAAACGCATTGGCCAGACTGGTCTGCCGCTTAGTTACGTGGCGAAGCTTTGGCTGGCCGCTGCGGTCGGCGCCGGAGTGGGATGGGCTATTAAGCTCAGCGTCGGCGCTCATCATCCGGTGATCATCGCGATGCTGGTCTTGATTCCTTACGGTCTGATTTACTTTGCAGTTACTGCGGCGCTTAAGGTGCCGGAACTGAATAGTGTGCTTGGTCGGGTGTTCAGATTGGCAGGACGCCGAAGATGAGAAACCACGAACTCCAATGATCGTTTAGAGCCGGACTTGTCCGGCTATTGCTATGAATACGGCTGACAAGTCCGCCTTCCAAACGGCACGCGAGATTGAATACGGAGACTACTTTCAGTCTATCGATCCGTAGTTCCGTTGGCGGCGTTTGGATTCATTTCGTAGCGTTCAAGCTTGAGGTAGAGACCGCGGCGCGTGAGGCCGAGTTCGCGTGCGGCGCGGGAGATGTTGCCTTTGTGCTTACGCAACGATTCGCTGATCATGCGGCGCTCGACTTCGGAAAGCGCGTCCGCCAGTGTGATGTTTGTTAATGGCACGATCTCTGATCGGCCCGTGTTCGTGGTGCCCAGCACCGACACAGAGGCCGGCGGCGTAGCCGGCACGCCAACCCGCCGCAATTCGGGCGACAGTTCCTCGGGCGTAATCCAGGTGTCGTTCTCAGTTCTCGCCACGACCCGCTGAATTTCATTACAGAGCTCGCGCACATTGCCCGGCCAGTCCGCGACCATCAAAAGATCGACTGCCTGAGGCGTGATCTGAATATTGTGCCGCCCAAACTTTGCCGAGTAATGATTGATGTAATAGTTGACGATGGAAGGTACTTCGGAACGGCGCTCTCTCAGCGGGGGGACCCGAAGTCTAATCACGTTCAAGCGGTAATATAGATCCTCGCGAAAGCGGCCTTGCTCAACCATCGTTTCAAGATCCGTGTTGGTAGCCGCGATGATCCGCACATCAACCTGGATTGGTTGACGTTCACCCAGCGGCTGGATCTCGCCTTCCTGCAAGAAACGCAAAAGCTTCGGCTGTAGATCCAGCGGCAAGTCGCCGACCTCATCAATGAAAAGAGTGCCACCGGCGGCCGACCGGATTACTCCCGGCGAGTCGGAAACCGCGCCGGTAAACGCACCGCGGCGATGACCGAAAAGATAACCTTCCGAGAGTTCTTTCGGAACTGCCGTGCAGTTAAACGGCACGAACACTTTTTGCCGCCGTGAGGAGAGAGCGTGAATCGCCCGGGCCACCAGTTCTTTGCCGGTGCCCGATTCGCCGGTCACCAGCACAGTCACGTCCGAGGATCGAATCTTGTGGACCTCCTCAACCAGTCTGGTCATTGCCGGACTGGAATGAATGAAGCCCGGCATCAGGCTCGCACCGGCGGTGCCGGCATCTCCCTGCGTGCTCTGGCTGGCCGGAGCGCGCGCCCGCAACGCGCAAACGTCCATTCCCAGTTCAACTACGCGCAGCAGAGGTTCGAGCGCAAGACCTTCGGAGAGCTGCGCGGCATCGCGTGGCGTAATCAATAGTGTGGCCGGCAGTGAATTGCTCGATCGCAATGCGATTAGCGTCGCATTGTGCTTTTTGGCAAACCGTTCGCGTGACGCATCGTTGTCCAACGTTGCGAACTCACTCGCAATCTTCGCCGCTTCCTGGGGTTCGCAACCGTGCGCGATGACTACGCTTTGTCTTTGGTCTTCATCGGGTTCGAGGATTATCACCCGCTGGGCCGGCGTCTCTTGCCGGATTACCGCAGCCAGTTCTCGCAGTAGAAGGGCCCGTGAAGCCACCGCTTCCGCCAGGCGCAAGGTGACCAGTTGAATGACAGCTTCGCGCTGACGTTGCTGCTGCGGCGCGGTTTGATCGTGCGCCGCCAACGCAGCCTCGGCTGCCTCCAGATCCAGCCGCGCGCCCAGTTCACGAAAGACGTTCACCGCGCGAGTCAAATGTTCCGCGGCAAGATCCGGCTGCGCCAGCGCGTAAGCTCGACCCAGGTCATAATGCGAGCGAGCGCTGCGATACCGGTCGCCAAGCAAGTCAAAGATCGAGACGCAGCGGCCGAAGTGCTGCACTGCCGGGGACGCGTCGAATCGTGCCAACGCCAGCAGGCCGTGCAGGCGTTGGGCCTCGCCAGCCAGCACCATGTCGGCAGCCGAGTCCGATGTTTGTTCAGATATTCTTTGCAGAGCCGCCGCACAGGATTCGAGATCGCCCAGTTGGAGATAGCTTTCACCCAGCAGCAATTCCGATTCGCAGGTGGCCTGGCGGTTCCCGATCTTTTCGGCGAGGTCGAAAGCTTCCTTAGCGGCCGCCAGAGCTTTCTCGCTCGCGTTCATCGCCAGGTGACAGCGTGCTAAGGTGCGCCAGGCCTGACAGGCGTACCACTTGTTGCCTTTCTCGGTAGCCATCGACACAGCCCGTTCAAGATAGCCTCGGGCTTCATCGAGATCGCCTCGGAGCATGCAAAGCTCGCCCAGTGAATCCAGAAACATCGATACGCGGTCGGCTCGCTCGTCCACTTCACTAGCCAACGCCAGAGCGCGTTCGAAAGCTTCCTGGGCACGATCCCATTGGCCCACGAGAATTAAGTTAACGCCGAGGTTGTTGTGGCCGTCGGCGGCAAGGTTCTTGTGTTCGGTGCGCTCGTAATAGCCAATCGCTTTCTCGAGGTAACGAATGCCGTCTTGCGGACGCTTCAGCCAACGGCAAGCGCTCGCCATATTCGAATAGATCTTGCCGAGCAGAAAGGTTGCGGGGTGATCCCCAATCAGCTTCAGCGCCTGCTCAAAGTTTTCCAGCGCGGTGTCGTTTTCGCCTTCCGCGTGATCAGCAACCGCGATGCCGAAATAGGCTTCCGCCAGGCCGCGCCAATCGCCGCTCTGGCGGTAACTCTCCAATGCTCGCTGCGAGTAATCGCGCGCAATCGGATACTCGTTGATGCTGCGATAGACTCGCGCCAGCGCGGTATACACCGCGCCCGGCTCCAGGTTCATTCCTTGTTCTTCCAAATCCCGCAGAGCTGTTTTCAGGAGAGTGATTGCCTTCGGGTGGTCGCCGGAATAGTTGTAGGCGAGGCTGGTTTGGACGCGCACTCGCAATGCCAGAAAGGGTTCCAACTTCGCGCGCTCTTCTTCCGCCTCGTACATAGCGATCGCCCGCAAGGACTCTTGATACTCGCCATGCATTTCGAGGGCGAGGGAGAGAGCGAGCCGGGCGCGGGCGAGCAGCGAGGGGTCATCATGAGCCGCTGATATTAGCGAAATCAGGCGAGTTCGGGCTTCGACCGAATGGCCTTTGTCGAGCAGGAGATTAATTTCCTCGAGCTCGTTAATGTGCGATGCAGGCGAGGTTTTCGTCGCGCGCGAGCGCAACTTTACGCGAGCCCGTGCCAGATCGACTACAGTTTCGTCAGAGTTTGAATCTTTCCTGGTCAATGCTCCGGTTCCTCTGCCAGGGCCTCCGCATGTTCTTTACTAAAGGGCGATACAACTGGACTTTGCACCTTAATAAAGTCCGAATCAGCTTCACTTTTCATCTACAGGTTCGCCGGACGGTAGGCGTCGTCGCGCCTGAAGTCCCGCTTCCCATGGTCAACGACGTGAAAGTATCACACGTAGGGATTTGGGTCGATCAGAACTGCGGGCTGCGAGCAGCAACGTCAGACACTGACGTGCGCAAGTTGTTTAGAGCCTTATGCGAACCTATGCGATGGCGAGACAAAGAAAAAGCCGGGAACTGAATCCCGGCTAATAAAAGAAGTGAACCAGCGGTGTTTGGGTAAGGTTCGTTTGGCAGGAATTGAGATTGGAGCAATCTATTCAAGAGGCATGCAGCGCGTGATATCTCCTCGGATTGAGTCGCTAATCACAGTACCATCGCTGATCACTGTGCCGTCACTGATCACCGTGCCATCGCTAATGACCGTGCCGTCGCTAATCACGGTGCCATCGCTAATCACTGTACCGTCGCTAATCACAGTGCCATCACTAATCACGGTGCCGTCGCTAATCACAGTGCCATCGCTAATGACCGTGCCGTCACTAATCACGGTTCCGTCATTAGTCAGCACGCGGCTGCGCATCAACACGGTTCCGTCGCTCAAGGTGATGCCGTTGCTGATCATGATGTTATCGCCGAGCAAAACGCCACCAGAGAGCTGTCTGGCGTCGGCGATAAACACACCTTCGCTAATCAACACGCCATCGCTTATCAGTACGCCCAGGCCGTAGATTCCCTGATACTGGGTAATCAGCTCAGTGCCTTTCGCCCAGTCGTATTTGAAGAGCACGCCCTGTGACCATTTGAATGTCTGGCCGGCGATGGTGCTTTCAGGCGACGGCGGCGCCGAGGTCAATAACGGAGCGCCGACTTTAGTCGCAGCCGACAAATCGGTCCGCACGAGTTTCGCCAATCGCACTGCGCCTTCGAGATTGAGTTCGCCTGCGCCCTGTTCGAGCATATTGAAGTTCGCCAGCGGCTGGGCCGTGTACGTCAGGATCATCTTGATCAGATTCGGCGTCAGGCCGGGGTTGGCTTCCAGTAGTACGGCGACCGCGCCGGCAACGACCGGGGCGGAAACCGAAGTACCGCTGAGCCGCATGTTGGCTTTGCCACTGTTGATGTTGACATTGCCGACCAGCAGCTCGGGATTGAGTTGCAGAAGCGTATTGTCGGGTGCGGCGGCGCCGATGATCTTGTTGCCGGGAGCAACCAGGTCAGGCTTAATTAAATTGTCGTAATGCTTGAAACCCTTTCCATCTTTCCAGTAGCTGCGGGTCGGCCCACGCGAACTGTAGGTGGTCACCGTGTCATCACTGCGGACATCGGTTCCGAAGGTGTTGGCGGCCCCAACTGTGATCGCCGAAGGTTCGTTCCCCGGTGAATGAATGCGGCCGTACATCTTGGAATGCGCCGCGTCTTTGCCTTCGTTACCAGCGGCGGCCACTACCACAATACCCGCATCGACCAGCCTCCGGACGGCGCGGCACAAGGGATCGTTCTGGTAAGAATCAACGGCAGCGGTTCCCAGGCTTACATTAACCACGCGGATGTTATAGGCGCTGCGGTTGGCCATTACTGCGTTCAGGGCTGCGAGGAGCGTCGACAGTGAACCAGTGCCTCTAGAATTGAGCACGCGGAAATTGACGAGATTCGTACCCGGAGCGACACCACCGTAGGATCCCTGCTTTGAAGCAATCATCGATGCCACAAATGTGCCATGACCGTACGAGTCCTCAGTCGTGCCTTCACCGGTAAAGTCCCGGCTGTAGACGATTCGATTGGCAACCGCCTTAACTTTGGTTGAGATTCCCGAGTCGAGAACCGCGACGCCGATGCCGCTGCCGTCCAGAGAGATGTTCCCTGGTTGCGCCAGCATCGCACCCTCGCCCGTGGTCTCTTCGACATGACCGAGCCCGTTGATCGGCCGATCGATTGAAAGGTAATTACCACTGTCGGCGATCTTCTCAATGGCCCTGGTGGGAATGTCGACCGCGAGCGCGCCAAACTGGGGCATGCGCGATTCAACCTTCACACCGTACTTCGCCAGTTGGGCTTGCAGTGACTGGCTGTTGGTATCGTTGACTTGCAGGATCGCTTTAACCCGATCAGGAGCGTTGCGGCTGGCGACCAATTCGCGCAAATCCGCGGAGACGTTGTCTCCCACGAATTCTTCGGTGTTTGTTTTAGCGGACTCGTTCGCGGCGTTCGCGGCCTCCTGCCCAGCGTCTGCAACTTCCTGCATCTCTACGCCGGCAAAAAGGGCTGCCAATGATTCATCGACGGTAACGTTTTCCTTGAAGATGAGATCGGTAGAAGCGCCGAAAAATTGAACGTCACCGTTCTTGCCGGCATCTCGCAACATTGCCGACGCGGCGCCGTCAAACGCCGAAGCTGGACCCATCAAAGACTGGATGGGATCGACGACAAGAATGATTTTCGATTCGGCATGCGCAACTTCAGAGAGGATTGCCGAAATGTTGTCGACCAGTTCACCGGCAGTTTTCGAGTCGTTGAATAACGCGTCAAGCTTCAATTTGAAGAGTCGCTTGCCATACAGAGCTTCGGGTACATCACCGCTGGCGATGCGTCGCGCTACACCTGAGGCAATCAGATCGCGGACGGCGGGGGAGTCGCTTAGTACAACTGGATTGTTCTTGTGAGGGCTGGAAAGTATTTCGATCGCCCGGTTGGTTTCGTCGCGCCTTTCTGTCTGCGAATCGAAACGGCCCTGCTCAGCGGCTGCGGTAAGGTCCCAGGCATACTTGCTCAATGCGCCTGCTGCTGCATCGGACTTCTTGATGTTTTGAGCTTTGGCACTACCCGTTACGAGGATGCCGGCCACTAACGACATGGCCAAGCCTAGAGCGGTGAGTCCCCGCCAAGCTAACCTAGTCCGCACTGTTTTTTCTCTTTTCATTCGAAACTCCACGAGACCGCTATGTCCTGGTTCGATCGCACCACGCGCTGGTGGTGGCGGTCATCACTAAACAATGGTTGTGCCAGAGGCCAGATAGCCATTTTTGGGCGCTTTTTTGGGTTTTCAGAGAAAATCGACAGGAGAGTGCGAAGTCAGTTTGGAAGAGCCGTCAGTCAGAATGACGAAGGTCGGTCAGAGCTGACGACTGGAGCCTTTGGCCGCTTGCTCAGAAATTTGTGGAGAGTGTGTGGCATTGGATCTTTACTCAGGTATCCCGGAAAGACGGATAGGTTGGAGCAGCGGCAAGGCGGCGGGGAAATCCCTCAGCGGCTTTTTGTTTGTGCGATGGAAGGCACGGCCGCCAATTTGTTTTCCAGCCACCTCGCGTCTACTGTTTCCGGCTATTGATTGACCCGCCTGTAAGCTTCTCCTTATCATTGCCTGGTGCAACCTGTTATTTCGTCGGCGCAAATGCGCGACATCGATCGATTGACCACCGAGCGTTATGGCACTCCATCGTTGGTTCTAATGGAAAACGCCGCCGCCGCGACCGCGGATGCCGTCACCGCTCACGGTGGTGTAGCGGACAAACCGATTCTGGTTTTATGCGGTCCTGGAAATAACGGTGGCGACGGCGCGGCCACTGCCAGGTTACTCGCGGAGGCCGGAGCAAAGGTCGACGTTGTTTTATTTGGCCGGCTCGAAAACACAAAGGGAGGTGCGCTAACAAATTTCGAAAAGGTTAAGGGCCCACTACGCGATCTCTCGCTCAGGTTTTTCGAATGCGAGTCGCCAGACGAATGGCGCAGCGTCGAGAGTACTGAATTAGCCAAGCACTACGCCGTAGTTGTTGATGCTTTATTTGGTACCGGACTGACACGTCCGCTGGCTGGCGTGTTCAGCGACGCCCTCAAATACTTTCGTCGATTACATAACGAAGACGCTCGCCCCACTATCGTCTCAATCGACATTCCGTCCGGCCTCAATGCCGATTCAGCACAGCCGATTGGTGAAGCAGTCCTGGCCGATATCACCGTCACGATGACCGCGGCAAAGCTCGCGAACATTCTGCCTCCGGCCGCTAACTACAACGGAAGACTAATCGTCGCGGACATTGGTTCGCCGGCTGAGTTGATTCAGGAAGCAAAGACTCAACTATTTGTGACCGATGAAGAGGACGCGCGCCGTTGGTTGATCGAGACTCGTTACTTACCCGATTCGTACAAGAATACTCACGGTCATGTTCTGGTGGTCGCGGGCTCGCGAGGATTTACAGGGGCGGCCGCGCTTTGCGGAAACGCCGCGATGCGTTCGGGCGCGGGCCTCGTCACAGTCGCGACGCCGGTGTCGGCCCAACAGTTGGTGGCCGCGCAAGTAATGCCGGAAATAATGACGGCCGCTCTGGCAGAAACTGATCGAGGCGCCGTCAGCGATGAAGCGATCGGAAACGTCCTGAGACTTGCGGAGCGCGCAAACGTGATCGCTATCGGCCCTGGATTGTCTTCGGAAGATGAGCGGACGCGAAACTTTGTGCGGGCGGTGGTTGAGAAACGGAGCACGCCTGTCGTTGTAGACGCCGACGGATTGAATTGCCTTGCTCCTTGGCCGGCGGGTTTGCGGGGCTCGGCTGACTTACCGGTTGTCTTAACGCCCCATCCCGGTGAAATGCTGAGGCTGATGGGCAGCAATGATAAGTCGATGCTTGATGATCGGGTTATCGCGGCGCGCGAGTTCTCCGTGGCCCACGAGGTGATCGTTGTCTTAAAGGGCGCGCGGCCGCTGATTGCCGCACCTGATGGCCGGGTCTTTATTAATCCGACCGGTAACGCGGGTTTAGGAACGGCTGGCGCCGGCGACACGTTAACTGGGATCATCGCGGGCTTCCTGGCGCAAGCCTACGGGACTTTGAAAAGCGAAGCCAACGCCGTCGAGGCTGTAATCGCCGCACTTTATGTTAGCGGCCTCGCGGGTGATCTGGCGGCAGAGGAGATCGGCATGCGCGCTATGGTCGCTTCCGATATTCGCGAGCACCTCGGCGCCGCGATTTGCGCGCTCGATCCCGAAGGCGAAATTCCCTGAAGCACCGGCTGCGCCGTTTAGCTGCGGCACTTGTGCCGCGCGGGGTTGGGACAAGTCCCAACTCTAACGGACGGATCGATTTGTTCTAAAACGGAAAGATTGGTTTGTGGTTTTCTTGTCCTGCTGGCAGATGATTAGAGCATATGATCACGGCGATACAACAGTTAATTCCCTCTGGTGAGTGGATCACATCCAACGAGCAAGAGACCTTCGATCTTGGCGTTCGCATCGGTGAGCGGCTTTCTGGTGGTGAGATCATTTTGCTTGACGGTCCCCTCGGCGCCGGCAAGACGGTTTTAGTGAAGGGAATCGCGCGAGCGCTGGGACTGAACGATGCGGACGTTACCAGCCCATCATTTACCCTGGTCAACCTTCATCAGGGCCGCCTCTTGCTTTACCACATCGATCTTTATCGTCTTGAAGCGGGCGCGGCTGCGGCCCATGCGGTTGATCTTGATGAGATCCTCACGGATGAAAGTGCCGTTGTGATCATTGAATGGGGCGAACGTCTGGGACGTTACCCTCTGCCTGCCGGAGTTGCGCGCATAGGAATCTCGGGTGACGGCGACGAACCTCGGAAGATTTCGGTTTTAAGTGGCACAGAGTTCAGTCTGTGATTCGGCGTAGATAGAACTCAATCACAGACTAAAGTTTTTTCTTCTTCTCTCCTTTCGGAGAGGACCGGGGAGAGGGCCTGACGCCGTCATGCTTCGCACCCTCCCCTAACCCCTCCCAAAGGGAGGGGAAGAGACAAACGTGCTACAATCACGACTCAATCAACTTGATAAGAAATCCAGAGGAGAATTAAGAAATGCCATATCCAGAAGAAGTCATTAGACCGATGCGCGAAGAACTAACGCGGCTCGGCGTTGAGGAACTAAGAACACCTGAAGCGGTCGACGAGACCCTCAAGAATTCGCATGGGACGGTCATGGTCGTAGTTAATTCGATCTGTGGCTGCGCCGCTGGTAAGGCGCGTCCCGGCATCGCGATGGCGCTGCAGAATGAGATCCGGCCCGACAAAGTAGCCACCGTATTCGCCGGCGGCGATATCGAAGCGACCGAAAGAGCCCGCAGTTACTTCACGGGATATCCGCCATCATCACCGTCAATCGGGATCTTGAAAGACGGCCAACTGGTCTACATGATGGAGCGCTACCAGATCGAAGGCAGAGGACCGGAACAGATTGCCGCAGAACTGCGACAAGCTTTCGAGAAGCATTGCGCAGCGACCGTTGCCGCAACTAACTAGGAGATTTCAGGAGCTGTAACGTGAGCGGTACGTAAGGCCGATTAAGGCATGTTTGGGGCACGGTACGCCGTGCCCCTTTCAATTGGTCGCCTTGATAGTGTCAGTCCTTCTTCGCGCCTTGGGTATTTCCTTTGCGCCTTTGCACGAACCGAACACCCAACCAATCGAATCTCACGCAAAGTCGCGAAGGAATTCGTGAATTCCACCGGATGCAATAGCCTTGCGCGCTTGTTGGCCGTGTTATGATCTCGTCGATGCCGACCGATCGATCCATCTCCCTGGATACTAGAATTCTCGAGCTGCCTGAGGCCCGAATTCCTCGTTTTGGTCCCCAAAGCGCCAGTCAACTCGCCGTCGCGTTGGCCCAAATCTCTCCGGGAAAGGATGTCGCCAGCGTCACCATCGAAGACTTGCTCAACTATCTTCCGGCACGTTACGAGGATCGTTCGAGCATGGTGGAGATTCGTCACCTGTTCCACGGTGTGGAGGCTTCGCTCGATCTCACCGTGCGGATCGCGGGCGGTTTCCAGGTGCGCAATCGTCGCTCTCTGAAACAGAGTCTGTATAAATTTGAGATCAGCGCGGTGGATCAGCAACGCTCAGGGCGACCGGTTGTGATCTGGTGGTTCGTATCCGGCCCGCGCGCGCATGACATCCTGAAGTACAACGCCAAGCGATTCGTCGCGGGAACGCGGTTCATTGCGTTTGGCATGTGGGAGCACGACATCCGGCGCGGCACTTACTCGCTTAGATTGAACAAGCCTGACGAATTGGAATTGATCACCGGTGGAGAGGAAGAAGAGCCAACTGAAACCGATCCGAGGCTGGCCGCGATCCACGTCGGCCGCCGCGTCCCCGTCTATCGCAAGTTAGGAGAATTTCGGACGAAGCGCCTGCGTGAGATTGTTCATGAAGTCCTGGCGCGCTTACCTGACAAATCATTCCCCGAGACCCTGCCGCGGGACTTGCTGGCGCGCCGGAAACTGATCTCGCGCGGCGCCGCCCTGCGCGACGTTCATTTTCCGGGCAACGAAGCTGCGCTTGAAGACTACGATCTAATGCGCAGCCCCGCACATCAGCGCCTGATTTTTGAAGAGTTGTTCTGGCTGGCGCTCCGACTTGCGGTAAGACGCGGCGAAAGAATCAGCGAGACCAAGGGCGCGACAATCAAGATTGACGCTCAGATGAAGCTGCGGATTGGTTCGGTTCTGCCTTTCAAGCTTACCGAAGCGCAGCGCAAAGTCGTCAGAGAACTTTTCAAAGATATGCGTTCCGATGCGCCGATGAATCGTCTGCTGCAAGGCGACGTCGGCAGTGGCAAGACAATCGTCGCGCTGATCGTCATGCTGGCAGCAATGGAGAATGGTTATCAAACCGCGTTGATGGTTCCCACGGAAATTCTCGCCGAACAGCACGCGCGCAACATCAAGAGGATCCTGGCAAAGTCGCCTTATCGAGTCGAATTGCTTTCCGGCTCGCTCAAGACCGCCGACAAGAAGCGCCTGCATCAGTCGATTGCCGCCGGCGAAGTTCACGCCAGCGTGGGCACGCACGCGCTGATTCAGGAAGGCGTGGTTTTTAAGAACTTAGGTTTGGTCATCATTGATGAGCAGCACCGCTTTGGGGTCATGCAGCGCGCCGCATTGCGCGCGCGCGGAATGAATCCCGATGTGCTGGTGATGACGGCGACGCCGATTCCGCGTTCGTTGGCGATGACGGTGTATGGCGATCTCGACGTGTCGATTATCGATGAGCTGCCGCCTGGTCGCACGCCGGTGGAAACGCGGGTGTTTGGAGAAGAAGCCAGGCAGGAAGTGAAGAAGCTGATCGCGCGCGAAGTGCGCGCCGGGCGGCAAGTCTATGTCGTCTATCCGCTGGTTGAAGAGTCAGAGAAGATGGATTTGCGCGATGCGACGAAACGCTACGAGTACCTGCGCGATCAGGTCTTCCCGAAATTCTCAGTTGGGCTTTTGCACGGGCGGATGAAGCCGGAAGAGAAGGAAGAAGTGATGCGGCGGTTCGTCTCGGGCGAGACAAAGATTTTGGTTTCGACAACTGTGATCGAAGTCGGCGTCGACGTGCCCAACGCTTCCGTGATGGTGGTCGAGCACGCCGAACGGTTCGGCCTGTCGCAGTTGCATCAACTTCGCGGACGCGTAGGGCGCGGCGCGGAACAAAGCTTCTGCGTTCTGCTGGCTTCGGAAAAACAAACCGAAGTCGCGCGCGAGCGTCTGGGCATCATGGAAGAGACCAACGATGGTTTTAAGATCGCGGAAAAAGATTTAGAGATTCGCGGGCCCGGCGAAGTTCTGGGCACGCGCCAGGCAGGCCTGCCCGAATTCCACGTCGCCAATCTGGTTCGCGATCTCGAAATCCTACAGCTCGCCCGCAAGGAAGCAGAGTTCTACATCAATCAGCGTAAAACTTCCTCTGAAGCCGCGAAGATGATTAAGCGAGTGCAGAGCGATGCGCGAATGAAGTTAGCGGCGGTTGGTTAAGGGCGTTGTCCGGGATATCGTCGCCGAAAATGAGCGTCAGCTTACCGTTGATGTCCAGGACCGAATATGCGAATAATCGCGGGCAAATATCGCGGACGAAAATTGAAGAGTCCATCATCGCTCGAGACGCGGCCGACTTCCGATCGTTTGCGTGAGACGCTCTTCAATATTCTCGCGCCGCGAATCAAAGGCGCGCGGTTTCTTGATTTGTGCGCCGGCTCGGGCGCGGTAGGAATCGAAGCGCTGTCCCGCGCCGCGGCGCATGCGACGTTCGTGGACCAATCGCGGAGGATGTGCGCTTTGATTGAGGCGAATCTGGAAACGCTGACAATTGATGGTGATGATGTCGAAGTTGTGAACCGTGAAGCGACGGACTTCCTGCGCCGACGTGCTAAGAAAGAAGCAGCGCCATTCGATATAATCTTCTACGATCCACCATACGCCACTGATTATGAAGAGGTATTGGGTTTCCTGGGTGAGCACGCGGCGAGATTGCTCGCGAAGGACGGTGTCCTGATTGTCGAGCATCACAAGAAGAAGGATTTGAAAGAAGAATACGGCGGATTGAAGCGTTATCGTGTGTTGGAGCAGGGTGATTCGTGCCTCAGCTTTTATGAAGCGAGTTAATGCTGGGAGCGCGGACGTCCCGTCCGCATTGAGTGCGAAGCTCGAAAAGCTGGAGCGTGCTCTGTGGGCTGTGCGAACGGGACGTCCGCGCTCCCAGCATTAAGTCGCATGCTTAGGTTTAGACACGACTGGTTGCATCGTTAATCGCCAGACCTTATCGTTTATGACTGACAATTGAGCATTAACGACTGACAGGCGCCCATGCTCGTTCTAGGTATCGAAACTTCCTGCGATGAAACTGCGGCGGCGATCGTGCGCGATGGCCGCGAGATTCTCTCGTCCGTAATCGCTTCGCAGATCGCCACGCACACCCGCTTCGGCGGGGTGGTGCCGGAACTCGCTTCACGCGAACACCTCGATAAGATCGTTCCCATCGTGGAAGAGGCATTCACGCGCGCCAACATTACGAAGGATGAAATCGACGGCATCGCAGTCACAAACGGCCCCGGCCTGATCGGTTCGTTACTCGTCGGCGTTTCGTATGCGAAGGCAATGGCGTTTGCGCTGCATAAGCCTCTTATGGGCGTGAATCATATCGAAGGCCACATCTATTCAGTGTGCTTCGAGAATCCGCCGGTCGAGCATCCCGCGCTGGCGCTGATCGTTTCTGGCGGGCACACAAATCTTTTCTTCGTGCCGAGCCCCGGCAAATACAAGGTCGTCAGCCGCACGCGTGACGACGCGGCGGGCGAAGCATTCGACAAAGTCGCCAAGCTCCTCGGGCTGGGTTATCCGGGCGGACCGATTATCGAGAAGCTGGCCCGGGACGGAAACCCAAAGGCCGTCAAGTTTGCTCTCCCACGAATGGGCGACAATCGGCCGGATTTCAGCTTTAGCGGGCTGAAGACCGCCGTGACGAGATACGTGCGCGAGTCCGGCCTGCAACCGGTGCAAGATGGAGAAGAGCCTTCGACAGGAATCAAAGATCTCGCGGCCAGCTTCCAAAGCACCGTGGTGCGCTCCCTGGTCACGACGATGGAACGCGTCGCGCAGGAGTACCAGCCCAAGACGTTGATTGTCGCCGGCGGCGTGGCCTGCAACGGGTCTTTGCGCGAAGCCGCGCGGCAGGCCGCTGTAAAGTTAGGGCTGCCGGTTTATTTTCCGTCGCCCCATTTGTCGACCGACAACGCGGCGATGATCGCCGCAGCGGGCACGGTGAAATTAGCGGCCGGTGAACGAGCGAGTTGGGACTTGAATGCCGATGTGATGCTGCGTCTGCAGAACATCGAGGTCGAAGATGAAGAGCTGCGAAAGCACGTGCGATACCGTTTGTAGCCCCGTCTCAATGCTCCTAATGCAACTCAGCTTCTAATGCCGCGTTCTAACTATGCGAGAGCGGAATTGACCATACCGGAGAGTTTTAGATGATTCCTTTACGGATTATTGCGGCAGCCACGCTCTCTTCGTTATTGCTAAGCGGTGGAGCGACGGGATCCGTTGTAAAACAAAGGCCTGAGCGAGTGGTTAATTTGCCGGCTGTGGATAACAGGTCAGGCAATCTGAAGGTTCTTGCAGAGGGTTTTCACTCGGCGATCACGACTCCATTCATCGCGGTGTTGCGCGACAAGGACACCTATGGGGCTCTAGTGAAGCTTGAGAATGGCCTGCCGACCTTGGATGAGGATTTCTTCAAATCTCGAGTGGTCATCGCCGTCTTCCTCGGTCAACGAAACACCGGTGGGTATTCTGTCGAAATTACACGCGATGGAGAGTCGGGAGGCATTCGTGCACGCGAAAAAGCTCCGGCCAAAGGCGTGATGGTTCCGGAAGTTATTACTTATCCGTTCAAGATGGTGTCGCTTGAAATTGCGGGAACTTCGCCAGTGGTGATTGGTTTCAATGGCCGCTTGAACGATCCAACCCAATCGTACCGGCTAAAGACCGGGGCATTCACAATGTCGGGCGGAATTTCGGGAAGATCTGAGAACTTCAACCTTGAAGGCACGATCAACGTAATCAGAGTTGGCCGCCTGGCAACCTTCACCTTCCTGCTCAAGAACGCTGGCGAAACAAACGAGCATCTACTGCTTGACTGCGCGACCGGTATCGTCGCAGGCGATGGTGCGATAACGATCCACAAATTGAGCTCAATGACTCTCATCCAGGAACCAAACAGCGGTCTCCGGGCCGAGGGCAGGTTTTCGCGTCACGAAAGCGGTCTCAATCTGCAGTTCATTTCGTTGCCGTCAATGATTGCCGATGGGTATAGCGGGGGAGGTAATATCGAGGCACTGGCGATCGCTTCTGCTTCGAAGCCGTGACTTCGCGGAATTCCAACCTGGCCTACGGAAGTTATTCGGATTCTTTGACAGTTTCTCCGATGCGGATCGTTCTTTCAGTCAGATCTGCGCGCGCAAACCGCCGCGATGAACCAATTTCGGTAGCTATGGAGTGCGCCGGCAGAGCGAAGCGGCGATGGCGCTTTGGTTAAAGATTATTGCTCGAATACATCCAAAGCGGTGTCGCGCTGCGCTTGCCACCGCACTCCAAAACGAGCTGTCTTACACCGACGCAGTAATGGCTTCGTCAAAAATCTCCAGCGCCACATCCGCATTTTCTTTCGTCAGGATCAATGGCGGTGACCAGCGAATCGTATTTGCGCCTGCGCCCAACAAGATCAGACCGCGCTCAAACACAGCGACTTCAATCCGATCGCGCAGGGCAGGGTCCGGCTCTCTGGTGGTGCGGTTCCTGACGAACTCAACGCCGAGCATCATACCCATGCCGCGCACGTCGCCAATACACTCGTGCTTATTCATGAGCTTTTCCAGGCCGCGCTGCAGATAGGCTCCCACTTCAGCGCTATTGGCAATCAGTTCTCGCTCAAGCAACTCAATCGTTTTCAGGGCTGAAGCGATGCAGACCGGGTTACCTCCGAAGGTCGACGCATGCGCACCCGGCTTCCAATCCATCAAATCCGCGCGCGCGACACAGGCTCCCATCGGCAATCCCGACGCGATGCCTTTCGCAATACAGACGATGTCGGGCTTTACGTCGTAGTGTTCACAAGCAAACATTTTTCCGGTGCGGCCCATGCCGCTCTGGACTTCATCGACGATCAAAAGGATGCCGTGCTCGTCGCAGATGCGGCGCAATCCCTTCAGGAATCCTTCGGGCGCCGGCACATAGCCGCCTTCGCCCTGGACTGCTTCGACTACGATGGCCGCGACTTCTTCAGGGGGCGTAGTGGTTTTGAAAAGGCGGTTCTCGATCCAATTCAAAGCTCCCTGTCCGGCGCCGCCATTGCCGCAGTCTTCGGCGCTGAATGGATTGCGATAGGCATTGGGATAAGGGACATGAACTACGTCGAGGGCCTGACGTTTGAATCCGAGCCGTTGCGCGGCCCGCGACGAAGTAAGCGAAAGCGATCCAAGCGTCCGCCCATGAAAGCTGCCGAAGAAGGCGATGAATTTCTCGCGGCCGGTAGCATGCATCGCCAGCTTTAACGCGGTCTCAACTGCCTCGGTGCCGCTGTTCGCGAAATGCGCGCGCGTGGGCCGGGCCACCGGCACGATCTCGTCGAGCTTTTTCGCCAGATCCGGCATCTGCCGGTAGTAGTAGTCCGTGCCGCACATGTGAATCAATTCCGCGGCCTGGTCTTGAATAGCGCGCACGACTTCCGGATGACAGTGGCCGGTTGAGCACACCGCGACGCCGGCGTTGCAGTCGAGAAAGACGTTGCCATCAACGTCCGTTACCCACACGCCTCGGCCGCGTTCGGCCACGAGTTTGAACGATGGACGCGGATACGAAGGGGTAACGAACTGCGCGTCCGCTTCTACGATTGCTCGGCCTTTCGGTCCCGGCAGAGCGGTTCTAATTTCTGGTCTTTTTGGTGCGATAGCGGTTGACATCATCTTTTCTCCTCGTTGAAACACGCGGGCGTGACGCTTACGGGGCAGCGTCAAAAACGGGGCGATGTTGATGAAGTAACGCTAGTCTGCGAATAGATCAGCGCGGTAGTCGAGCGGACGGAAATGTAAGTCGTGGTGGGTAAACATAGCGATTAAAAGGTGAGAGGATAATAGCACCGGGAGCAGAGGAGAGCCAGTGTGTAGCTCGAGCGTCTGGAGCGTTGAGACCCGGTCGCTACCGCTCCCGGTACGGACCTCCCGATCCGATTGAGGTTGGTACTCTGAGTCAGTTTGAATACCAGAGTACGGCGAAAAAGTGACAGGTGGTTCCGACGAGGACAAACAGGTGCCAGGCGAAGTGGGCATAACGCACCCGATGCGCGGCATAGAATCCGACGCCGGCGGTGTAAGCAAGGCCGCCAGCCGCCAGCCACGCTAGACCTGATAACGGCATGACTCGTAATACCTGAGGGGCAGCGATCACTACCAACCAGCCCATAACCAAATACAACACGACGGAAAGCCTGACGAATCGCGCCCCATAAACAATCTTCATTGTCAGGCCCACAGCGGCGAGCGTCCAGATGAGTCCGAGCAGCGTCCATCCCCAAGGACCGCGCAGCACCCCGAGAGTGAAGGGCGTATAGGTGCCCGCGATCAGCAGAAAGATTGCGCTGTGATCAAACATCCGAAAGATACGTTTGGCCCGGTCATGGGTCAGCGCATGATAGAGAGTGGAAGCGAGATACAGCGTCACCATCGACGCCCCGAATACGGTGACACCGACTGCATTCCACGCGCTGCCGTAACGCAGCGCCGCGCTGATCAGGATCGGCGTCGCCACCAGAGCCAGAAGGAGGCCGAGGCCATGACTGATGGTGTTGGCTATTTCTTCGCCGTGCGTCGGCCGTCGTTCATCAATAATCGCTTCCGTCATGGTGAGGGCATTGTACAACCATTCGTCAACCGCGCGAACCCATGATTCGACAATATTCACTACTTCTTTGGAGGTTTAGAAACGGGCTACTGCCCGCTCGGTGGGACGGTAGCCCGACTCTAAGCAATGAGTGAGGATCATCCTTCTCCTTCCGTCGTGCGATTCTCCGGCAATAAGATGGCAATTTGCTAGCAACCGGTTGCGCCGGACAGCCCGAGTCCCTTCCTCTGCGTCATACCAATCACTCTCCTCAGGCCCCCTCGTCTGTTCCTAATATTGATTATCAGGACTCTTTCTATACAGATCAGGTTGGTCGGCAGGAGGTAGCGTCATGAACAGAATAAAACTTTGGCCTCACGGAATTTTGATCATCCTTGCGTTCGCAGCGGTCGCCGCGATCACGGCGGCTTTGTGGATGAAGTACGAACGATCGGCGGAAGCGAAGGCTTTGCCGAATGCTGCACGAATTGAGCGAGTTGAAGGACAAGTGGGAGTGAGCCAGAGTCTCGACACCTCCAACTCTCAATGGGTAGAAGCAAAGGCAAACAGTCCGATCACGGTGGGTGATCGGATTTATACGCGGGACAACTCGCGCAGCCAGATCGCATTTACGGGACGTAACTTTGCGACGGTCGACGCCAATACCGCTATGGACGTCCTCGATCTTTCCAGTCAGCGAACACAGGTAGCTTTGCGTAATGGCTCGGCGCTGTTTGACGTGGGGGCGCCTGCGGACCTGTTTGAAGTGGCCACGCCTTGCGGCGCGGTTGATTTGGAACAGCCGGGTGTCTATCAAGTCGCGATCAATGAAAACGGGAATGCAGTGGCGACTGCCTTCAGCGGGAGCGCGCAGGTTGTCGGACAAAGCGGCGCCAGACGAATCGAGAAAGGTGAGGACCTCGCGATTCCTTGCCAGGGCAGTTCGCCGGCCGTGTTATCGCGCCTCGATGCAGGTCAGGCCGGGACCACGCTCGACAACTACTATCGCTATCGCTATCCCCGCAGCTACGACGGACGTTATCGCACCTATGACACTTACCTCGATGATCCTTACTACTATGATCCGTCGCGCCGGTATAACAGTTACAACTATGTCAGTGATTACATTCCGGGCATTTATGATCTAGACGACTATGGCGAATGGCAAAACGTAAGTGACTATGGTTACTGCTGGCATCCGCGGGTGGACAATAGTTGGGCTCCCTACCAATCCGGTTCCTGGACCACGGACTATCCGTACGGTTTGACCTGGGTTTCGAATGAGCCCTGGGGCTACGCTCCTTATCATTACGGCCGTTGGACGTACGCTTCGAATGAGTGGTTCTGGGTTCCGGAATCTACCAGAAATTATCCAACCTATTCACCGGCGTTGGTGGCCTTCCTGCCGTTGAACGACACCAGCGTGGGATGGGTCGCGCTGGGTCCGAATGATCCCTACGCGCCGCGTTATTACGATGCGAACTGGCAACCGGTATATGTGGGCAGCAGAGATGCATACGCCAATCGGATCGCCAATATGAGCGTGCCGGGAGCGGTTACGGTCGTTCCGGTGCAACAGTTCACTGAGGTCATCGATCCGCGCGCCATAAGCAGAGTCGATCCGCAAACGATCGCGCGGGTCCGGCCGATGCTGGATCCTCTGGCCGTGAACCCTTTGCGAGCTATGGCATTCCGGGCTCGTGACTCGCGACAAAGATTCGACGTGCCTCCGGCAGTCGCGCAGAGAGTTTTCAACACGCCCGTGGTTACGAGCACGGCTCCGGCCCAACCTTTCAAACGAGATCTGGCCCGCGCCTTACGCGTTGAGCCGGTTGCCGATCGAGCAATGAACCAAAAGCTTCAAATTGCGGATCAACGTGGAGCGGCGACCCAACAACGTGCAGGCACTGGCGCGCAGCCGGGTCAGCAGCAGAACCTGGCTGCGGAGCAGGCACGCGAACGACAGATTGCGGATCTGGCCAGACAGTCAGCTCGCGGTGATCGCAACGCGCGGCAACAGATGCAGGATCTGCGGCGGCAGCAGGTTGAACAACAGCGAGCAGAACGGGCCAATACTCAGCAGGCGCAAGGCGAACGTGTGCGGCAGCAAATGCAGCAACAACAACAAGGTCAGAGAGAATCTTTGCGACAGCAACAGCAGATCCAGCGCGATGCGGCCCGGCAGCAGATAATCACTTCACAGCAGCAACGCCATGCGGCCGCTCAACAGCAGATTCAGCCGCAGCGCCAACAGAGCCGTCAGTTGGAAATGCAGCGCGCGCCGGCCGTGCGGGCTGCGCCACAACAGGCAAGACCCCAACCACCGGCGCAGCGTCCCGAGCAGAGACCGCGACCGCAGTATCAACCACCGGCTCAGCCGCGCGTGATTGCGCCTCAGCAACCGCAAATGCGGCAACAACCGCGGCAGCAGCAAGCAGCGCCTCGTGCGGCTCCGCAAGAAATGCGTCAGCAAAGGCCGGCAGAAGCACAGCCTCGGCCGCAAGCACCAGCGCCCCAGAGACAACAGGCACAGCCGCAGGAGCAGAAAGGCGGGCGCAAGAAACCACTGGAGCGATAGTAGGCAGTGCGCAGAAGCCAGTGAGCGGTGAGAAGAAAAACAGTGCGAGCCGGCGACCCTACTGGGTGCCGGCTCGCATTTGCGATCCCTACTTCCTCGCCAGAATTTTCGCGGTGAAGGGCCCTTTGATCGATACGGCGCCGCTGGTTAGATCAACCTCGCCTGTGATTGTGTCGCCAGATACCGAAGTTATCTTTGCGTCACCCGTCAGCGTGCTACGCTCCAGCCAACCCGTATTGTCTGTGCCGGCTTTGCGCGCGACGATTGCCACGTCTTCCACCTTCATGAACTTGTCGGCTTTGGCCGAGTAGTTGCCGGTTTTAGGTGCAGTCTTGTCGTTGCCGCCTTCGTCGCCCACGACGCTGAATACGACGCGCACCTGATCGTCCGCCGTCAGCGGCTTGTTTAGAGTCATGGCAAAGTTTCCCGCATCAAGATCGTAGTTCGCCGCATAGACACGATAGCTGGGCGCGGTCGTGATTTTGCCCGCAGTGTTCGTAAAAGTCTTGGTGACGGCAAACGCGTAACCGGATTTCAAAGGCATCTCCTTGTCTCCGGTAGCGGGGGACTTCAACTGTATGCTGTTACCACCTGCGCTTTTGCTACAACTCGCAAGAAACAGCACGCCGGCGAGCGCAAACAAACAAAGCACGATACCAATGGATCGATTTAAAGCGTGGCCACGAGTATTGGCGTTTCTAAATAGGGGCATTTGTTTTCTCCTGATTAGGATTGGACTGCCGAACTACGGGTAAGCCTTTGCGGTCAACGAGCAGTCCTTTTACGGGAAATTAGTCCGCGAGTCAATGCTGGTAGCTCGAAGCTGGTAGCTCGAAGACCGATGCCCGGGTCGCACTGAAGCAGCAACCCTGGCTGGGATTTGAAATCGATCGACTGTTCTTAGCATAAAAGATTGACAGGCGGATATCCCGGAAATGTAGTTGGGCCGTCTCCTGCTACGCTCAGAAGAGACGTCCCGTTAGCCTCGACCGACTGACAATAAGAGGGTACCCGCACAAACTTTTACAGAGGTGACGAAAATGAAAAGGCCTCATCTGACCCGTGCCGTTAGAGTCCTGGGCTCGCTTCTGCTGCTGCTGCTCGTTCTTGCGGTAGTTTATAGACCGCATGCCCGCGCCAACCCATCCCAACCCGATGACGGTCCAAAATGCAACGACGTGGTCATGAGTTGTAAATCACCGGTGAAGTATCTCGGCGAGAGCCGGGGTTGTTCCTGCTTTGCCTGCGAGTACAGTACGAAGAATCAGAAGATTCTTTGCACGAGCAACGAGGATGAGAAAAACAAGTTTCGGGCGCTATTGCCAAAAGCCCGGAGAGGAGCTTGACCTCGCCAGGCGACTTCCTTCGATAAATTGATTCTTATTCGAGCCTAAAAAGAAATGGGAGATTGAGAAATGGGAAACGGAACGCATGACACGGGAAAGCAAAGCCAAAGTATCTGGACCATCCTTTTGGAGTTCATCAAAGTTGGGATTCCCATAGGTACGCTCGTTTTCGGTTATTTTATTTATGGCGCCCAAGCCGAGCTCCAGAGCAAAGTCGACGCCAACGGCAAAGTATTGTCGAACCAGTTAGCGTTTCAGTCAGCGCTGAGGGAAGAGTTCTATAAGCGGCGTCTGACAGTTTATGAAAATGCCTGCAAGGAATTGGCGGATGCCTCTGCTGCGCTAAGCGACGCCGGCACCTCGACCGAAGACGTGACCCACGCGTACGACGCGATCAGGAAGTTCAATGCGCTTACCAGAGGCAATACCTTGTATTGGAGTACCGGCGTTCAGGACGGGCTTAACGACTTTTGGGAGTTGGGAATTGAAAAGCTCCAACGCGGAGATTCCGACAGCCTGGATGTCAACCAAAGAATCAAAAACCGGATCGCCGCCTTGAACGAGCAAATGAAGACCGATTTGAATGTTGCTGACTTATCGATCTTAAAGCAGGGTAAATAAGTTACTCGCCTCGTTAGGGTTGGCCGGGACTTCTGCAAAAATATCCTCATCACGCTCGTCATCCTGTATTGACCGCAAGTACACTCCCAGCATTAACGCCAATCCGCATGGGTGTCGCCGCTTTATTGGCGCCACTGCACTTTTCTGAGTGGATGTGCCTCGGTGTTAAAGGTCACCTTATCGAAGTCGAGCGTCTTTGGTGGCGCGAATAGAAGATAGAAATATTTGAAGGTCTCGGCGAAGAGGAAGCTTTGCATCGAGTCAGCCTGCTCTTTCGATACGACACTCTTCAGCGCGGCATAGCCCTCCGCAGTGCGACAGTACTTGACGAAGTCACGGAACATCGTCTCGCCCATGCGTAGGTATACGCCTTTTCGCGTGTAGTGATAAAGATAGTACGTCGACTCGACGATCTCGGGCCGGAGAGCGTAAGAAGCAGAAACAACCTGACCGGATACATAGTCAAATTCCTCGGGCTCGATTTTGTACTGCGACCACATCTTGAAAGACGAGGCTTGCAAGCGCTCGGCGCGGTCCAGGTCGTCAGATAGAGCGAGCACTGCCGGAAAGAACGCGTCCAATGCGCCATAGATTGTTTTAGTGCGTTTGCCGGTAACCATGTCGGCGTGGCCGTACCAGAGTTCCGGCTCACGAACCTGCGCGCCGGCGTCGCCACCCGCGTACATCAAACCGTGAACCACGTTTTGCGAGAGGTACTTGTTAATCGCCGCAATGCTGTTAACCCACATCCGCCGGCAATCCTGATCATCAAAAAGGATCGCGCACTTGAGCAGGTACTCGTAATAACTATCGATCGCCCCGCTGATATGACTGTCCCTGTCGGTCCATTCGCCGGTCTCGACATTAATCCACGTGCCGACCAGTCCGATAGACGAGCGCCGATTGTAAATCGCCACCAGCGCGCGTTTAGCTTTGTCGTTGAAGACCTGCTTGTGAGTTAGTTTGCTGAGCGTACCAAACTCAATTAACAGAGTCCCAGCTTCCGCCGGATTGGTCACATTGCCGCGTACTTTTCCGGTCTTAAGGTTAACGTATCGATATGGCAGACCGGTCGGCGAATCAAACACGGGGAGCAGGCGGTTCCCCAAATCTTCCGCCAGATTCAACAGACGTTTATCGCCGGTCAATTGATAGCTGGAGAGCAAGCCGCCGAGCAGACGAATCGTGATCTCGAAGTTCTGCACGTCAAAGTCTTTGTCGAATGAAAGGTTCTTCGCGATGTATGCGCGCGTGCTGTTCGCTTCATCTTCTAAGCCCATCACGATCATCGTGTCGAGGGCGTCGACCGGCGTCATCAACAGCGGCTCAGCGTACCAGTCGTGGTAAGTTTTACTGAGCGGCTTTAGATCGTCGTGGCCCCACGCATACTTTTTGTAGCCATTCCAGGCATGTAGGAATTCGGCGCGGACCTCGTTTGCGAGTTGGGCTTTGTTGACTGGTTGCTGCGGGCAAACAAGTGGCGCGGCAAGTGCGACGAGAAGAATGATGCCAATCGATTTCATAATTTTCATGCGGTCGTAAGACGCTCCTAATTCTGCAAGGCCTTCCCGGCGCCCGGCACGTTGGCGAACGAGAATTTCTTGTCACTCACCTAGAATGCAAATCTGAGCTCCGGGAAAACCCTTATCGGCAGGCACGCGCCTGATCCAAAACAAGACCGTGTAAATACCCGGCTCGTCTTTAAAGAGCTTTGCTTCCACGCGAAATTTTCCATCGCGGCGCCAAAGGTATTCTCCTCTGCCTCCATCGGCGTAGGTTGTCCCTTCGGGAACTTTGGGACGCAGAGTCGCGTGTAAGTCTGGCAACGAGACGGATCTCTGTGTCTTCAGCCAGGCGAGATCCGGCGGCGCGGGCAAGGGTTCATAGAAAACGTCCACCTGATTCAGGAAGTGCGCCGGGTTAAGCAGATTCCCAGTCAGGACCACGGTCGATTTGGGCTTCGCTCGCCGGGTCACCGGATCGAGGCGAAGGTAACGAGCAAGATAGAGCTCATCGAGCCTGAGACTGTGGCCCTGCAGAGCGATCCCGAATCCTGCATGAGTGTGATAGGGATCGAGAATCGTTTTGCGATGGCCATCGTAGGGCGGGGTTTCTTCCAGCATTGAGACATGCATGTCTCGCAAATCCTGCATCACCGACGAAGGTGTCACCGATTGAATGTACTCGGCCGCGGAAGCATTTTCCTGCGCGGCGTCAGTTCCGCCGGCAAAGGAATAGCGATGATAGAATTTTCGTCCATCAGTGCCCCAATGGCTGAGAAAACCGCCTCTAACCATGTCGAGCGCATGTTCATTCGCAACTTTGCCCGCCAGATCGTCGAGTTCTAACTGCTTAAGTCCGGCGCTGAGGCGTTCGTTGTTGACCAGCTTCAGAAGTTGCTCGCGGGCCAGTGGGATGTCCTGCTCGCTAAATCGTCCACGTTCGATTGGTATTTGGCCGCGCGCGATGGTGCACAGTCCGAGTGCCAACGGAGCGGCCGTCTTAAGGAATGAACGACGGTCAATTAAGATCCGGTTGGGACTCTCCATTTCTTCTCTATTCCAAGCCATTCGAGGTTAGCCGGGGGTGCCATCAGACTGTCCCGTCCGCACTGAGCGCGAAGCGCGAGCCCCCTTCAGATAATTGAGCGTGCTGCGCCCGCTGTGGCGGACGGGACGTCCGCTGTCCCAGTTGGAAAAGCCCATTGCGTGCGAGGGCGCCCGCATTCCCAGCCAAACGGCGCTTCGCCATTCGAAAAGTGTTCACCTCGCCTCATCGTTCAGCTCGCTGATCACGATTTCGGAGGTAAGCGTTTTATGCACTGGGCACTTATGAGCAATCTCGTGCAACCGTGCTCGCTGTTCCTCGCTTAAGTTTCCTTCGAAGGTTACCGAACGCTCGATCCGATGCACATAACCCTCAGTGCCATCGACGCATTCCTGGCAATCGACTGCGTGAATCCTTTGCTGGCGCAGGCGCACGATGACTCGCTGCAGCGCCCAGCCTTTTCTTTTCGCGTACAGCGTAACGGTCATGGAGATGCAACTGCCAAGGGCGCCGAGGATCAGCGTGTAAGGATCCGGTCCGGCATCCTCACCACCAACTTCCGACGGTTCGTCGGTAATCAGTTTGTGATCGCCGCCATAACGTACTTCGTTCTTTAAGTTTGAAAGAGATGTCACTATTACGTCGCTCATGCCGAACCTCCTGCCGTTGAACCGAAACATTCTGCTCCTATTCACCGCTTGCAGTCATCTCTTTTGTACCGCTAAACTCGTGTCGCTCCAATCCAGAAACTTTTTTCGCGTATCGATCATCGTTTCGCTCGAGGCCATTAATGAAAATTCATGAGTATCAAGGCAAGGAATTATTGAGGAAGTTTGGCGTGCCCGTGCCGAGAGGTATCGTGGCGCACTCCGCGGATGAGGCATATCAAGCCGCCAAAGAACTGGCCTCCACGCCGGCGGTGATTAAGGCGCAGATTCATGCGGGCGGCCGAGGCAAGGGCGGCGGCGTGAAGTTGGCAAAGAGCGCCGAGGAAGCGCGCGAGATCGCGAGCCAGATGCTGGGCATGAAGCTGATCACGCATCAGACCGGTCCGGAGGGCAGGGAAGTCCGTGTGCTCCTGGTCGAGGAAGGCCTGCCTATCGATAAAGAGTTTTACCTCGGCATCGTTTTGGATCGGGCCAGCGGGCGTTCGGTGTTCATGGCTTCGGCGGCCGGCGGGATGGACATCGAGGAAGTGGCCGCGAATACCCCTGAGCAGATTTTCAAAGAGACGATCGATCCGGCGGTCGGCTTTCGTTCATTCCAGGCGCGCAAGCTGGCGTTTGCCCTCGGGCTGCCCGCGGCGCTGGTTTCGCAGGCGGTAAAGTTCATGCAGTCGCTTTATACCGCATATGAGTCGATGGATGCGTCCCTAATGGAGATCAATCCGTTTCTGTTGACGAAAGACAGTCGTCTGATCGCGCTTGATGCCAAGGTGAACTTTGACGACAACGCGCTGTTTCGTCATCCGGAGTTCAAGGAGCTGCGCGATCTGAACGAAGAGGAGCCGCTGGAGATTGAAGCTTCGAAATTCGATCTCAACTACATCAAGCTGGATGGAAACATTGCCTGCATGGTTAATGGCGCGGGTTTGGCCATGGCCACGATGGACATCATAAAGTTGGCAGGCGGCGAGCCGGCAAATTTTCTCGACGTTGGCGGCGGTGCTTCGCAGGAGCGCGTTGAAGCCGCGTTCCGAATCCTGCTCGCGGATCCGAACGTGCGCGCCGTGCTAATCAATATTTTTGGCGGCATCGTCCGCTGCGATATGGTGGCGCGTGGCGTGGTGGGTGCGGCAAACAACCTTGGGGTGAAAGTTCCGGTCGTGGTTCGGCTGGAAGGGACGAATGTTGAAGAAGGCCAGCGCGTGATTCGCGAGTCGGGCTTGGGTTTCACCGTAGCTGAGGGAATGAAGGATGCGGCGGAGAAGGTGGTGGCGCTAGCGGCGTAGCAAGGTTCCGGTTTTGCCGATCAACTGATGTGCGGAAAGGCTTTTTTCTTGAGCCCCGTCAGGGGCAAGATATTTATAGTTCTCGCGACGCTTGATTCTGAGGCTCCGTCAGGAGCGAAATGTAACGACGATCGGCACATGCCGCTCCTAAAGGAGCTATAGGATCCATGTTGAACGCTGGATCTATAAATATGTCGCTCCTAGCGGAGCGAAAGCGTTTTGACCTTCATAGATCATTGGCACGGCTATCGGTTGCATTGAAATGAATCTTCGCACGGTGATGAGGATAGTTGTCCACCTCAGCCGCTTCGGTCTCGCGGCGCTTTTTCTTTTTACCGCCGGCGCCAAGCTGGCAATTCTTAAAACATTCGCCGGCAATGTTGCCGAACTTCTCAGTTCTGCCTCAGTCAATTACGAGCGCTGGCGTTGGCCGGTCACGATTGGCGTGATCGGCGCGGAGGTAATCGCTGCGATCTTGCTGATTGTTCCACGCACGGTGCGGTGGGGCGCATTGATGGCGGCGCTGCTGTTAATCGGCTTTAGTGGGTTCGCTCTTTATTACGTTTATGTTTTGCATGGCGATCCGTTGGAGTGCGGTTGCTTTGGCGGCATCATCGGCAGCCAGTTGGGTTTGAAGACAGCCCTGAGAAATCTGGTTCTACTGGTTCCCGCCTTGATCGTCTTCTTCGGTAAGCGGAAGTCAAGAGCGGGGGCAAGCCCGCCTTCCTGACCTTGAGCTGCACCACCGTGAGCGTTTGCTGTTGACTGAGAGCCATTCAAGATCGAGTAAGAGGATTAACTTTGAGAGTCTCAAGGTCAGGAAGGGGGCTTGCCCCCGCTTCCAAGAATCAAGGCCCTGGAAACTAGCGCCGCTTCATCCGCGCGATTTCATACCTCGTATTCGCGATTCGTTCCTCGGCATCCGGGTGATCGGAAAAGAGCGAACCCAGCAAATTCGAGTTTTCTTCCTCAATGTGCTGCAGCTTCTGAAACATTGTCACCATGCCCTGCGGATCGAATCCCGCTCGCGGCATCGTTCGCACTCCGAGAAAATCCGCTTCGCGCTCTTCGTCGCGGGTGTGAAATGTTAACATCCATCCCCCGCCGATTTGTCCCAGGGCAACTCCCAAATCTCGCGCCGCGTCGCCTGCCACTCCGGTCAGTTCGCCGATTTGCTTGGCAATATCGTTGTATTCCTGCGATTGCTTGAGCGTCTTCAAGCTGTGCCGCGCCGCCACGTGGCCCACTTCATGAGCCAGCACCGACGCAAGTTCGTTGTCGTTGGCCAGCTTGAGCAGGGCCGTGGTGATGTAGATGTGTCCGCCGGGAAGTGAGAAGCCGTTAATCTCGCGACTCTGAATTACGTGGAACTTGTAGAGCATGGCTGGGCGCAAGCTGGCCTTCGCGCAGCGTTGACCGATTCGATCCACCCGGTCGAGTCCCACGTCGGTCAAGTTGTATTTCTTAGTAACTTCGCGATGAAGCTGAGTGCCCAGCTTGACCTCGTCACGCTCATTCAACAAGCCTGCGTTTGAATAACGAGCGTTACGAAAATCCGAATAGGGATCGTCGTATTGGCCGAGTGTGTTTGTTGTTCGCGCATGATTCACCGGCGCGCTCATGAGCTTTTGCGAACGGAACAGCGGCAAACTCTGCGCACTTGCGGCGTAGAGCACTGCCGCCATCGTGGCAACAAGGAGATTGAAGCGGGGTTTTGTTTTTTTCATTGATTAGTTTGTGCCGAGACCTTTCGGATCGGATGATAAGCGAGTAAGGCGTCAGTGGAAAGTCGAACGGGCCTTATTTGATGCTTCTCAGGAATCTGCCTGCGTCGTCTCGTCCTCGAGACTCGGCTCGTCTGGGAGCGTCGCGACCTGGTCGCTACCGCTCCCGGTACTAACTTCACATTTCGCGCTGTTGGCGCTCCCAGCATTGTTGTCGCTTACTTCACCAATTGCTATACTCCGCCATTCGCTCCATCAGTACGCAATCCTAAGGAAGATCAATTGAGCATTCTCGTCGACAAATCCACGCGCCTGGTCGTCCAGGGCATTACCGGTAAAGAGGGCACGTTCCATACAAAGCAGATGGTTGAGTATGGAACCAACGTCGTCGGTGGAGTAACGCCCGGCAAGGGGGGCTCGACCCACGAAGGCATTCCCGTTTTCAATACTGTCGCCGACGCAGTCAAAGAAGCCGGCGCGAACGCTTCGGTGATTTACGTGCCGCCGGCGTTTGCCGCCGACGCGATCATGGAAGCCGCCGATGCTGGGATTCCAGTCGTAGTTTGCATCACCGAAGGCATTCCGTCTTTGGACATGGTGAAGGTCAAGGAATACCTCGCCGGTAGATCAACTCGCCTGATTGGGCCGAACTGTCCGGGGATTATCTCACCCGGCAAGTGCAAGATTGGGATCATGCCCGGCCACATCCATCGCGAGGGTCGCGTGGGCGTGGTCTCGCGTTCAGGAACGTTGACTTATGAAGCGGTCGGCCAGTTGACGGCGCTCGGTCTCGGTCAGTCGTCGGCGATTGGGATCGGCGGTGACCCGATTGTTGGCACGACGCATCTTGATGCTCTTAGGTTATTTCAGGACGACAGTGAAACCGATGGCATCGTCATGATTGGTGAGATTGGCGGGACGGCTGAAGAAGAAGCGGCCGCGTTCGCGAAGGAAAATGTTACCAAGCCAATCGTCGCCTTCATCGCCGGACAGACTGCGCCGCCCGGCCGACGCATGGGCCACGCCGGAGCGATCATCGCCGGCGGCAAGGGAACGGCGGCAGAGAAAATGGCCGCGCTTCAAAGTGCTGGGATACATGTAGTGAAATCACCCGCTGACATCGGCTCCGCCATGAAGGAAGCGCTGGCGTGAGATGGCCAACAACCAATGAAGACTGAGTGGAGCCCGATGATTGGTGGTTGGGTTCGTAATGGAAACCGTTTCAAGGGCAGCGACATACTTGACTCCGCGCGGGCTTCTGTCGAACTTCGATGCGGCCGCTGCAATGGCTCTGCCACTCTGATGCGCGGCAAGTCTCGGACTTGCCGAAACGTGGCCCATTAATCTGAACGGT
>JAWVCT010000092.1:0-104548 GCA_033858155.1 Blastocatellia bacterium
ATTTGTCGGTAAATTATCGGCTCAGTATACTACAGGAACTTCTGAACAAGTGGCTTCGACGCGTAGCGTCGGTATGAGTTTAGCCCGGCGTTTCAACGCCGGGATCAGGTGGTAAGCCGGCCTTGTCGCGTAGCGACAATTGAATTCGCATTAGTTTCAGGCGTCGCTACGCGACGTGAAATACTTTGTTCGCCTTTCCCCGGCCTTGAAAGGCCGGGCTAAATTCACATCGACGCTGCGCGTCGAAAGTACGTGTTCAGAGCTTCCTAGAATGTATTGCTAATCTGCGGGGCATTGGTCCGACCGTTAGGGAGGGCTCTGAGGCGCCTTAATGAAGCCCTCCCTGACGGTCGGGCTAGTGCCGTCCCTTTTCATGAAAAGGGCAGAGGCACCGAATCGATCTGATCGCTAAAGAGAACGCATGACGCCCATCATCTCTTTCACGTTCGTGCTAATGACTTTAAGCTTCTGCCACGGCTTGACCGCCTCGTTTGCTCTTGCGCGGCAGAGGCCCAAGTCCGCGAGCCCTGCGAGTCAGCGCGAACAAATTGCATCGCTCCTGCGCGAAGCAGCATCGCTCATGCAAGCCGGTAAGCTCGATCAAGCGGAACCGCTCCTTCGTCGGGTGATCGTCATCGCGCCATCCAATGCCGACGCACACAATCTGCTCGGTGTGATCCTTGACCAGCGCGGCCGGACCGACGCCGCTGTACGCGAGTACTTAGAGGCCTTGCGCTGGAACCCGCGAGCAACTTCAGTGCGCGCAAATCTGGGAGTATTGCTTGCTCGAACGGGCAGGTCTGAGAAAGCCGTGCAGGCTTTTGAAGAAGTCTTGCGCGAGATTCCGGATCATCCCCAGGCGACACTCAACCTTGGCCTTCTGTATGTTACGCGAGGGAACTTCGATCGGGCCGTCCCGCTGCTCGAGAAGGCGCGCTCGTCTCAGCCGAACAATGTGGTGGTACTGTCGCAGCTTGGCCTGGCGCTGTTCCAGCTTAAGCGGATAGACGAAGCGTCGTCGCTTCTCGCGTCGGCCGCGGAGATTGCTCCCGATGATCCTGATGTTCTTTACGCCCTGGGTTTGGTAGCGACCGCGCGCGGTGATGGCGACGCTGCACTCGACTTCTGGCGGCGGGCTCTCAAACAGCGTCCGGATTTTGCAGCAGCCAATTTCATGATCGGCGAAGAACTTAGAAAGCAACGCCGATATGAGGGCGCGCTGGAGTTCTACCAACGGGCGCTGACGCAAGATCCGACACAACTGGTTCACTACGTTCGGCTGGGCGGAACCTATATGCTGCTGATGCGATACGACAAGGCACTTGAACTGTTTCAAAATGCCGCGCAACGCTTTCCTTCGTCGGCAGAGGCTCACTACTTTGCTGGCATTGCGGCGCGCGGGCTGGGCGAATACGCCGTCGCCGAATCGGCCCTGCGCAAGTCTCTCCTGGTTAAAGCAGAAAACGTGGACGCCCTGGCGCAACTGGGATTTGTCTTAAGCGAGCGTGGCCAAAACGCCGAAGCAGAGAAGCTCTTGCGGCGGGCCATCGCGCTCGATGCGCGTCACTTCTATGCGCATTACGACCTGGGCCGTCTGCTGGTGCGAATGAAACGATATGAGGAGGCGATAGCTGTTCTGCAAGGCGCGGCGCGGCTGCGAGAGCACGACCCGGGCTCGCACTACCAACTCTTTATCAGCTATTCGCGGCTCAAGCGGAAGGACGAGGCAGATCGTGAGCTGGTGCTCTTCAAGCAGTACGATGAGGAGCGCAAGGCAGGTCGCAAGGACGGAGAAGAAAGAATCGAAGACACGCTCCCGCGCTCCGGAAATCAGGACAAACCAAACTAATCGAGAACGCCCTGACGTTCGCGGATCAGGGAGAGCACTCAGAAGTCAGCCTGCGGAGCAGGCGTCAGCATCAAGCCTGGGGCGTAAGCCCCAGGGATGCCAAGCAGAATGGCTAAGTCCGCGAACGCGGACGACAGCGGTAACCCCTCTGTGGTGACGAATTTATTGACGCACCGATCCGAAAGCGATCACTCTGCCGCCCGCTCTCGCGGGCTGGATGCCACCTTCGTTGATTCCTTCCTGGGGTTCCGCTGCGCTCCACCCCAGGCTTTATGCCTTCGCCTGCTCCGCAGGCTCGATCCGCATTTCTTCAATGCACTTTAGATAAATGAAAGCGGCCGAGCGTCTCTTGATTGCTTCCGGTTTAATCAATTCCGTTTCGTGTGGTTTCATGGATCGGTTCTTTAGTTGCGGAAGACGATCCATAAAATCATACGCAATAACGGTCGGGCTAGTGCCCGAAAAACAAAACAGCCCGACACCGAAGTGCCGGGCTGTACCTAGTTCGATCGGTTGGAACCTGACGAGCTTTCTTAAAACTGAATCCGCCCTTGTATCTCAACCACTCGCCCCGCCAAGCCGCGCTCGGCGCGACCGAACAGAGAGTTTTGGACTTGCGTGCTCGGACTGTTGAAGTTGAACGGCTGCAGATTCAGGAGATTGAAGACATTGAAGACGTTTGCCTTGATCTCAAAGAATCTTCCTTCGCCGCCGAATAGGCTGCTTAAACCAAACTTCTTGCTGACCGCCATATCAACGTTAAAGTAACGCGGCCCGCGGAACGAGTTGCGGCCGATGCCCGGCAACTGGAACCCGACCGGCGCCGTGGTACTGAAGAAGGCCGCGCCACCGCCCGGGAAGTTGCTGCCGGTAAGGAACGCGTCGTTCGAGGTAGCAGTGCCGGCGCCGCCTCGGTAAGTCACTGGCCGCACCGGACAGATACTGGGCCCGCGCGTGCTGAGGCATTGGCCGATCACGGGAGTCCACGGAAATCCTGTATGCGCGGTAAGAATGCTGCTGAGCTGCCAACCGCCCAAAATTGCCCCGGCCGCATCGTGACGATTCCTGAAAATCGGCAACTCCCAAAGTCCCGAGACGACAAGGTTGTGGCGCACGTCATAGTCCGAAGGACCAACTTCCTGGCGCACGTCGAGCGGGTAAGTAGGATTGGTGTTTGCCGTCGGTCCGTCGTACGAGACGACGTCAGTACTCTTGGCAAAGCGATAGATCGCATCGAACTGAAAACCATTTGAAAGCCGGCGCGTCAGCCTCGCGATCAAAGCATCGTACTTCGCGTTGGTGTCCGGAGTTGGAAACAGGATATTCGAGAAAGCCCCTGAGCCCGAGAAGAAAAAGTTTTCGTTAACAAGTCTGATCAGCTTCCGGCTGCGGCTGCCCTGATATCCAACTTCCGCGGTTAGCTTGGCCGGCAGGCTGTACTGTCCTTCCAACGAATACGTGTAGACGTATGGGGTGGGCACCTTTGCCGGCGCGCCCCAGATTTCCACCTGCGCCCCCGGCGGCAGGATGGGGATGCCGTTGGAATTGAAGGTCGCCCGCAAAGCCGTGTTTGTCGGATAGCTGAACGGAGAGTTGTTCGCGCCCAGCGCATAAAGAATCTGGCCACCGTTGAAAGGACTACTGAAGTCAGCAGACGACGTGCCGCAACAGATCGCGTAACGCGCAAAGAACGGCGGGTTGCCGCGCGTGTTCGCGAATTCAAGCAGAGGGATGCGGTTGTAGGCAATACCAAAACCTCCGCGCAGAACGAACTTACTTTCGTTCAGCAAGCCGTGATACTTATCACCAAAGTTTGGGCTGTAGGCAAAGCCCAGACGCGGCGCGAAATTGTTTCGATCCGGCGGATAGAGCGACTTGACGACCGCGAGCTTTGCTCCCGTCAGCTCCTGACCGGCCGGGCCCAGAATCAGGTTGCTGAGTATCCCGTTCTTCTCGGTCAGCGGAGCGAAGTATTCCCAACGCAGCCCGAGATTCACCGTCAAGTTGGGCCGCAGCTTCCAGTCGTTCTGGACGAACACGGCATCGGTCGATGCGCGGAAGTTGCGCTTGGACTGCGCGGGTCCGCCCGTTCGCGGGTCAGCATTGATCTGGTAGAACAGCGGCGCGTCGTTGGCAAAGTTGAATAGCCCGGCGAAAGTGTAGAGGGGCCGCGAACCACCCGAGAGGTCGTTATTGTCCTGCTCCCAGCGTCGTTCTCCGCCCAAACTCCACGCCTGATTCCCGCGCACCCAGCGGAACGTATCGCGAAATTCGAAAGTGTTTTCGGAAAAGATGCCGGGTGTCGTCTCGGCCCAGGGAGCGCCGAAACGGATGCGGTCAAAGGGCAGAGTTTCGATTTCAATTCGTGGAAGACCGAAGTTCGTACCGGCCGACGAAGCAATCTCGTCGAACGAGAAGCGCGTCGCATTGAAGCGCAGCTCGTTAGTCTTGGTGGAAGAAATCGTCCGCGCCCAAGTGAGCATGCCGAACAGGTTCTGTGGTGCGGTGGTGATATCGCCCATGGGCCGGCTGCGGCCCGCCGCGTCGCCACCGAGACCTTTGAATCGCGAAACGTAGGAGCTAAAAGTTAGCGTGTCATTCTTTGTAAGATTGACGTCAATGCGCGGATTAAACTGATTGCCGCGACTGATGTTCGGAACCGCAAGTTGCGCGAACTGGATATCGGGAATGCCGTCCAGCGCTCCATTGAGATTGCCGAAAGAAATATATTGACCCTGAGCGCCCTGCAGACTGCCGATGTCCAGGCCGCCCGCCAATTGCTGACAGTTACTGGCGTTGAAGCCGGCGAAGACGCAGGTAGAGGGAATTGCGGAAACCACTCTCGGCGCGATGCCGGAAGCGCCTAAGATGCGTGCCGCAATGCTATTCGGCCGCGCTGCTATGACGGTCTGCCGGAATTGCGCGGTTTCAATGAAGGCGTTAACCGTGTCGGTGTTGCTGCTGCGCAGGCCTTCATAGGAAAAGAAAAAGAAAGCCTTGTTCTTGCTTCCGAAGGTAGAACGCCCGCCTTCACCGAAACGCGGTAAGTAGATGGGACCGCCCACACTGCCGCCGAACTGGTTCAGGTGCTGGTTTACTCGAATACCCTGCGCGCCATTGGGACCGCCGTATTTATTGAAGGCGTTTAGTCCGGGACTGTTGTTCTTAAGGAAGAGACTTCCGTGAAAGTTGTTCGTGCCGTTTTGTGAGACGGTCAGCACCTGCGCGCCTGAGTTACGGCCGTACTCTGCTGAGTAGACATTCGCGATCACGCGCACTTCTTTGACTGATTCCTGGTTCGGAGTAATTACCGCGGCGCCGCCATTGGTCAAACTATTCACGCTGGTGCCGTCGATTTGATAATTATTGGAAGTTATCCGCTGACCGTTGGCGGAGATTTGCGGTTGGTTCTCAGTCTGAAAGATCGATCGGTTCGACGCACCGGGCCCGGCAGTGTTAGGTAAACTGACCGCGCCGCCTGTGCCACCACGCGCGGCGTCGCCGAATACCCCGGGAGTCAATCGGATTAACTCGTAAGGATCTCGACCGAATTGTGGCAGTGCCTTGACCTCCTGGTTGGATATTGCCTTGTCGACGTTTGCATTTTCGGTCTCTAAAGTTTGGCCGGTCTCCTGAGTGATGGTGACCGTCGCGCTTACATCACCAGGATCGAGCGCCACGTCGATTCCCTGGACGGCCTCGGCGCTGACCGCAACGTTGTCAAAAACTTTTTGTTTGTATCCGGCTTTTTCGACGGCGAGTTTGTATTTGCCAGGCGCCAGACCCGACACTCTGTAGAAGCCTTCGTCGCTCGAGGTGGTTTCCTGGACTTTGTTGGTCTCGGTGTTGGTCAGGGTGATTTTCGCTGCCGGTATCAGCCCTCCGGCCGTGTCCGTGACTGTGCCCTGAATGCCGGCCTTGAATTGTGCGGCTACGCCAGTCGACAGGAAGAGCAGGACGAAACCGCAAAACATTATGCGAAGAGAAAAAGCCACTTTATGCATTCAAACCTCCAGCCCGAAATCTTTCGGGCGCCTGTACACGCTGAACATGAAATCGTTGATTTGCCAGGGACATCTTTCGGCCGGCATTTTTCGTAAGCTGATTTATCCGGGGGGATTGGCGATCAAGTTAGCACCGAAGCGCGTAGAACACAAAGCAAAATGAAGTGTCTTGATTTGAGAGCTGTTTAGAGTAGCGACTTTAGTCGGGTTCTTTCCCCAAAGTAAGAGGCCGACCGAAGTCTCTACACTGTACGCCTGCTTCCCTTCAAGTCGAAGTTTTATTGTCATGGTGTCGTGAAGGACCGCGATTGGTTTAGGCAGAGTTTGCGGAAGGGGCTCTGATATCTAATTGATCGTCGCTCGCTTCGATTGCGACTCTGAAATCAGCCGAAACACCTCAGCAACCAATTCATCGTTATCAGCGGGCTTTACCAGATAACCCTGCGCGCCGCTGGCATAAGCGTCGGCTTTGTCTTTAGGATATGCCGCGCCGGAATAGAACAGTATGGGCGTCTTCGCGTCGAAGAGGCGCAGCTTTTCACAGAGATCTGTTCCGGACATGCGCGGCATCCAATTATCGACGAGATAAAGATCGAACTGAGCTGCCTGGGCTAACTCCAGGGCGAGGGCGGGAGTTTCAGTAGTGGTAACGTCACAGTGGTTACCGTTCAGAATGATCGAAATAAGCTCGCGCGTGTCGGCATCATTCTCGGTACAAAGTATTCGGTGTCGGGGGAACTGCATTCTTCTACCTCCTTGGAATCCTCCGTACACGTGCTTCACGCAACTGACAAGAAACTCCTAAAAAGACGTTTTCAGTCCACCACCCTACACTGGGCGTTTATCGCCGTCTGTGCGTTATTACACAAATGAGCAAAACTAGAGATTGAACCCTCCCGAACGGCCGGTTAGTGCCTCGGTAGTTGATCAATTGAGCGAATTTGCGAGACTAGAGTGCTACGTCGATCGTCCTTCCGAATTGAACGAAAACACTACCGAACCTGAAGCCGCTGGCATCTCGAAAAATCACGTTTGATGCTCTCGTCATAACACGCTATAATCTCAGTCTGCAATTCGCTTTGGGTAATCGCCCATCCCAGACTCTATTGCATACCGATCAATTGGCCTTTGGGCTTCTTTTGCTGACCCGAGGTGTTAGAAAAGGAGAAGACTCATGAGCGTAGCGACTCACGAGAACGACGTGCTGGGGAATCATCTGCTGGCTGGCCTGCCAGTTGATTCATACGAACGGTTGCGGCCTCATCTCGAGCCTATTTCCTTTTCTCTCGGCGAGGTAGTCTATGAATCCGGCGCACAGATGCGTTACGTTTATTTCCCGACCACCTCGCATGTTTCTCTGCTGTACACGATGATTGACGGTTCGACCGCCGAGATGGGCTTGGTAGGAAACGAGGGAGTCGTCGGTATTGCCCTGTTTATGGGCGGCGAAACCACACCGAACCGGGCCATGGTGCAAGGCAGCGGCAGGGCTTTTCGAATGAAAACAAAGGCCATGCTGGATGAGTTCAAACGCGGAGGCGAATTCCAGGAGGCGCTGCTTCGTTATACGCAGGCGCTAATCACTCAAATCTCGCAAACCGCTGTTTGCAATCGCCTACACTCGGTAGAACAGCGCCTCTGCCGCTGGCTGCTGATGACTCATGACCTCACTGACTCCGACGAATTGCAAATGACCCATGAGTTCATCTCAAACATGCTGGGAGTCCGCCGCGAAGGCGTGACAGTCGCTGCCCAGCGATTGCAAGAGATGGGAATGATCAGCTATGTGCGTGGCCACATCCAAATCCTTGACCGTGAGAAATTACTCTCTCATGTCTGCGAGTGTTACCAGGTAGTCAAGAACGAACACAAGCGCTTGCTTGGCGATAGGGCGCCGGAGTCTCCTTGAGTTACCCGCAGACTAAACCTCTTACGAATCTTTTCGTTTTGGACGCTCATTCGCACGCAAGACACGTTTTCGGAGCCGAATGCTCTTGGGCGTGACTTCCACCAGTTCGTCGTCGGCGATGAACTCCAAAGCCTGTTCCAGCGAAAGATCTTTCACCGGCACCAGGCGCAAGGCCTCATCAGCCGAAGCCGCGCGCATGTTCGTCAGCTTCTTTTCCTTGATCGCGTTTACATCCAGATCTACGGCGCGCGCGTTTTCACCGAGCACCATTCCTTCATAGACCTTCGTGCCCGGACGCACAAACAGCGTCCCACGTTCCTGAATGTTGTAAAGCGCGTACGTCGTGGTCTCGCCCATGCGGTCCCCGATCAGCGAACCGGTCGAACGCCCGCGCATCGTGCCCAGCCACTCGCCCCAGCGCAGGAACAGAGTATTCAGCAGGCCGGTGCCTTTTGTTTCGGTCAGGAACTCATTGCGAAAACCAATCAAGCCGCGCGAGGGCGTTTCGAACTCGAGCCTGACTCGGCCGGTTCCATGATTGACCATCTTGGTCATCTGGCCCTTGCGGCGCCCCATCGCTTCCGTAACGACTCCGATAAAGTCTTCCGGCAGATCGATTACGACCTGCTCGATCGGTTCGAGCAGTTTTCCATCAGCGTGACGAGTAATTACCTGGGGCTTTGAGACTTGAAGCTCGTAACCTTCGCGACGCATCATTTCGATCAGGATAGCCAGTTGCAGTTCACCACGTCCCGACACTTTGAATTGATCCGGCGAGTCGGTGGGTTCAACCCGGATCGCGACGTTACCGAGGACTTCCTTCTCGAGACGTTCTTTCAACTGCCGGGATGTAACATATTTTCCTTCTTTGCCTGAGAAGGGAGAGTTGTTGACGCCGAAAATCATCGCGATGGTTGGTTCATCAACGGCGATTATCGGGAGCGGCTGAGGGTTGTCGACACTGGTGATGGTCTCGCCAATCTCGATCTCGTCCATGCCTGCCAGCGCTACGATCTCGCCATAGTAGGCGCGCTCGGCGGGCTCGCGCTTTAAACCTTCGAAGATGTAAAGCTGAGAGATCTTCGTCTTCTGGATCGTGCCGTCACGTTTGGCGATTGCCACCTGATCTCCCACGGCGATTTCGCCCGAGTAGATTCTCCCGATGGCCAGACGCCCGACGTATTCGCTGTAATCCAGGTTCGCTACCAAAAGCTGAAGACTGTCCTGGCGAATCGGCCGCGGCGCCGGGATGGTTTCCACAATCTGGTCGAACAACGGTTGTAGGTTCCGGGATTCTTCGGTCAGCAGTTTCTTCGCCGTACCCTCGCGCGACACCGCATAGAGGATCGGAAACTCAATTTGATCGTCCGTGGCATCGAGATCCAAAAACAGCTCGTAGATTTCGTTAACCACTTCTTCCGGCCGCGCGTCCTGGCGATCGATCTTGTTGACGACGGCGATCGCCGGGAGACGAGCTTCCAAGGCTTTCCGCAGCACGAAGCGTGTTTGCGGTAGACAGCCCTCGGCGGCGTCAACCAGGAGCATCACGCCGTCAACCATCTTCAGCACGCGTTCCACCTCGCCGCCAAAATCCGCGTGGCCCGGGGTGTCCAGGATGTTTATTTTCACATCTCGATAATGGACCGAGGTGTTCTTGGCCATGATGGTGATGCCGCGCTCGCGCTCGAGATCCATCGAGTCCATGACGCGCTCGCGGACTTGTTCGTTTTCGCGGAAGGTCCCCGATTGGCGCAGCATCGCGTCAACCAGCGTGGTTTTGCCATGATCTACGTGAGCAATAATCGCGATATTTCTGATGTCTTTTCTTTGTTCAGTCATAATGATTCAGCCATAGAGCGCACCTTCAAATAATTACGCGTCAGGGCAAACTTCTGATTCTAGCACTTGTTGGCGGATTACTCTTGTCGGGAAGGAATCTATTAGTGCGGTATTACGTTTTTCTCAGCGCCTTCCGCGTTTGCTTCGCGCTCTTGCGTGAAACAAAGTCGAGTGAAAATGAATTTCGCGCAAAGGCGCAGAGTGGATCGAAAGGCGCAGAAGAAAATCAGGACGCTACCTCAAGCCCCGACTACTTGGCCTTCAGGAGACGATCGATGACGACCAGCACGCCCAGATGATAGGAGTTGTGGTCGGCGATCAGGAGTGCTTCGCGCAGGATCGTCTGGCCGGTGCCATGCGGAATGCTGGCGTACAGATCGGTGGCGGGATCCGAAACGAAATCTTCCATCTGCTTCAAACCGTCTCGGACCTTCGCAAAGGTTTCATTCCAAAGTTCTGCGTTGCCATGGTCATCCGGCTTGGGCCAATAACCTTCCGGCCATTTTGGCGAGACGTGATTTTTGTCGCGGCAGAATTCCAGGATATCCCACTGCGCGATGCGCATGTGCTCGAGCACCTGCCAGGCGGTGTACGGAAGACCTTCAACCTTGTCGCCGCAGCGTTCAGCGGGGAACCCGGCGACAAAGTCGTCAAGGCTGATGTGTGCATTGGCGCCGCGCAAAAGTGAAACCAGATGCTCGCGGAGGGACTGCTCGTTCTTGTTAACCATTTCCTTGTCCTTCTTCGCCGAAACCGGAACTCGATCTCCACGCTGGGAACGCGGACGGCTCGTCCGCATTGAGCGCGAAGCGCGAACAATCGACTCGCCTTCGCTCGTGTGCGGACGAGACGTCCGCGGTCCCAGCACCTGCTAGCGCTTCCGGCTGATCCGATAAGTATCGTAGCGGCACACCGCCGAATAATCACAAAACTTGCAGGTTATTTTCCCGCGCGACGGCTGGACCTTGAAATGCCCGCCCCGCATGCCGTCGATGAATTCCCAAATTCTTTTCCCGACCTCGCGGCGCAGTCGCTGAAACTCGATGTCATCTACATGCGTCGCTTTGGTTGTGTCCGTGCAGTCCGTGAACATTTTACGGTAAATGCCCTGATTCAGACGTGGCCCACGGGCTTTCAATTTGTAATACCCGCCGCCGGCCAATTCGTATTCCGGCAGGAACAACTGCTCAAGCGCCGCCAGATAGATCGGGATCTGTATCTGCCGCCCGGCTTCAATGTCCTCGATTTTTGCTCCCTGCGATAGCTTGTAATCGTAAGCCACGGCCACGCCTTCACGTTCATTGATGTCGACGCGATCAATCTGGCCCTGGAAGAGCGCCGTCTCAGTTCCGCCGACGCCGGTCCGTTCCATCTTCAAATAATCCGAAGACGAATTGGGATCGCTGGCCTGGGAAGCGCGGCCAAAGGCGAGTTCGAAATAAGCGGGACGAATGCCGCGGGCGTTGGTTCTCTCCTGCAGCCGCAGCTCGTAGAGCAGAACTTGATCCAGGATCAGCTTGCGGATCTCGCAATCGATCTTCCAGATGCGTTGATTCAGTGGCGGCACCAGCCGCTCGTGCTCGCTGAAAACGTCATCCGCGGTCTTACTCAATTGCTCGCGTAATTCTCCCCGATTCAAATCGGGCAGGTACTGTCTGCGATATCCTTCGAAAAACCGCCGCAGAATGTCGTGAAGAAGTTTGCCGGCATCGATGGCCTGCAGATCGAGCGCCGCTTCGCTGCGCGGTTCAAGTCTGAGCACGCGGGCCGCGAAGAACCGGAACGAACAGTTGCCGAAAGTACTCAAACCGCTGGCGCTGTAGACGTGCTCAGGCCCGAAGTGTCTGGCGAGCATGGCGCGCAAATCGGGACTCGTGATCTCTCCGTCGCGAGATCCAAACCAGACGCCGTTTCTCTCTCCCTCGATCGCTACTCGCCGCACGGCTGAATTCGAAATGAAACCGTGAGCCTCGGCCCGGGTAAGCAAGTCCTTGATCTGAATCTGGGACAGTGCGCGTTGGCGCCCGGCGCCGCCATCGCGCATCTGGCTTTGACGCACGAGGGAGGTGGAAAGTTCAGACGCAGTAGATACCTGGGTCAACTCGCGCGTATCGAGGTCGCCGCGAATCTGTTCAATCTTGAAATCGTCCGGGTCGATCACCCGTTTCAGTTCTTCGATGTAGTAAGACGCAACAGTCTCGCTGACCGAGCTGGTTGCCAGCGGCCGGGTCAGATACAGGCGCTCGGTTGCGCGACAGGCCGCCTGATAGAAATAGTGTTCTTCCTTCAGCAGCGTGTCAGTAGAAATATCTTCCAGGTAAATTCCGTGCTTCTGTAAGCGCACCCTTTCTTCATGCGGATACAGCCAATCGCGCGACGTTCTGAGCGGAAAGCCGCCTTCGATCAAACCCGCGATGAAGACTGCGCGAAAACGCAAGCCCCGCACGTCGGTGACTTCCAGGACTTGTAGTCCGTCGCGATTGGCCGCGCCCATTGCCAACACCTGCGAACGCAAAGATCGCTCGACTTCGTCTATGAAAGCAGGGAGCGTCACGTGTGTCAGAAGCCCGACCGTGAGGGAGGGCTCGTCGGGAGCCCTTGCTGACGCGCGCGCTTCTGACACAACGGCAGCATACTGAAAACTTCTAACCGCAGCGGCCAGGGCGCGCCGCAAACTTTCCAGTCCGCGCACGTCGAGAGTCGCTTGAGGTATATCGGCCGCCGGCCCAGTCTGCTGGAAAGATTGTCTAACCTGTTTGGAAAATTCCAATTGATCCAAAACTGACATCAGCGCCCGGCGTAATTCCTCTGGCTCGGCCTCAGCGGGCAAACTCGCCATGAGCGTTTGCAGGTGTTCGATCAAAAGCACAGCCCACGCGATAGCTGCTGGGTGGATCGGAGCGGGTTTCTGGCGCCGGACCGGAGCTTCATCCGGCGGTGACTCGTCTTCCGCCGCCGCCGCCGCATCTTCAACACCACCGGCAATCAAAGATCTCGCCGCTTCCTGGGAAGGGAACTTGTCGATCAAGCGGCGCGCGCGTTCGAGCCAGGCCGTCACTCGTAACTCGCTGCCGACATACGCGATCACATTTTCCAGTACATCGGGCCGCCAGCGTCCGATGCCCAACTCGGCGCGTCTCGAGTCCGACAGACTCAAGTTTGTTCGATCGTCCAGCAGCAGCGCCGCATACTCAGCCTCAAAAGCTTTTGTCAGCTCGGGTAAGGACTTCGCCGAAACACGGAAATATCCCGTCTTAACCAGGTGAGCGAGGTCGCTCGTCTTCGGGTTTCGGATGTGTTCGCGCTGTGTATCTTTGAGAAGTTGAAACAACTTTCCGCAGGCGCGGATGGCGGGCGTATCCACAGCCTCGACTCGGCGCTCGAGATTGGTGGGAATCGATTCGTCGGCGCAGACACGCAGAATGGTGTCGGCGTAAGCGGCGCGCTCGCGCACTACCAAAGCGATCTCGGACAGCTTATAGCCCTGGGTCAGAATCAGTCGTTTGATTTCTTTGGCGATGGATCGAACTTCTACTTCCCGATCGCCGCACTCGAGCAGTGTAATGTGGCGCAAGTTGTTAACCTGCGATTGCTCCTCTATCCGGTCACGCAAGTTAACAACTTGCGCTACATTAAATAATTCTCCGCGCAACGGAGCGAGTGCGTCGGCGACCTCTTCAACTTCGTCGTTGATGTTTGTCTCAAAGCCGGCAATCGATTCCAAATGTTCGATCGTTGCTCGAAAGGGACGAAAGATATCTTCGTTGCGAACGTCGCCGTCGAGATTGACGATCACGTTCGGCACGGCGGGAATCAGGTGCTTCAGGATTTCGCCTTGAACTGGGGTGAAATCGAAGAAACCATCCAGCACCAGCAAATCGACTTGATCGAGCCAGGGCAGGGAAACCGCCTGGCCGGAAACTTCGCCGCGCAGAACTTGCAGCGCCCGCAGTTGGTCGGCGTCTTCATCGGTTAGGTTGAAACGATCCAGGGCCTCGGCGTAGGTCGCATAGATCAGCGCCACCTCGCGATCGAAGTCGAGCTGCGGACGAGGTGAATTTGGCGCCTCGTCAACCGGCCTTGATATCGATGCCGGGTCGGATTCGGCCGCGCGTTGTTCGACGGCGGTCTGAAACTCTTCCGGCGTCTTACCCGCGCGCTGAAGTTCGCCAATCAGCGAGGCGATCGTGTTGACGCAGCCATCGCGATTTGCCAGAGGCTTGATGGCCCTAAGCTTTCCGGCAGCGCCAAGCTGTTTGATGATTTGAGAGATCAGACTGCGCCGCAGCGGTAGCTCTTCCCGATCGATTGCGATTCGTGGACGAAGGAGACCCTCGGTGTGTGCGTCGGTTGTCTTAGTCAGAAGCCCGCGCGTCAGCAAGGGCTCGGTGTCGTCAGCGGCCCTCCCTAATGGTCGGGCTTCTGACACGGCTGCAGAGGCGAGGATGCGCCTGACCAGGCCGCGAAAGAGATAGACCGGAAACTCTCCCCACACGCCGCGTGCCTGCTCACCCTCCAGCAGCTTATCCGTGACCAGATCGAGCAGCGGATGTGAGGCGGCGATATAGAGCAGGCGTCCGGCTTCACCACGGGAAACATACTCAGCACATCGCCGCAGCAAACGCTCGCGATTGTTTCCCAGTACCGGCCCTAACCAGATTTCTCTTGGCACAAGATCCTATCTGCAGATTGCGTGGAGTCGTGCGATCAGTTTGCGTCTGTGTCAGAAGCCCGCGCGTAAGCAAGGGCCGCGTCAGCATCAGCCTGCTGTCGGTATCCGACTCCCCGTTCGCGGCCGATTTCTTCCAACACAAGTGCTTGCGAGTGGGACCCTCCCTGACGGTCGGGCTTCTGACACGCTCTTCGTTGAGTTATTCCTGTCCAGTTGCAATCTTCGCTTTCAGCAGCGGCATTGAATCGTCATCTTCATCTGGAATGGGTTCGGCACTTACTAACTCCGGAAACAATCCACCCTCATCAAGACTCAATGCCCGCGTAGACTTATCAATCGGCTCCAGCACTTCGATCTCTTCGCCGCCTATCGCTCCGCGCTCTTTGAACTTTCGCGCCGTGACCAGTACGCGCGCTTCGAGCGACCCGACGCCCTTGTTATAAGATTCGAGCGCGCGATCCAGGCCCTTGCCGATGTCTGCAAAATGGTTCGTGAACGTGCGCAGCCGATCGTAAAGATCCTTGCCCAGACGGCTCACTTCCTGAGCATTCGCGGCCATTTGTTCCTGTCGCCATCCGTATGAGACGGCTTTCAGCAAGGCAATCAAAGTCGTCGGCGTCGCAATGATAACTCCCTGGTTCACGCCGTCCTCGATCAACTTCGGATCGTGTTCCAGGGCCACGCTGTAGAAATTCTCGCCCGGCAGGAACAACAAAACGAATTCAGGAGTTGGCTGGACCATCTCCCAGTAGGATTTCTTGCTCAAGGCGCCGATGTGCGTGCGTACCAGCCGCGCATGATCTTTCGATCTCTCCACCCGTACCGCATCGTCGGTTGCCGAGATCGATTCATAAAAGGCATCGAAGGGGACCTTCGCATCGACCACGATCGTGCGGCCACCTGGTAAACGAACGATCAAGTCCGGACGGATCCGTCCATCTTCACTGGTAACGGTTTCCTGTTCGGTGAAGTCGCAGTACTGCAGCATGCCGGCGAGTTCGACGACGCGCCGCAACTGGATCTCTCCCCAGCGTCCGCGAATGTGCGGCGTGCGCAGGGCCTTGACCAGGTTCCCGGTTTCAGTCTGGAGTTGTGTCTGCGAAGTAGTCAGCGCTCGGACCTGTTCGCGCAGTTCGGAATAAGCACCGGCCCGCGCTTTTTCCATCTCGCCGATCTTGCCGTCAACTTTCTCGAGCGATTCCTTCAGAGGCTTCACCAACTGATCGATTGCCCTCTGTCTGAGTTCGAGATCGCCTTTGGCGCCGGTCTGAAACTTTTCCAACGTTGCCCGGGCCAGATCTAGAAACGATTGGTTATTGTCTTTGAGCGCGTCGCGCGAAAGCGCCTTAAACTTTTCTGAGAGTTCCTCGGCGGCTTGCTTAAACGACTCTGAACGTTCCTGCGCCGCGCGCCGCTCGCCTTCGAGCTGGGCCTTCAGATCGGCGTTTGTATCTCTCGCCCGTTCGCGTTCAGAGACTTCCTTTTCGAATGAATGCTGCAGCTTTTGCACTTCCTGATCTCGCGCCGCCAGTCGTTCGTGAAGCGCCGCGACCTGCGTCGCACTGTCAGCCTGGCCCTTTTCATAGCTTCGCTGCGACTGTCCGCGCAGGAGCAGCCACACTACGACCGCTCCCACGACGATGCCGGTAAAGATCATCAATACTGGAATCAAGCTATCCATTACTTTTTCAGTTTATCAGAGTCTGTTTCGGAAATGAAACAACGTCGCAGAGACGGAAAGAGAGCAGCTAGCTCAGGTTTGGAGTTCCGCCTTCAGGCGGTTTGGTCGTAATGAGGCCGCCTGAAGGCGGAACTCCAAACGATCCAAAGCGGTGTCGCGCTGCGCTTGCCACCGCACTCCAAAGCTACCGTCCGAAGCACGCGATCAGACGCTCGTAAACTTTCCGAGTGACGCGCACGTCGTTCAGGTTGTATTCGCGAATCTCGGCGAGCCTGCCGGCCTGGTACAAGTCGAAAACCTTACTGCCTTCGACTTCACCGGTCTTGCTCGATTCGATTCCCAGCGCCCAGGCAATGTCGTCGAGGCCGACGCGGTTGCGACTGCCCAGCCACCAGGCCTTCATCGTGTCGAACACTCCGCGCACATTGTATTCGCCCAGATTGATCGGCGGCCGGGCCGGGATGTTGTTGACCAGGCAGCGCTGATAAATAAACGGTAAGTCAAAACCGATAATGTTGTGGCCGACGATTTCGTCGCACTCCAGTTCGAAGTCCGCGATCAATGCGAGAAAATCGCGCAACGCTTCCGCCTCTTCCTGTTCGTTGCCTTCCTCATCGATGCCAAACGCATGCTCGGTCTGATCCGAGGTCAAGCCTTCAATTTCAAATCCCGGAATTGGGCCGACGTGCACGGCGATTGATAAGACGCGCCCCGACGTGGCGTTCAGCGAACCCAACTGATAGACCCGCTCTTCCTCGGCGGCGATGTCTTCCAGATATCTCTGCTGCTGTTCCAATCGCATATTGCCGAGCTTCAGATCTTTCTCGAGTTTGGGCCCGACGCGATCGCGAAAGCCGGGCAGCGCCAGTGTCTCGATATCGAAAGTGAAGGCGCGCGGCAGCAAAGGGTCACAACCCACGTACTCGCGGTATTGATCGAGTTGGATGGGCTTGTAGTCAGAGACGATGAACTGCGAACGGTCCTGAAAGGGCTCGAGCTTTCCGGTGATGCCCCACAAGCCCGGCTTCAATTCTTCGCGGCCTTCGAGGACTTCGGCCCAGATCTTCAGCGCCAGCGTGCCGGTCGCGTTGCGCGCGCTGGCGTCGCGAAACGGCTTGCCCTGTTGCGTGCGGCGTTCGCGCACGGACGTAATGATTACCATTAGCCAAACTTCTTCGCCGTACGGAAGATCGGGAATTGGAATATTTCCTCTCATATGCCCCTTTTGGCGTTGTTAAGCGGTCTTGGTAAGACGCGTTGCTCGTAGATTTAGCTCGCCATCGCCTTCCGCCCGCCGCAAGAACGCATTGCGTCTGTTGAGTTCCATCCTCCGAAGCGAGCAGATGACTTCACTCTGTTCTAATGAACCTTGAGCTTCGGCGTATGAATGCTCTAGGCGCTCCAAGTCTGCAGCGGTGCCGTGAAGCGCGATGAATTCCCGGGCGACAGCACGAACATACGGCAGAGATGCAGGGTCAAAGGTCGTCTTCCGTGCAAACGCGATGAGATCCTCGCTTGGGTGATTTGAAACCCTGTTTAGCCACTCCACTATTTGATATATTTGAAATGGGTATACCGAGTCCTCCGAGTTTAGAAACGAGACTAACGCCCCTTCCACGTCATCCAATGCCTGTGCGGCTTCAAAGTATTTTAAGATGGTGAGATTCTCTTCCGGGTGTTTCTCAAATAATGTCTTACAATGTTCGACGGCAAACTTGTCCGCTTGCTTTCCGAGTCTACCCAATAAGAAGCGGAAGAGACTCTTGTCAAATTTTAAATCGTCCGAATCAATGAAGTATGTCTTGTAGGTTTCTTGGATTACTTCTATTGGTGCATCATTTGGATCATCGCCGTGTGCAGCAAGCAACACTTCGAAGTCATCCATAGACATGGCGTTGTAGTCTTCGCCGAAGAATACTGCCATACGACTAATGAACTTGTGCCTGACGGTATCGATCGTTGTAGCGACGCCTTCAATGATTGACTTTGCTTCATCGGCGCGATGGATCTCCGATTTAGCTGCCTGAAAGTTAAGCCCACGTTTTCGAAGGAGGCGAGTTAAGTCCATCAGGGCCTTTTTCGCTTCTATCAAATCTTTACAGAAAACGCGATAATCATCCACGTATCGGTAATGGAAATAACCCATATCGCGCAGGTTGCTATCTACCGAGCGCAAGTAGAGCTTACCAAGAATGTCCGAAGGGCTGTGACCCTGAGGAATGCCTCGTCCGTTTACCTGCGCCCAGCGATTGAGACAGCGACTCAGCTCTGTTATCGCCTCCGCCGGACAGTCAATCTGTCTGAGATCAGATCCCAACGTTGCCAGATCAATGTTTTCATAATACGCAGAGATGTCAGCAATCACCACATAAGATATCCCATCCTCTAGTTTCGCAAGACTACTGTTTCTGAAATCCATCCACCCTCCAAATCTTGCCTTTAGCCAATCCGCCTGATTTGGGTCATCAGCCAAGCGATAAGAAAAGTCGACACTACCCTCGTGCATGGACAAGTGCTGGTGAATTGATGGAAAACAGGCACCTACACACGCAGCATACACGACCCTGTCGTTGATATTGAGATCACCTGCGGGTCTTACCGCGCCCTTCCCTTTCGGCACTTCACAGATGGCCATTGCGCTTGGATTGTAGTGATCGCCCTGAATTTCCCGCGCGAGGTGGCAGAGCCAGCCATCGACGTCGACCTCAACGAGCTCAATCTCGAAAGGATGCCTAGCAAAAACTCGCTCAGGCTGGTCATGGCGGGCTCTTGTCCACGCGAGATTTAGATCGAGAAGAGTTGCGAGAGCTTCAGACATAAGGATTTTCTAATGCATTGGTGAAGACTGGTACTGCGCAAATCATCTAGAGGGAGAGCGCGACTCGGCGCTTGCTTCTGCCGCGACGCTAGCTCACAAACTCCGAGATAACCTCATCGAACCCGGGCCGGATAAAGTCTCTGGCCTGGGGAAAGGTTTGTTCGGCCGTGCGTCTCAGGCGCTCGAGCTCCAGCAGCAGCGGGCGAATCGAATCAGCTTTCTCGGGCACTGCGCTCTGCATTATGCGCCAGGCGCTGGATGAACGATCGATGGCAATCAAAGCAATCTTGGCCGAGCCATTCGAATCATCGCCGACGCCGCCGAGCCCTAATTCGTCTTCGTCGAGTTCGGCCTCGGTGGAAACATCGCCCGCACCGAACTCTTCGTCAATGATCTTATCGTTGAGGCCCATCAAGGCGCGATAAAGTTTTGCCGCCGCAAAGAACTGGTACCAACGTATTACTCCGATGGCGTCGCTCACATCGATGTCGTCTTCCGTGTTCTTAGATATGCCGGTGGTGTCATCGTGCACCTGCTCTTCGACTGCGAATTCGTCGGTAAACCATCGCTGAACCAACTCGGCGTAGCGACGCGCCGAGAGTGAAAGCTCGTGTTGTTTGGCGTCCTGTCTTTGCAGCTCCCGGTCGTCTTCCAGGGCGGCTTCGGTCTTGATGGTTTCCCAGTCCAGGCCGGCTTCCTCGGCCCATTCCTGAATCATTTCGTGCGCTTCCTGGAATATAGATTCCAGCCGGCTCCAAAACTTTGCGTTGTTGATATCGTGGGCTTCCGGATCGGAGTAGGCTTCATCGGCTTTCTCGGTCGCATAGACCAGACAGCGCGCCGTGAGCGGGCATCGCTCGCACCAACGATCGCAATAGTTGTATATGCCAGAGATGAAATGGCCGCTCCGCGCAAGGTCTCGCAACTCACTTTTACGCATGGTGATTTATAGCTCTACCGGTAGTAAGTTTGAAATAGTCGCACGAGCATCACGCGCCTGAAATCGCGCCAGATGAGTGGGCCACAATCAATCTCGAAAATCTTCACCCGCTCTCAACACCTAAACGGGCAAAGAACGTAACCAGCTTCCACGCAAACTCGTCATTGCTGGCGGGCATTGTAATGTATTATTGGCACAGTCACCATGACAACGAGCAACTCATGTCAAAAGATAACTCTGGCCAATGCGCTGCAGCGTTTGCCTGGTCCTCAGGGTGAACAGTCGGTGGGCGTCTTCGAGCACGGTTCCCTCGTGGTGAAGCTGTACACACCGCGCGGGCATGACCCGCAGACACCTCATTCGCGTGACGAGATTTACGTGGTGGCGCAGGGCGGCGGAGAATTTGTCTGCGGCGGCGCGCGTCAGGCTTTCGGCCCGCACGATGTCCTGTTCGTCGCCGCCGGCGTCGAACATAGGTTTGAAAGTTTCAGTGATGATTTGGCCCTTTGGGTCTTCTTCTATGGCCCGGAAGGCGGCGAGGTTGATCAAGATTAGTGGCGCTGATCAAATGACCGCAACTCGCAATTATCGAAGGCTCTCTGATGTGGGCGTGATTCTGATCGTCGCGGTGCTCTACTTTCTGGCGGCGAAGCTCGGTCTCTCGCTCGCATTCATCAATGCCAGCGTGTCGCCTGTCTGGCCTCCTACGGGCGTGGCGATCGCTCTGGGGTTGTGGTTAGGCTATCGCGCGATGCCGGGCGTTCTGCTCGGTGCTCTGCTCGCCAACTATTTCTTGACCGACGTTGGCCTGGTTACAGCGGCCGGGATCTCTTTCGGGAATGCTCTGGAGGCGATCACCGCGGTTTACCTCGTGCGACGCTTCGCGGGATCGAGCAATCCCTTTCAACGAGCCAGGGATGTTTTGAAGTTTGTAGTGTTCGCGGCGATTCTTAGTACCGCCGTAAGCGCGACGATTGGCAATCTCAGTTTGTGTCTGAGTGGGTCTGCGTCCTGGCACAGTTTTGGCCGGCTTTGGCTGATCTGGTGGTCCGGTGACGGCGTTAGCGCGTTGGTCGTGACGCCCCTGATTCTAAGTTGGATCGAGAAGCCCATTCAGTCCTGGCGCGGCTGGCGTTTGGCTGAAGCCGGTTTGTTGTTCCTCTTAATGGCGCTCCTGTCCACGACCGTCTACACAAACCTCTTGCTGCAATCGGCCCCCGCCCGTCCGTGGGGACACGTGACGATACCCGTGCTGTTGTGGGCGGCATTTCGTTTTGGCCCCAGAGGCGTTTCGACAGCGGTAGCCGTACTCTCAGCGATCGCGATCTGGGGCACGATCCACGGGTTCGGTGGATTTGCGGTTTACGGCAGCAACGACGGTTTGCTTTTCCTGCAAGCCTATATCGCCAACTACGCCATCACCACCCTCTCGCTGGCCGGAATTGTCACTGAGCGCAAGCAGGCGGAAAGGCATTTGAGTGGCAGTCTCTCGGTCACTCGGATACTGGCCGAGTCACCCGCGCTCGCCGACGCTTTGCCGCGCATCCTCCAAAGAATCTGTAAAACTTTTGATTGGGAAGTAGGGGCGATGTGGATCGTAGACCCGGACGCCGGAGGGTTGCGGTGCTTGAAAGTCTGGCCGTCCCAGGGATCGTCCGAAGGATCGGCGGCGAGTAAATTCGAAGCGATGTGTTACGAGTTTAGGTTCCAGCCCGGTTTGGGTCTGCCCGGACGTGTCTGGAAGAAATTGAAGCCGGCCTGGATCCCGGATGTAACGAAAGACGATAACTTTCCGCGCGGACCGGCGGCGGCGGCGGCGGGACTGCACGCGGCTTTCGCTTTTCCAATTCTGTCCGGCGAAAAGTTTCTTGGGGTGATGGAATTTTTTAGTCACGAGATTCGCGAGCCGGACCAGGCGCTGCTGGCGACCTTTATCGGTATCGGCAGCCAGATTGGTCAATTCATCGAACGGAAGGGATCGGAGCAGGAACTCTTTGAGAGCAGGGAACGCTTTGTGATGGCCCTGCAGGCCAGTGGAATGGGCACGTGGACGCGCGATCTGGGTCCGGTCGATCGAGTGCGCTGGTCACCCGAACTGGAAGAAATTTTCGGTCTTAAGCCGGGCGAATTTCCGGAAACCGAAGAAGCCTTTTTGGATTTTGTTCACCCTGAAGATCACGAGGCTTTGCGGAAAGCGGTCGGCGACGCGATCACCAACCGGAGTGACTACGAAATCGATTTTCGTTATACGACCAGGGACGGCAAGCCGGGCTGGATGATCGGACGGGGCCGGGCTTTCTATGATGCAGACGGAAAACCTTATCGTTTGGCTGGACTCGGCTGGGACGTTACCGAGCGAAAGCGCGCCGAGGAAGAGCGCGAACATCTAATTGAGCGTGAACATACGGCGCGAACGGAAGCCGAAGAAGCGAATCGCATCAAGGATGAATTCCTGGCGACGCTTTCGCATGAGTTGCGCACTCCGCTGACGGCCATCTTGGGCTGGCTCTCAATGCTGCGCGCCGGGCGTCTGGATCAGGAGACTACCGAGCGCGCACTCGAGACCGTGGAACGAAATGCCCGGTCGCAGGCGCAGTTAATAGAAGATCTTGTCGACGTGTCACGGATCGCCGGCGGTAAACTTAACCTCGACGTAAAGCCGATGGATCTCATGCCGGTGATTGCGGCGGCCGTTGATGTTGTCCGCCCGGCCGCGAATGCCCGCGGCGTCCAGATCGACGTTTCCAGTGAAGCATCGATAGGACCGGTCTATGGTGATCCCGCGCGGGTGCAGCAGATTGTCTGGAACCTGCTTTCAAATGCCGTTAAGTTTACGCCCCGGGATGGTTGGGTTTACATCTCCTTACGCCGATCCGAATCGTCAGCCGAACTAGTCGTGCGAGACACGGGAGTGGGAATCAGTGCGGATTTTCTGCCTCGTGTTTTTGAAAGATTTCGCCAGGCTGAATCGTCCGTCAGCAGGTCGCACCGCGGCCTCGGTCTGGGACTCGCCATCGTTCGGCACCTGACCGAGCTGCACGGCGGAACGGTTACGGCTGAGAGTCCCGGCGATGGTTTGGGTGCGACCTTTACGATCAAACTGCCGCTGGCGGCAATGCGTTCAGATCAGAGTGCAACTCTGGAAGTTGAGCAACTCGGAAAAGACAGCGCGGCTGTCACCCGGCAGCCGCTGGAGGGACTGCGCGTCCTTCTGGTCGAAGACGAGCCGGACGCTCGCGAACTTCTGTCGTTGACCCTCGAATGTTCAGGCGCAACCGTCGAGGCGGTTGAGTCGGCACAGCAAGCGTTGGCTAGCTTGCAGCTCTTTCAACCCGATGTTTTGCTTAGCGACATCGGCCTTCCCATCGAAAGCGGATACGAACTGATGCGGAAAGTGAGGTCGTTGACGACGGAAGCCAGCGACGTTCCGGCCGTGGCCTTGACGGCCTTCGCGACTGAAAAAGATCGCCAACTGGCGCTTTCAGCCGGCTTTCAACTCCATCTGGCGAAGCCGGTCGACCCTGACGTTCTGGTCGAAGCAATCGAAGGGCTGGTTAACTCAGACCAGCAACCCGAAAAGCCATGAGCCCCATAAACTCAAAAAAAGAAATCCCTCGCTGCCACTGGGCCACGAGTGAGCTATTGATTGCCTATCACGATCTGGAGTGGGGCGTGCCTGGTCACGATGATCAGACGCTGTTCGAATTTCTAATTCTTGAAGGCGCTCAGGCCGGCTTGAGTTGGGAAATTATTTTGCGAAAGCGCGAGAATTACCGGAAGGCGTTTGATAACTTCGATCCGCTTCGCGTCGCGAAATACGATCAACGCAAAATTAAGAAGTTGCTGGGTGATGCAGGCATCGTTCGCAATCGTCTGAAGATCGACTCCGCGGTGGGAAACGCCAAAGCATTTCTGGCGATCCAAAAAGAATTTGGCAGTTTCGATGAATATGTCTGGGAGTTCGTAAAGGGACGAACCATCAGGCGCAAACGCGGTGCGGGGATACAGGCCCATACCGAGGAATCGGATGCGTTGAGTCGCGATCTCTTGCGGCGCGGTTTCAAGTTCGTCGGTTCGACGATCTGCTATTCGTTCATGCAAGCCGTCGGCATGGTCAACGATCACGAGCCGAGTTGCTTTCGATACGGTCAAGTCTCGCGCGACCCACATCGCGGAAGACTTGCCGCTAATTGATGTTAATGGCAGAATTTGGGCTATGGAAATTGTCTTCAGCGTATCTCAGGATAACGACGGTGGCTTTGTCGCTGAGTGTCTGTCTTACGACATCTTTAGCCAGGCTGACTCCTGGGATGAACTGCGCTCAAATGTGCAGGAAGCTGTGACCGGCTACTTTTTCGATCAGACGAAGCCCGAACGAATTCGCCTGCATCTGGTGCGTGACGAGGTTCTTGCCTGCTCATGAGACTCCCCCGGGACGTGAGTGGTGCTCGACTAATCGACACTCTCTGTCGTAACTATAGTTACGGGCGTGTTCATCAAGTTGGCAGCCATGTCATCCTGGAAACCGATACGCCGGTCCACCATCGCATAGCTATCCCCAATCATGAGTCGCTGCGTATCGGGACTCTCAACTCTATCCTACGCACGGTTGCTGCGGCGCAGAGAATCGACAAAAAAGAAATTCTTCGAAGCCTTTGAACTCTTTCGAGGTATGGTCTATGGAGCAAAGAACCACTTCGGCATGCGCGTTCTGCAAGATCGCTAACGGCGAAGTGACGGCGCGCATCGTATTCGAAGACGAAGTATCCCTGGCCTTCCTTGACCACCGTCCGGTCTTCCCCGGCCATTGCCTTTTGATTCCGAAAGCGCACTACGAGACTCTGAGTGATTTGCCTGAGACGCTGATCGCACCCTTCTTCAGGAATGCGCAACTGCTCAGTCGCGCGGTCGAGTCGGCGATGGAAGCCGAGGGCACCTTCGTCGCAATCAACAATCGCGTCAGTCAAAGCGTGCCTCATCTACACATTCATATCGTTCCGCGCCGCCGTAAGGACGGTCTGAAGGGCTTCTTCTGGCCCCGGCACCCATACAAAAGCGCGGAGGATGCCGAGTTGGTCCAGGAAACAATTCGCCGAGCCGTCGAGCAGTTCGTATCAGAAGCCCGACCGTGAGGGAGGGCAACACTCCCAGGTGCTCGTAACGGCTGACCCGGTTTCTCGAACGCGATAGTCGACCGACACGAGCGTTGCCCTTGCTTACGCGCGAGCTTCTGACACTTCCGATCGAAGCTCGCTTACTCCTTCCCATTCAAGAGGCGCGCCAGCAGTTCGTCGAGTTCTGAACTCGTCTTCACGCGCGCGACCACGCGGCCATCGCGGTCAATCAGGATCTTTGCCGGCAGGTTATTGACTCCGAATATTTTTACCGCCACGGGCACCGATGTCTCAGTTGTCGCTTGCGTCCAACTCACGCCTCGCGTACTAACAATCTCACGCGCGCGCGCCTGCGTATCTCGGGCAAACTCTGGTTCGACTTGTTCCTGCCCGAGTGTCTCGCTATCCATGCCGAGGATTTCAAATCCTCGAACGCGATATTTCAAGTAGGTGTCCTTGAGGTGCGGAATGTCGGCCAGGCAGGGACTGCACCAGGTGGCCCAGAAATCGAGTAAGACATAGCGCCCGCGATAATCCGAAAAGTGCCGAGTCTTTCCCGTGAAGTCCGTGAAATCAAAGTCCGGAACCATTGCGCCGACGACCAGTGGCGCGAAAGGCTTCTCGACCCCAGCTTTGGCAGCAGGCCGCTTTGGTCCGGAATCTCCAACAGCGATCTGAATCTGCGTTTCCAGCTCGAGCAGTTTCGGCGCGAGACAAATGGCTTGCGTGCAAGTTTGATAGCGCACCTGCACTCGTAACTTGTTTGAGTTCGCCCCAGCGGTTGCCAATGCGCGCACCGGAATCGTAAACGGCACTGAGCCGTCATAGTACTCAGTCGCTACCTGAAAGTTTGGATCGTAAGCCGAATGCGGGGCGGGCGAATCGATTTCACCAGCCACTTCGAATGCTTGCCCCGTGGAAATGACGATTCGCGTGGGGGTTGGGCCGCCTTCGACCCGTTCGGTCGAGTAGAGATGCCAACCTTTTTCGATTTGCGCGGTTAGTTCTACGGCGAAACGATCACCGGCTTTAACCGGCGCCGAGACATTTGTCTTGATCGACCACTTGATAGGATTAGGTTCGCTCTCAGTTTCCTGGGCCAGGATCGTGACGGCAGAGAAATAGAGCCCTGCAAACAGCGCCGCCTTGAATAGCCGACGTCCAGACATTCTATTTGGCCGCCGTCTGGGCGGAGGCCGTCGTGGCCGGTTTGACCTTTAGATAGACCGTCTGCAGGACGATCTTGGTCTTCATGTCCTGCACGAATGCGACCAGCGACAGGTTATTCGGATCGATTTGAAACTTCTTTTCGCTGAAGGTGAACGTATCGCCACGATGACCCTGTTGCTCGTAGGTGTCGAGGTACTTCTTCAACTGATCGCTCATTGCTTTCAGATCGAAGGTCCACTCAATGCTGGTTGGGCCGGCAGCGGCCAGGGCGAATCCGGACGAGTCCTTGCCCGCCAGACTGCGCACCACCATTGGATGAAAACGAATTCCGTTTTCGCCGGTATAGCGGAGTTCATCCTCGGTCAGGGCTATTTGCAGTTTCAAATCCTTCGAAGCCGCCGTGACGCTGTCGACGGTTACGTTGGCTTTAACCCGGTCGCCTTCCACTGTGGCTGTTAGTTTTAGCTCGGCGGTTGCCGGAGATTCGAGTTCCGTCTCAACTTTGGGATTTACGCGATCATAAAAACCCTTGGTCATCTCTCTCGAGCCGCCGCTGCTTGGCAATCTGAACCCATCGACGACCGGCGTAGGCGTTCCGGGCACTCCGTAATACTTGCCGCGCTCGACGGTAGCCGGGTTCGTCATAGGGTCGGGAAGCGGAATGTGCAAGTGATACACCAGCACGACCAATTCCTGCCGGCTATATCTTTCAAGCAAACCGTCAAAACCAAGATCGGCCGCGACGCACGGGCCGCACCCGGATCCGGTGAAGAGTTCGGCGAGCGCGGTGCGATTGCTGCGCTTGGGAGTAGCCTGATAATGATCGAAGCGCAGACCGGCATTCAGCTTTCGATACCTGACGTCGAGCATCTCTTCCAAACCTGTCAATGAGTCGTGATGTGTCGCCCGATAAGCATTTTCCATTTGCAGGAAATCGGCTTTTTTCATCGGAGTCTTGACGGCCGCGGAGCTGTAGTATTCGAGAGCCGCCTTGTGATCGCCGCTCTTCTCCGCAATCTCTGCCAGACCAACGATGGCTGTGGTCACCTCCGGATCGTTTTTCAGGGCTTGTTTCAGAAGCTTTTTAGCTTCCTTTGTTTTCCCTTGCTTTAGGTATATCCGGCCGAGTGTATCCAGATTATGGGCTCGACCTGTTCGCAGCTCTTTGGCTGTTTCATCTTCGTAGATTGCGGCCCCTTTCTTCGCCAGCTCGCCAGCCCAGTCGAGGAAAATGCCGGCGTTAAGCAGCTTAGTCGCCACGGTGCTGTAGTTAATTCCGCGAAAGGTGATATTTCCCTGCGATGGTTCAAGAATCTTTTCGGCTGATTGACGAATTCGGTCCGTTTGATCGGGAAAACTCTTGAGCAACACGTCCAGAATCTCCAGGCGGGCCTGACTGCGGTAAAAACTTTCGGGAAAATCATTCACAACTTTTTCCAAGGCTTCGATCTTCTTTTGGGGCTCCTTAATTCGCCGCGCCTCGTCGAAAGCTTTTTGGTCAGGCCGAAGCGCCGGAGCGGCCACCGTTGGAGGTTGTTGTCCGGGCGGGTTAGTGACGACAATGACAGGTTGTTGTGCCCGCGCCGCGGGCAAAAAAGTCAACAGGCAAAACAACAACGAGATTGCGACTTGAAGCACCCTGGCTTTCATTGAATTCTCCTTTCAACGGCCTCCATCTGGAACGCCGAAACGCATTTTGCGGCGGGACTTGGATAAAGCCACAGAAACGTTTTCGCTGACCGCGTCGGGTGCGTATTGTAGCACAGGGAATTTCGTGACTATGGGCGCGATCGTGGCTTCCGAAATCACCGAAAAAACTTTCTTCGAAAAATAAAACACATAAAACTTTGACGAGAAAAATTCTTTTAGGTATAACTCTGCCCGTCGCGAAGGTCACGGCCTTTGAGACCAGCGAAGGGACAGGCGAACAGAGTGGTGACACTCTGGGAGAGAGTAACGACAGAGCGGTTTGTGGTTGCTATGACGCCCGTCGCTGAAGCCGAAAGGCTTGCCAGGGAAGAGCCGAAAGGTTTTTCCTGGGCGCCCGGATAAAAACGGGTAGCACCCTTTGGGAAGGACCCGCTGAAGGGAAGCCATGTCGCTCAACGAAAGTTGAGCCTCGTTGCCGGGAACGTAACCGGCGGTGGAGGACAGCCACCAAAAAAACTACCTATAGGCACCACGCTCCGCAAGGAATGTGAGATTGGTGAAAACAAACTGAATGTCCCGCAAGGGAAGATAGGTGAGTGGAAACGGATCGCGTGCCGACCGGGAACAATCGACCGCCGATTGCTTGTCGGTATACAAATTGGCAGCTTGTGCTTGGCCAAGCCGGGCTGCCATCTTACAAACCACTTCGGTGGTTTATAAGTTAGAGATTGCGCTGCTAGCAACTTCGGTTGAGAGCAGCGCGATTTCGTTTTTAGGGTGGCGGGCATCCTGCCCGCACAGTGCCGTTAGGGCGCGCGCTCGTCACCATCGAAAACGCCTTTTACAACTACCCGATTAAGTTGTTCGACATAATCCTGTCCCTTAGTTTCGGGCTTTCCTTCCGCTTGAACCCAGGACGCTCCACGAAATCACACGAACACACAAGCAGTTCCGCTTCCTGTATTTTCGTGGATCGTTTTACCTGGCTCGGCAATCTCTCCAAATAGGGATGCCAGTCTCCCTCCTGTCGCTAGCTTTTACCTCCACTCGCTGGTAAAGTTTCAGCCCCTTAGACAGCAATTATCAATTCTGTTTGGAGGCGGGCTACTGCCCGCTGACACTTGACCGCCGGCGGACCGTAGCCCGCCGCTAAGCATTCCATTCGATAAAGGAGAAAACTCAAATGAGCGAAACAGGAGCGCAGACAAAACTCGAATTCGCGCCGGGCACTTTTTGCTGGGCCGAACTGGCCACGACCGACGGGCCGGGCGCCAAGAAATTTTATGGTGAACTGTTCGGCTGGGCCGCGCAAGACAATCCAGTCGGGCCTGGCATGACTTATACCATGCTGCAGCTTGACGGAAAGAACGCCGGCGCTCTTTACGAAAAAGGCGATTCGATGAAGGAAGTGCCCACGCATTGGGCCTCTTACGTCAGTGTCGCCAGCGCCGACGAAACCGCCGCGAAAGCAAAAGCTCTCGGCGCCACAGTTATGAAAGAGCCATTCGATGTCATGGACGCCGGCCGCATGGCCGTGATCATCGATCCGACCGGCGCGGCGTTCTGTATCTGGCAGGCGGGCAAACACAATGGGTTTGAGATCAAGGGACAGCCGAACACTGTGTCGTGGAATGAATTGTTGACCACCGACTCAACTCGAGCCATCGATTTCTACACCAAGCTATTCGGATGGGAAGCAAACACACATGATGGCGCGATGCCTTACACCGAGTGGATGAACGGCGCTGAGCACGCGGGCGGCATGATGCAGATTGCGCCGCACATGGGGCCTGTTCCGCCGCACTGGGGAATCTATTTCGCCGTCGATGATTGCGACGCGACCTTTCAGAAAGCTACGTCGCTCGGCGCGCAGGCGATAGTGCCGCCGATGGACATTCCCAACGTGGGGCGCTTCTCGACCGTCACGGATCCGCAGGGCGCCGTCTTCTCGATCATTAAGCTGACGCCGCAGCACGAAGAGAAGAAGTAGCTAAGGTTGTTTCTGGCTTTGCGTCGTTGCGCCTGGGCGTGAGAATGTTTCACGCCAAGGCGCCAAGGCGCAAGTTAGGCATCAAGGGTTCCTTCCGGGCGCAGAACGCCGCTCTGGATTGACCGCCTTACTCTCCCTCACGTACATATATTCAAATGAAAGCGCGCATCGTCTGGTTGATCCTCTGCTGTATCTGGGGATCAACCTGGCTATTCATTAAGATTGGCCTCGCTGATCTACCGCCGATTACGTTTGCGGGCATTCGGTTCACCCTCGCGTCTCTGATCTTGATGCTTATGGTGCTAGCCCGGCGAGCGGCCTGGCCCCGCACGCGTCGTGAATGGACATTGATCGCGGTAGTTGGGGTGCTGCAGTTCGGCTTGAACTACGGCCTGGTTTTTTGGGGTGAGCAATATATTTCTTCGGGTCTGGCCGCAGTTCTTCAATCAACCTTCCCGGCTTTTGGTCTAGTCATCGCGCACTTTTATCTGCCGCAAGAGCGCCTGACGGTGGGAAGGGCGATGGGTGTTCTGCTGGGCGTCTTTGGAGTGGCGGTGATTTTTTCCGATCAGTTGACCATCGCCGGGTCGATGGCCTTGCTGGGCAGCGTCGCATTGGTGCTGAGCGCCTTCTTCGGTAGTTACAGTAACGTTCTGGTGAAAGCTTACGGAAGCAAGATCGATCCACAGGTCTTCGCCGCGTGCCAGATGATTTTCGGCTTCGTTCCGTTACTGGCAATTGGGATTCCCATCGAAGGCAATCCCATGCACTTTCACTGGACCACTATGGCCGTCGTCTCGTTACTATACCTGACTGTCGTCGGTTCGGTGGTTGCGTTCGCGCTCTACTATTGGTTGGTGCGCAACATGGACGTGACCAACACAATGCTTATCGCTCTAGTGACGCCGGTGGTAGCGGTCATTCTGGGTATGCTCGTCCTTCACGAAAAACTTAATTGGCGACTGCTGGTAGGAGGCGCCTGCATTATTGCAGGTTTAGGTGCGATCGTGTTTCGAAAACGGCACAAGAGTGTGCCTACGAGCGAGGGAGAGCCCGAGCTAATACCAAAACCTTGACCGGGGTCGCTATAATTCTCTCATGTCCATAGCATCAACCAATCCCGCGACCGGCGAAACGCTGAAAACTTTTGAACCGCTTAGCCAAACGCAGCTCAACGAAAAACTTCAACTCGCTCACACGACCTTTCAGAGCTATCGCCGGACCAGCTTTGCTGAGCGCGCTCGGACGATGCTCCGCGCCGCTGAAATTCTGGAAGCCGAAAAGAAAGACTTCGCCCGGATGATGACGCTCGAGATGGGTAAGCCTATTGTCGGCGCCGTGCAGGAAACAGAAAAGTGCGCGTGGGTTTGCCGATACTATGCTGAGAACGCAGAGCGTCATCTGGCCGATGAACTCGTAGAAACAACCGCGACGAAAAGCTTCGTGCATTTTCAACCCCTGGGTGTAGTTCTCGCTGTAATGCCATGGAACTTTCCGTTCTGGCAAGTCTTTCGTTTCGCCGCTCCCGGTCTGATGGCCGGCAACGTTGGCTTGCTAAAACATTCTTCGAACGTGCCGCAATGCGCGCTGGCCATCGAAGACATCTTTCGCCGCGCCGGCTTTCCGGAAGGCGCCTTCCAGACGCTCTTGATCGGATCGGATGTGGTGCAGAGTGTGCTCGAAGATTCGCGTGTGGCCGCGGCCACGCTCACCGGTAGCGAGCCCGCCGGACGGAGCGTGGCGAGCATTGCCGGAAAGCAGATCAAGAAGACCGTGTTGGAGCTTGGCGGCAGCGATCCTTTCATCGTGATGCCTTCGGCTGAAATGGATGCGGCGGTCGCCACTGCCGTGAAAGCGCGCACGATTAACAACGGCCAGTCGTGTATCGCCGCTAAGCGTTTCATTGTTCACAGTCAAATTTATGATGAGTTCGAAAAGCGTTTTGTTGAGGTGATGAAGGCGTTGCGCGTCGGCGATCCGTTGATTGAATCGACCGACATCGGTCCATTGGCGACCGAGCAGATTCTGAAAGACCTGGAAGAGCAAGTGCAGGTGTCAGTCGCTGCCGGCGCAAAGGTTCTCACCGGCGGTCAGAAGTTCAAAGCGGATGGTGACTTGGCGCGGGGCAATTTCTACGAGCCAACAGTTCTGGTGGACATTCCGAAAGGGTCGCCGGCCTATCAGGATGAAATCTTCGGGCCCGTCGCTTCACTGTTTCGCGTCGCGGATATTGATGAGGCGATTGAACTGGCGAATGCTACGTCGTTTGGTCTCGGGTCAGCGGCGTGGACCAACGATGACGCCGAACGCGATCGGTTCGTCGAAGAGCTCGAGGCCGGCAGTGTCTTCATCAACGGCATGGTGGCTTCCGATCCGCGTCTGCCGTTTGGCGGCGTTAAGAATTCCGGGTATGGAAGGGAACTGGGCGCATTCGGGATTCGGGAGTTTGTGAATGCTAAGACGGTCTGGATTAAATAGCCGGTTACAACGCGGCGTACTCTTTGCGCCTTAGCGCCTTTGCGTGAGCAAATGTCCACGAAGAGAAATTTCCACGCAAAGGCGCAAAGACGCAAAGACGCAAAGGAGTTGAACCCCAAGCATCACGTTCGGTTTTTAAGTTCTCTCTCTCGTACCAAGAGTTCTTTCTTTCGCTCCAGTCCCCAACGATATCCGCCCATGCTCTTATCCGCGCGAATGACTCGGTGGCAGGGAATTACGAGCGCCACGTAATTGCCCGCGCAGGCGCCCGCGACCGCGCGCACGGCCTTCGGACGGCCTATCGCGTTGGCGATCTCCTGATAAGAACGCGTCGCGCCCAGAGGAATGCGCTGCAACTCTTCCCACACGCGCCATTGAAAAGCAGTCGCTTGGATATCGAGCGGCAAATCGATGCGCGGACTCTTGCCGCTCAGGTGCTCGAGCACTTTGCTGAGCCAAAGATTCAGCGAAGGACTGATTACCGTGTCGCGGGAATCGATTGATGCGTTGGGATACTCCGCGAACAGCGCCGCGCTCAGTTCGGCATCTGAATCGCCGAGCGCGACCGAGCAAACGCCACGATCCGTTGCCGCCACCAGCACGCGCCCGAGTGGACAAGCGGCGATCGTGTAGATGATTCGCATCCCCTGTCCGCCGCGGCCGTAAGTCGCCGGTGTCATGCCCAGCCGAGCTGAAGACTTCTCGTAAAGACCACGGCTGGATCCGTAACCGGCGTCGTACATCGCGTCAGTCACCGAGGCGCCCTCTTTAATTTTTGACTTGAACTGATTCAGCCGGCGCGATTCCGCGAATTGCCGCGGCGTGATGCCCATCACGTGTTTGAACGTGCGTTGCAAATGATGAGCGCTCACTCCGGTTTCGGTACTCAGTGATTTCAGTGTTAACGGCTCTTCATCGCGTTCGTCGATCGCCTGACAGATGCGTCGCACGAGATCGATTTGCGGATCGTCTGCCTGGACGCGCCGCGGATGACAACGGCGACAGGCGCGGAAGCCGGCTTGCTCGGCTGCTTCGGGCACCTGGAAAAAGCGGACCTGTTCGCGTCGCGGGCGTCGCGCCGGACAGGAGGGCCGGCAATAGATCCCCGTCGATCGAACGGCAAAGACAAAGCTGCCGTCCCGCGAAGCATCGCGTGAAACTACCGCGCTCCAAAGTTCGGGATTGTTCATTACCGTGGTCACGTTCGTTGATGCCTGCAACATGTTACTTCACCTCGTTGGATTTGATGAGGTGATAATAGAGTGAATGGACCCCGGCCATCTATCCGATGTTTGCGGTCAAACTCGATTATGATAAAAGGTACGAAACCGCTCGCGGTAGCGAGCGAGTCAGAAGCCCGACCGTTAGGGAGGGCTGCGCAGGCCGACAGGATGCCTGCGCTCCGCCGACAGGATGTCGGGGCTCCTTTTCAAATACACCATGAAACTGGCCCTCAAATACGGATTCTTCGTGACACTCGTTATCGCCGCGTGGGTGGCCTTGAAGCATTTTGTTCTGCACTTCGAATCCCAATCTGCTCAATTTGCCGACATCGGGATCTTTAATCTCGCGGCCATTACGGGATTGGCCCTCGGAATTCGTCAGAAACGCAGGATGAACGGCGGGAGGCTGAGATTTGGAGAGGGATGGGTGACCGGGATCAAGATTGCGGTGACGTACGCAATTCTCACCAGCACTTACTTCGCGTTTCTGCTCGCGACAGTTGGTCCGAAGCTGATGCAACAGGAAGGCGAGACGAGCTTGTTGAAGGCGTTTTTCGGAATCTCGATTGGGTTTGCTCTGTTTGGAACGGTGTTCTCGGCAATCATCGCTCTGGTTCTACGGAAACGGTGAACCCCTAATGTTGTTCGCGCTTCGCGCTCAGTGCGGACAGGGATGTCCGCGCTCCAGATACTAAGCAATCGTCAGCGCTTCCTGCACTAGACGCTGCTGCTCTTGAGTGTGAACCGCGTAGCTTCCGGTCGCCGGACTGGCTGACGCTTCACGCCCCACATACCGAGGCCGCTCACAGCGTGACAGCAAGTTTTCCAAACGCGATTCCATGAAAGTCCATCCGCCCATGTTCTTTGGTTCTTCCTGACACCAGACCAGTTCCTTCGCGTTCGGATAACCGGCGAGTATTTCGGTCAGAGACTTCCGTGGGAAAGGATAGAACTGTTCACAACGAATGATGGCTACGCGACCGTCAATCGGATCAGATGAGCTCTCCCTCACGGTCGGGCTACCGCCCCGCGCTTGATTCAAATCATAGAAAACTTTGCCGCTGCACAGAACGACTCGCTCGACGCGTCCGGGATCGGTTAGCTCCGCGTCATTGATTAGCGGACGAAAACCATCGCTGGTTAATTCCTCGAGCGCAGATGCAGCGGCGGGCAAACGCAGGAGACTCTTCGGCGTCATGATAATCAAAGGCCGCTCAAAACCCGGCAAAACCTGCCGGCGTAGGAGGTGAAAATACTGTGCGGGCGAAGAGGGATAGCACACCTGCAGATTATTTTCAGCGCAGAGCTGTAGAAAACGTTCGAGCCGCGCGCTGGAATGCTCGGGTCCCTGCCCTTCATAACCGTGGGGAAGCAGCATCGTCAGACGCGACGTCTGTTGCCACTTGTCCTCGCTGGCCGCAATGTACTGGTCGATGATCGACTGAGCGACGTTGTTGAAATCGCCAAATTGCGCTTCCCACATCACCAATGCATCAGCCGCCACCACTGAGTAACCATATTCAAAGCCGAGCACGCCCGCTTCAGAAAGCGAGCTGTCGAAAACTTCAAAGCGGCCCCGCGCGGAATCTTTCGACCGCAATCCAGCCAGGGGCTCCCACGTTTTCCCAGTCTGCGTGTCGTAGAGAACAGCATGGCGCTGGCTGAACGTGCCGCGGCCCGAATCCTGGCCACTCAAGCGCACGCGCCTGCTCTCCAGGGCCAGCGATCCGAACGCGATGGCTTCGGCGAACGCCCAGTCGGCCGGCAAGGCGCCTTCGCCCATCTTCGCTCGTCGCGCCAGTTGGCTCACCATCTTCGGATTCAGGTTGAATCCTTCAGGAACTATTGAAATCTGATGGGCGATGGTCTTTACAATTTCCAAGTCGACACCGGTAGCGACCACGTCTGAACCGTCAAGTTCCACGACCGGCGGCTTGTGCGTGTCCGCTGATTTCTGTTTTACGGCGATCTCTTTCGCGCGAGCCAAAGCATCTTCATAACGACGCACGCGCTCGTCGATCAGTTGACTCACTTCGGCTTCGTCTATCACGCCTTCACGCACCAGCCGCTTGGCATATAGGGTTCGCACACCCGTGTGAGCTTTGACTCGCTGATACATCAGCGGCTGCGTGTAGCTCGGCTCGTCAGTTTCGTTGTGTCCCAGTCGCCGGAATCCGACAACGTCGAGGACCACGTCCTTCTTGTATTGCTGCCGGTAATCAAGCGCGATGCGCAGAGTGCGATAAGCGGCTTCCGGATCGTCTCCATTGATGTGAAAGATGGGCGACTGCGTCATGCGCGCGACGTCAGTCGAATATATCGATGAACGGCCGGCTTCCGGCGAAGTGGTGAAGCCAATCTGATTGTTGATGATTATATGAATCGTGCCGCCGGTGCGATAGCCGCGCAATTGTGCGAGCTGCAATGTCTCCATCACGATGCCCTGACCCGCGAATGCGGCGTCGCCATGCAGCAGCACTGGCAGCGCATGATTCATTGCTTCCTCGCGCGTGACATCGCGCTCGATCATTTCGTCCTGCGTGGCGCGGGTCATGCCCTCGACGACCGGATCGACGGCTTCCAGATGACTGGGGTTAGGTGAAAGAGTTAGACGGACCTTCTTGCCGCTGGCCGTTTCGCGTTCGCCGGCGGCGCCCTGATGATATTTTACGTCGCCCTCGTCCGCGGGAAACGATGGATGCACTGAGCCTTCAAAAGCCGTGAAGATACGTTCGCAGAAATTTCCGATGACGTTGGCCAGCACATTCAAGCGGCCGCGGTGCGCCATGCCCAGCTTGATATCTTCGACCCCGAGATCGCCGGCGCGCTCGATCAATTGATCGAGCACAGGAATGATCGTCTCGCAGCCTTCGATGGAAAAGCGTTTCTGGCCCAGGAACTTTGTATTCAGGAAGCGTTCGAACTGCTCGGCGGAAATAAGTTTCCAAAGAATGCGCTTTTTGATTTCGACATCAATCGGTTCCGGCTGAACGAACTCGCGCCGAATCTGCTCGCGCAGCCAGAGCTTTTCTTCTTTGCTCTGAATATGCCTGTATTCGGTGCCGACCTTGCCACAGTAGGCGCGTTGCAGGATGTCGAGTATTTCGCGCAGGGTGGCGGTCTCGGTGCCTGCCAGACCAGCGGTAATGAACAGCCGATCGAGGTCCCAAATAGTCAGATTGTAAGTTTCGATATCCAGCTCAGGATGGTAAAGCAACGGCAGTGCATGCAGCGGATCGATGTCAGCAATCAAATGGCCGCGCACGCGGTAAGCGTTGATCAATTCCATCACGCTTGCCTGGCGGGTCGATTGCTCGTGCATCTGGTCAGCGCCCAGAAAAAGAGGATTCCGATCGACATTCCACCGCAGGGGCGCATGGGGAATTCCGAGATCGGAAAAAATCTCGTCGTAGAATTTGTCCTTACCGAGAAGCAATTCATGAACGCGAGCGAGGAAGGCGCCGGACTCGGCTCCCTGAATGATCCGATGATCGTAGGTGCTGCTGATAGTGATCGCTTTACTGATTCCCAGTTGCGGCAGGATGGCTGGGGCCATCGATTGATATTCGGCCGGATATTCGATCGCGCCGGTTGCGACGATCAGTGATTGGCCGGGCATCAAACGCGGCGTGGACGCCACGGTGCCGATCGTTCCGGGATTCGTTAGGGAGAGCGTCGTGCCCTGAAAGTCCGGAACCTGCAACTTGCCACCGCGAGCGCGCGTGACCACGTCGTCATAAGCTGCGAGGAATTCCGAAAAGCGCAGTCTGTTTGCGTTCTTGATATTGGGAACCAGTAAAGTGCGCGTCCCGTCTTTCTTTTCCAGGTCAATCGCAATGCCCAGGTTTACCGATTCCCGCTTGACTCGCGAGGGCTGCTCGTCGATCACTTCGAAACCGTCGTTGAGTTGGGGAAACTGATCGACCGCGCGCAGGATCGCGTAGGCGATCAAGTGCGTATAAGAAGCTTTGCGGCGATCATTTTCTTCCAGGTGACGGTTAATAATGCGGCGATTTTCGTCGAGTAGCTTAACCGGGATGCGACGCTGCGAAGTCGCGGTGGGAACCGAAAGACTCGCTTCCATGTTCTCGACGATTTTCAACGCGGCGCCGCGAATCGGAGTTGCTTCTGATCGGGTTTCAGACACGGCGGGTGTTTGAGAAGGCTTAGCGGCCGCCGTTTTTGCGGGTGCGACGCCGGCGCCGTCTCGATGGCCGTCGGCTTTGGGTGCCGCGCTGTGTCCTTCACTTTGCGGCGCCGTCGTCCGTGCTTCGCCGGTATTGGCCGCAACGCCATCCCCTCCGAGGAGCTCTTCAAAGTAGGCGCGCCATGATTCATCGACGAGGGCTGGATCGCTACGCCAACGCGCCAGTATGCCTTCCACATAAGTAGCGTTTGCGCCGAAGTTTTCGGCAATAGTCTCAGATAAATCCGGATTAGTTTGCTCTTGGGCCAAAGAAATTCACCTCGCACACAGGCGGCACTGGCGTGCTTTCCATCAGTTAATTAGTGTTGGTCTTGTGATACCGATAGGTTAGCACCTTCCGATTCTGATTGCATCCGGCCTTTAGTGGCGGTAGCGACCGGGTCATGCTGTAGCCCAATTGTTAATTTGCGAACCAGCGCAGGTTAACAATTTGCGCTACTGGGCTCGAATTAATATCGGCCGAATGATATCGTATGCGGCCATCCATAACTCAGTTGCTGAGGAGCGAGTTCGTTCATGCCTGACGAAACCACAGAACCCAGATCGGGCTTTAAAACGGCCCTGGTCTTTTCCATGTTGTTCGCCGTGTTGGGCGCCGTCGTTGTCTTCGCCTACTTCGCAACCTTTCGACGTCCCGTCACCACCGTGATTCTGATCAGGCACGCAGAGAAAGTCATCGATCCCAACAACAACGATCCTGATCTCAGTCCGGCGGGACAAGCGCGAGCGCAGGAGCTGGTCCGCATGTTCGGCGACTCTGGCATCAATGCGATCTATGCTACGCAGTACAAACGCACGCAGCAGACGGTCAAGCCGCTGGCCGACAAATTAGGATTGCCCGTCAATCAAGTCGATTCCAAGGGCACTGCCGATTTGGTCGCAAGGATACATTCGCAGAATTCAGGCCAGGTCGTCTTTATTGCCGGGCACAACAATACTGTGCCGGAAATCATTGCCGCTCTGGGCGGCCCAACATTCCCTGTCATTCCGGAAGCTGAATTCGATAATCTTTACATCGTGACGGTCTACCGAACGGGGAAAGCCAAGGTGATGAAGCTGAAGTACGGCAGCCCGAGTCAGTAAGCAGTGAGCGGTGGGAAGAAAACAGGGCAGTAGCCCAACCGTTAGGGACGGTGTAATCCAAAACATCTGAGGATCCAATGAAGAAAAAGCGTTCCAAAGACTCGACGGTGAGCGAGGGCCCACAAAGAGCCGGCCTCGATCGCCGTTCCTTCGTCAAACTTCTTCCTGCGGCCGGGGCTGCGGGACTGGTCGCATCCGGTTCTCCTTTGAAGGCGCTTGCTCAGACGTCCACACCGTCGCCTTCGCCGCGGCCATCACCGACGCCGCTACGCATCACCAAAGAAATGATGCACAACGCGGAGAAAGTGATCGGGCTTGAGTTCACTGATAAGCAGGAAGACCAGGCCGTGCGTGGCGTTAACACCAACCTCGATAGCTTCGAAATCTTACGCAAGCTGGATGTGCCGCTCGATACTGAGCCGGCTATCGTCTTTCATCCGGCGCTGCCCGGGTTCCATATCAAGCGGGCCGGAGCAAAAACCAAATTCAAGTTTGGCAAGAATGAACCTGTCCAGTTCAAGTCAGTTGATGACCTCGCGTTTGCGACGGTGCCGCAACTTGCCGAGTTGATCCGAACAAAGAAAGTCTCTTCAGTAGAACTTACAAAGATGTATCTGGGTCGTCTGAAACGTTACGGCCCAAAGCTGCTCTGCATTGTAACGTTGACTGAAGACCTGGCAATGAAGCAGGCGCAGGACGCCGACAACGATCTGAAACGCGGCAAGTATCGCGGTCCCCTGCACGGCATTCCCTGGGGCGCGAAAGATTTGTTTGCGACCAAAGGAATCAAGACCACCTGGGGCGCCGAGCCTTATCGCGATCAAATGATCGATTATGACTCGACCGTAGTCGAGCGCTTGCGAGCAGCCGGCGCCGTTCTGGTCGCGAAACTTTCGATGGGCGCGCTCGCCCAGGGACCGAAGTGGTTCGGCGGCGTCACGCGAAATCCCTGGCTGCCGGATGAAGACCGAACTGGTTCGAGCGGCTCATCGGCTGGCCCGGCATCTGCGACATCTGCCGGTCTGGTAGGATTTTCGATTGGCACTGAGACGCTGGGCTCGATCGTTTCACCGTCCTCGCGTTGCGGTGTGACCGGCTTGCGGCCGACGTATGGCCGCATCAGTCGATATGGTGCGATGGGCCTGAGCTGGACGATGGATAAAGTTGGCCCCATCTGCCGCGGTGTGGAAGACTGCGCGGCGGCGCTGGACGCGCTCTATGGCCCGGACGATCACGACATGACGGTGGGTACCGCCGCTTTCAACTGGTCAACTGCCGCGCCGCTCGGCAGCCTAAGGGTTGCTTACTTAAAAACTGAATTCGAGGGCGCAGGCTTTCAGGCGCAAAACGATCAGCAACGTCAGCTACAAGAGCAGCGCAAAGCGATGTACAAAGCGGCCCTCGATGCGCTGGAAAAGGCCGGTGTGAAGATGACGGCCATCGAATTACCAAAGTTTCCGACGGGGAATATTCGCTTTCTGCTCACTGCTGAAGCAGCCACCGCATTTGACGACATCACGCGCGATGGCAGGGTCAATCAGCTCTCCGGCCAGGACAACGGCGACTGGCCCAACGCGTTTCGCACTTCGCGGTTCATTCCGGCGGTTGAATACCTGCGGGCGCAACGGGCGCGCGTGTTGTTGATGCGCGAGATGGACAAGCTGATGTCACAGTGGGATGTCTTTGTTTCGCCCGCGCCCGGCAGCGCCAGCTTGACCATTACGAACCTCACTGGCCATCCGGCGGTGTGCGTGCCGTGCGGTTTTCTTGATGTGTCGGGCGCGAATAATGGCCCGCTCCAACATCTGCCGCAGGCAATCATGTTCACGGGCGGCCTCTACGACGAAGCCTCGCCACTGCGCGTCGCGCTGGCTTTCGAGCAAGCGACTAAGTGGCACACGATGCATCCGAAAGTTGATTGGGCTTAGGTCGATAAGTAGAAAACTCGTAGAGCATCCCGTTGATGGGTTACAATCTGCAACTGTACATTCTGCTCGCCATACTAAAGGCCAGCGCTCCTCCAATGCATCCTTGAGACTCAAAGGGAGATGCTTCCTCCAAACAAAGTCTTACAAGATCGCTACTGCGTCCTTCGCGAGCTTGGTCACGGTGGGATGGGCACGGTCTATGAGGCGCTGGACCAACGATTAAGTTGTATCGTAGCTCTCAAAGAAACGTCAGCCACCAAGGATCGCGAAGCTCGTGTCGCGTTCGAGCGTGAAGCGGCATTGCTGGGTAACCTTCGCCATTCGGCTTTGCCGAAAGTGATGGATTATTTCAGCGAAGGCGACGGTGATTTCTTAGTCATGGAGTTTATCCCTGGCTACGATCTCGCTGAATTACTTAGGTTACGGGACGGTCCATTTCCCCAAGCTCAAGTTCTGCGGTGGGCTGACGAACTGCTCAGGTTATTGGAATACTTGCACGGTCAAAATCCGCCAATCCTTCATCGTGACATTAAGCCGTCAAATCTGAAACTGACCAAGCAGGGAGAGATATTCTTGCTTGACTTCGGCCTAGCCAAAGGCGCTACAGGTCAGATGGCAACGCTGACAACCAGCCGAAGTGTTCGTGGTTACACCCCGATTTATGCGGCGCTTGAGCAGATTCACGGCCACGGCACCGATCCGCGCAGTGATCTCTACAGCCTGGGCGCGACGCTTTATCACCTGTTAACCCGCACGTTGCCAATCTACGCACCTACTCGGTTCAACATGATCGAAGATGAACAGCCTGATCCACTGCGACCTATTGAACAGCTCAACTCGCAGGTTTCTTCGAACCTTGCCGCCGTGATTCATCGTGCAATGTCCCTTAATCGTCGACAGCGTCCTGTGAGCGCCGCTGAAATGCGAAAGGCACTGCGGGATGCGATCGAAGAAGATGATCATCACGCCGCCGAAGAAGAGTATCGCCGAGCGGAAAAGAATTATCGCGAACAAGAGGTCGTACGTCGCGCCGAAGAGCGCCAACGCCAACAGGAAGCAGAGGGAGAAAAGCGTGAAGCTGAGGAAGCTGAGCGACGGAGACTGGCGGAAGAACATCAACGAGTGGCTGAAGAGCGAGCACGCGAACAGGGGGATGCCCGTCGCGCTGAAGAAGAGCGTCAACGCCAAGAGGAAGCAGAGCAACAAAGACGTGAATCTGAGGAAGCTGAACGACGGAGACTCGCAGAAGAACGTCGCCAAGTGATTGAACAGCTAGCACGCGAACAAGAGGTCGCGCGTCGCGCTGAAGAGGAGCGCCAACGCCAACAGGAAGCAGAGCAAGAAAGACGTGAAGCTGAGGAAGCCGAGCTACGGAGATTGGTTGAAGAAGGCCAACGAGTGGCTGAAGAGCACGCACGCGAACAAGAGGCTGCCCGTTGCGCTGAAGAAGAGCGCCAAGGCCAACAGGAAGCCGAGGAAGAAAGACGTAAAGCTGCGGAACTACTGCGAACACAAGCTTCACGAGTTGGAACTCATGGGGATTCCACACGATCCGGCGGTGTTCAAGACGCTGAGTCATCCAACGGAGACCACGGCCATTCCTTGAGTATTTTTAGTTCAATTCGCGTCCCCTTCCTATCTTCACACAACACTACCCTCTCTTCACTTTGGCAATCGTCCAAGCGTAAGTTTGTTTACACCATCATCGGCGTGATGATTTTTATCGGTTTAGTGGCGTCAGTCTATATGTTGATGCCGAGTTCTGATTACCCTCTGTCTCAGAGAAATGCGGTGCAACAGAATAGTCGAGAAATATCTCGGTTGACGGAGGAAGCACTACAGCACGTGAATAACGGTAAGGCACTTCAACTGCAGAACAAGAAGGATGAAGCTAACTCAGAATTTGTTCAAGCAGAATCACTCTATAAAACGGCCGTATTGTTAGAACCAACTAATCCTAAGCTACACGTTAATGTGGCCTCAGTTCATATACTTCGGGAAAATTGGACGGAAGCTATAGCAGAGTATCGAGAAGCGGTTCGGCTTGATCCTTACAACCAAGAATATCTTAAGAACCTCAAGCAATTGGAAGAGTTGAAAAAATAATGTTCTCCTACTCAGAGTTTACTGTCCTGGGCGAGGGGAATCGTTAGGTTTGTTTGATCACCTCACCACTAGAAGATGTCCCCAAAAGATTGCCATAGCGAGGTAGTACTCGATCATGGGAGGAAGGGGGGCGACTTGAGAAACCGTTTGAAACGGTTTCCGTTTCGAAAGAACCACTAATCACCAGGCTGAAGCCTCGGTGCTAATGAGAAAAGCCGCAGATGCTCAAACGGCACAGTTCCGAAGGAAGCTATTATGGACGCGCAATATAGCGCGAAATCACGTCTTCCGCCATCCAACGATCCGCGCTAGATCTCTCGATCTTATCGCTCTTTCAATGGATTCCGCATCGTCAGGTTCAGCTCAACCGGCACGACGCGCTTGAAACTGAACGGGCCCTTTTTAAACTTTCCAAAAACGTAAGCCCGCCCGGTCACGGGCCAGGTTTCTTTCGCATCGCTCCAATCGCCGAGCGCGGCCAGCATCGCGCTGGGCAGATAGATGTAAAAGCTCAGCGGCTCGCGCAGGGTCAGCGGCTGTTTGTTCGGGAGATCGAACGCGCGATGGTACTCGTCGATGTTGACGGACGTGCCGTTGACGACCATGTCTTCGAAGACGAGAAAGTCCACGCGCCCATTTTGTTTGACTGGCGAAACGACAATGGGAACTTCAAAGGTAATTCCCAGCGGTGTAACTCGCGTCAGTTGCGGTTTTCCCAGTTGAATCAGTTCGTCAACGTAAGTGTCAGAGTTCGCCGCACTGTTGCCTTGATCAACGCCATCGTTTCCACTCCCGCGTTTGCTGGACTGCTGAGTTTTAGTTTCCGGCTTCTTGATTTCGACGACGGTGCGTTCGACTTTGTAGCCGCGAATCTCCTTCGGGTAGGTGCGCCCCTGTGGCCAGACGGTTACGCCACAAAGAAGCGTCAGGAGGAGGCAACCTGCTGCAACGAACGCGTTCGTGGTCTTGATTAGCATTGATGCGGCAACGGGCCGTTGTATTCCGAGACGGTCCATATCAAATAGGTGGCCGTTTCTATAAACATGTCGTGCCTACGGCACTTGCTTCGGTTCGACTTCTGCTTGAGCATTCCTAATCAGCTCTTCCATATCCAGCACCAGAGCCACTCTGCCATCGAATAGTTCGGCCGCGCCACAAACACCCGCCCAGCGCGCTGCGTGGCGGCCCAGACTGCGCACCAAAGTTTCCTGCGGCGCTTTGATGCTGTCGACCACCAGCGCACATCGACTCTTGCCATCGTTGGTTCCTACCACCCGAGCCGGGTTATCCGGAGTTTGCCAGACAAACATAGTCCCGGGCGCATCGGCGTCATTGCCCTGGCCCAATAGCTTGCGCAGATGAAGCACAGGCAGCGACTCGCCTTGCCACTCGATGCGGCCGCTCTCTTTGTCAGTCTGATTTCCCTCAGTCAGTTCGCCGCCGAACCCGGCCGCTTCCAGCCTGTAAACCTGATCGCCCGACTGCACCAGCAGGCACTGCACCAGGGCCAGGGTAGCCGGCATAATCATCGCGAACGTTGTCCCCACGCCGAGTTCGGTCGCTACCCGCACTTCGCCGCCCGCTTGCTCCATGGCGCGATCGACTACGTCGAGCCCAATTCCTCGGCCTGATAATTCCGTTACGTTAGTCTCTGTGGAGAAGCCGGGCCGGAAAATCAGCCGCAGGCATTGGTCGGTCGAGAGATCCGACGCGCCGTTCGCGATGCCGTGTGCCTGGGCTGCGGCTACCACCCGATCCCAATCGATGCCGCGGCCGTCGTCAGTGACCGTGATATGAATCCGGCTTCCTTCATTGAACGCGGCCAGCTTGACGCGGCCTAACGAATCCTTACCCGCAGCCTCTCGCTCTGCCGGGCTTTCGATGCCATGTGTGACCGCGTTGCGCACAAGATGCAACAGCGGATCGGCAATCGTGTCCGCGAGCGTCTTGTCGATGCCTACATCGCCGCCCACGATTTCAAACTCAACGTCTTTTCCCTGGCGGCGCGCAGCGATGCGGCCGCCGCGCGCCGCGGCCCGTGCGAGTACTTCAGCGGCCGGCACCAAACGGAGCTTGATCAACCTCTCTTCAAGTTCGACAAACCGGCGGCGCAGATTCCTAGTGGCAGTTTCAAAGCGTAGTTTGTCGCCGGCTGCGTTTAAGGAAAGCAAAACGTTGGTCGTATAGCGAAATAGTTCGCTGGCTCCTGAGATCAATTCATCAAGCTGTCTTAACTCGACGCGAACGGTCTCGCCAACATCGGTTGAGGGCGCGCCGGAAGGGAAGCCTCTGGCGGAAACTTTTGTGTCGGTTGCGGACGACACGATTTCTATTTCAGTGATTTCGATGCGTCCGAGAGCTTCCGCTTGCCGCAGGATGTCGCTGGGTACTCGTTCGGCAGCATAGAGCAACCTGAAGTTTATTTCCTCCGCACTGGGAGGCGCGCCGGGACCGGTAGAGATTATTTCACCAGTTTGATTCAGGAGTTTAGTGAGTTCGCGAAAGTTCTGATCGAAAGTCTCTATAAAAAAACCAGCCGAAACGATGAAGAGCTTTGCTCCTTCTCGCACCGCTTCACGCGTCTGCTGCAGGTCGTATTCGCTTAGCGCGCGGGCAACCTCGGGCGGCAAAGCAGAGCGGAGGATGCCGGCGATCGTGCCTTGCTTCTGGCTGTAAGCGGCCAACGCGGCGAGCCGCTTGATAACGGCATTGGCGCCGGGGCTAATTACGTCGTTTGGTTCGGACTCCAGCGCGCGCGCAATTGCATCGGTGCCGTCTTCGAACGTGTCGAGCACCGCGTCCGTGATCTCCACGCGACCGAGGCGCACGCCGTCGAGCACACCTTCGAAGTCGTGGGCGATTTGGCTCACCGATTTCAAGCCGAGCGAGCCCGCCGAGCCTTTGAGCGTGTGCACGCGGCGAAAAATGCGCGCCGCCAGTTCGCGGCGCTGTCGCCCGTGTGAACGCGCGCCACGCAACTGTTCCAGGTCGCGATAAAGCTTTTCGACTATTTCGCGCGCATCAAGAATGAACTCGCTCTGCTCTTCACCCATGCCAAAGCAGTTTAGCTCAAGTTCGTCGGTGGTGTCTCAAGTTGAAGAGCTCTTTAGCGCGGCTGTGCCGCGTGATGTGCGGAAAGGCTCTGCCTTTCCGATTAGGCTCTCTATTAATTCCCGGAGGCTATGCCTCCAAACCGAATAGGAGGCGTAGCCTCCTCACTGTGATGACGAACCTTGCTCGGAAAGGCAGAGCCTTTCCGCACATCAGGCGGCAGAGCCGCACGCTATCGAGTCATTCTTGTTAATCTGCTCGGGTAGAATCATCATCTGCGATCTCTTCGCTGGTCACCGTATCCGGCTCAGGCGACTCCTGATCCAGATCGCGTTTGATGGCGTCGAGGATTCCGTTAATGAACTGGGTTGCTTCGTAGGTTGAGAAGCGGCGGGCGATCTCCAGCGCCTCGTTGATGGTCACGGTGCGCGGAGTAGGTTCCTTCAAAAACTCATAAACTGCCAGACGCAGGACGTTGCGATCGACCAGCGCCATGCGCGTGATCCGCCAGTGTTCCGCGCGCGAACGGATGCGTTCGTCAACTTCTTCCAGGTTGGCCAGAGTGCCAAGGGCGAGCCGGGTAGCGAACTCCTGAGCTCCGACTTCCGTCTCGGCATCAGCCAATTCAGACCAAAAGGTGCGCGCGAGTTCATCCCCGCGCGTTCCGGCAACATCAGCCGCAAAGAGCATTTGCAAGGCGCATTCGCGCGCCTTACGACGCGAACCCATAATTTCTTAAAGGAGCGCAGGCATCTTGCCTGCGGTTCGCCGGCATCATGCCGGCAATTACCCACGCGCTATCGCGCGAGGTTCTGTTCCAAAAGCCTTCCGGTAAAGATTGACTAACTCAACTGCCGCCATCGCGGCCTCGAAACCCTTGTTGCCCAGCTTTACGCCGGCGCGTTCGGCTGCCTGATCGACATTCTCCGCCGTGATGACGCCAAACAGCAAAGGCACGCCGGTCTTCAGGGCTGCCTCGCCAATGCCGCGCGCTACCTCAGCCGCGATGTACTCAAAGTGCGGTGTCTCACCGCGAATGATCACTCCGAGACAAATCACGGCATCGAACTTTCCCGACTCGGCCGCCTTCAAAGCGCACAGCGGAATCTCAAACGAACCCGGCACGCGAAAGACCTCGACCGCATTATCGTCGGCAGCAAGTTCGGCAAGGGCGTCGAACGCGCCTTCGATCAGCCGCGACACGAGCGCATCGTTCCAGCGGCTGGCGACAATCGCGAAGCGAAAGCCTTTGGCGGTAAAGGTCTGGTCCGTCGCTGGTTGTGATTTTTCCGATTGCAAGCTTTTTGAAGTAACGCGGCTAGGTCGGTTTGAGTATAGTTGCCGCGACTCAAGTTGCCAACTTGTCACAAGAACGATCCACAAATCACACGATGCCGCGCGAATTAAGCTGGTTCAGCTTCGGGTGGATTCGTGGATCGTCTTGCCTGCCCAGGGAGGAGGCCAGTTGACGCCCCTCAGCGATGACGCGCTTAGCAGTGTATGATACGCGCGAGTTCAAATAGCCAGACCTATGAGGAGTGTTCAAAGAGTGAAAGCTGAAGATTGTGTGATCGAGAATAGCTGGAGAAGATTTTCAATCGTCCCCTTATCAGTCTTGTTTGTTGCGGTAATGCTGGCGGGTTCGACCGTTGCCCAACCGCGCAAGCCCACCGTGGTTTTTTCCGTTTCCGGCGAGTCGGGCGACGGATCAATGGATGCGGTGGTCATTATTGATGGCAAGCAATTGCGGGTTCCATTCACCGACGAACAAAAGGATCGGCAGAAGAAAGTCGCCACAGAATATTTCGCCACGGGCCGGACTTACCGTTTGATATTCGGCGGCGGCGATGCCGGATCAGTCACAGTAAAAAAGTGGAGCGAAGGATGCAACAGCGTGCATGCGGAAGTTGGACTAAAGACCTCAGCGCGTCTGGGTGGCCCAGTGAGAGCGCTGGCGACGAATTCTGATTCGCTTGGTAAAGGTGCGAGTGCGCGGCGCGCGCCGACAGATGCCGAGCGCGCCTCCGTAATGACCCTCGTAAAAAGCATCTACAAACAAAACCGCACGCCCGCCAGTCTGATCTCGGGGATCAGGATCACAAATCTAACCGCAACCGATCTGGACGGCGATGGCAAGTACGAGTTCATCGGCAGCTTCACTTCAGCGGCAAAGAATAAGTTCGAACGCGATCTATTTCTGATTGCCAAGCCCCAGGGCGCCGGGATGCGAGCTGACCTGGCGAAGTTTCAGGCTTATCAACCGCCGCCCGAGACTTTCTTGCACAGTATAGACTTTGTCGACCAACTCGATCTGGATGGCAACGGCGTCGGCGAGGTCTTTGCAATACAGGGCGCCTTTGACGGGTATGCGTATCTGATCTTCAAGAAAGTCGGCGGGCGGTGGCGTGAGGTCTACAACATGATCGGGGATCTGTGCTAGAGACCAGTGGACAGCGGGGTTGATCCGCAATCATGAAGCTCGGTAAGAACATTCTCACCTTTAAGCCGGGTTGGACGAGCGGGCTTTGCCCGCTGGCGGACAGGGATGTCCGCGCTCCGGTCGCGCTCCCGGTTAGGGAATCAAGCCAAAATCTTTTCCCAGTTGTACCGCCTGCGTTCTGCGCTTAGCACTGAGCTTGTCGAAGAGCCGGCTGGAATGGGTCTTAACGGTGTTCTCGCTGACGAAAAGCTTTGCGGCAATCTCCCGATTGCTGAGGCCGCTCGCGATTAGTTCGAGTATCTCGAGCTCACGGCGCGTGATGCCGAGCTCACGCAACCTCGTCTCGTTCAACGTAAACGATAGCGGGGTCTGAAGCAGGACTTCCCTGACGACGACAGTCTCTTTTGTTTTTGTGAGTTTAAGTCCGAGCCAGATGCCCAGGCTGGCAAACAGCAATGCGATCAAGCCGCCGTAGATTTCGATCGAATGCTCGACGACCAGGAAGCGATATTCGACGAGCCTTAACAGCACGATCAGCATTCCACCGCAGAGACCGTAGATAAGGATGTGTTTCTTCATCCTGGGGATCCCGTGGCTACCAGGGCAGGCCCTTACCAATCTGCTGTGGCGATGTATTTGAGTACGTGCTGGATGGAAGTAACGCTGTAGGAACCGTCGGCTCGCCGGATCGGGATATGCCGGTAGTGTCCCATCGACATCTTGTTCACCGCGGTGGCTACGGAATCTGTCTCCCGCAGGACCTCTGGGTTTACGCTCATCAATTCGCTGACCGCAGTTTGGTGGGAACTGGCTTTCGCGCCGGTTAACCTGTTCAGTAGATCACGTTCGGTGAAGATTCCCACCAGACTTTCATTCTCGATCACGAGGGCGCAACCCAAGCCGGCAGCTTTCATTTTCCTGATGACTTCGAGCGCGGAAGTCCCGGGTGAAACGCTGAGCAACTCCTGGCCGAGTTGGCTGATGTCGGTTTCCATGATTGAGGTAGCTGGACCTTCCCGGCCGGACTGGGGCACGTCAAGATTCAGGAGGGAAGTAACGCATTCTTCACAGCGGTCCGCGCCTTCGATATTGTTATGACCACAGGAGGGACAGATCATTCGCTTCACTCCAATTGCGAATTTCGGATTTGGAAATGCGAATTGATAACGAGTGTAAATTCCGCAATCCGAATTTCGCAATTCGAAATTCTACTCCACCGTCCACATGTCGCCGCTGTAAATCAGTTTTTCCAGGGTGCCGGGACCCGATTTGGCGATCGAAGTTTCGATCTGTTCGGCCAGCATCTGATCGTAGCTGGGCCGCTCGACGGCGCGAAAGACTCCGACCGGCTGGGGAAAGTCAGGCTGTTCCATGCGCGCCAGCATGAACGCCACCGAAGGATCCTCGAGATTGATGTCGTGAATCAGAATGTCCGCTTCGGTGATGCCGTTCTCTCCGATCGTGACGACTTCGGGGTGAGCGCCATTCATGCGAATGCCCTGGTTTCGATCCTTGCCGAAAATCATCGGCTTACCATGTTCCAGATATAGGACCTTGTCCTGGCGCACGCTGCGTTCGGCAAAATAATCAAAAGCATGATCGTTGAAAATATTACAGTTCTGATAGACCTCGAGGAACGACACTCCTTTGTGCCTGGCCGCTGCTTCGACCATCGTGCCCAGGTGTTTGACGTCGATGTCGATGGAGCGCGCGACGAAGGTTGCTTCGCTGGCGATGGCCAGCGACAGGGGATTAACCGGATAGTCGATCACGCCCATCGGCGTTGATTTGGTGCGCTGGCCAAAGACGCTCGTCGGGCTGTACTGGCCCTTGGTCAAACCATAGATGCGGTTATTGAAAAGAATGTAGTTGATGTCCAGGTTGCGCCGCAGCACGTGCATGAAATGATTGCCGCCAATCGAGAGAGCGTCGCCGTCGCCGGTAATTACCCACACGCTCAAATCGGGATTCGCCGATTTGATTCCCGTCGCAATCGCCGGCGCCCGTCCGTGAATGCTGTGAAAACCATAGGTGTTCATGTAATACGGAAAGCGCGAAGAGCAGCCGATCCCGGAAACAAAGACCATCTTTTCGCGGGGAATGCCGAGTTCCGGCATTACCTTCTGCACGTTGTTCAGGATGGCGTAGTCGCCACAACCCGGACACCAACGCACTTCCTGATTCGAGACGAAATCTTTCTTGGTCAATTGTCCCGGCGGCGGGGCTGCGCCAAAAACTGCGGTGCCGCCTTCGCTCTCAGCCGAAACGCTCGCGTCGACGTGCGCCTGGTTTCCGTTGCCGCCTGAACCGTTACCTTGTGTGCTCATAATTGTCTATTTCAACCTTTGATTCTTGTTAAGCGAAAATCTCTGCAACCCTCAAGTGAAATCCCGGCACGACGTCGCCACCATCAAGCGTGTCTTTCTCAGTAAGCGTTACGATGTCCGTGAGCGATCGATAGACCGTTACGGTATGTAGCCTCGGGCTCAAAACCCAAACCACCTGAGCACCGCCTTCCAACCATTCGGCGACTTTCTCTTCGACACTGGTTACTCTGTCGCTGGGACTAAGAACTTCGACGACAAGGTCAGGAGAGCCAGAACGATAACCGGGCAAACGTCCCGTCCGTTGCACACTCTCCATTCGAACAAACGCGACATCGGGAGCGCGAACCGTATCAGGGTTCGACTCGAGCTTAAAACCGGTTTCGGCCGCAAACACGACGCCAAGGTTATTATTCTTAACGTGCTGATACAGAGGGCCCGCCAAGTTCATCGTAACCTCACCGTGTTCCGAACCCGGTGGAGGAGCCATGCGGATCAGTTCTCCTTTCACGAGTTCATAACTATGGCCGTCATCCGGCATCGCCAGTAACTCGTCGGCGGTCATCGGTTTCGTAAGAGTGGCGCTCATATCATCCTTCGCGCTGCGCGCTCCGTTTACAAATACTCCTCGACCTTCCGGACAATCTCGCGAATCTGGAACGGCCGGCCTTTCACTTTTGAGAAAGGAATTGCGGGGACCATGTACTTAGCTCGAATCATCGTGCACAGTTGGCCGAGGTTCATCTCCGGGATGATCACGGTTTCAAATCCTGCCAGCACTTCACCCAGATTCTTTGGGAAGGGATTCAGGTGGCGCAGATGCGCGCTGGAAACTGATTTGCCCTCGCTTTGCATCTTCTCGACCGCTGAAGTGATCGAGCCGTAGGTCGATCCCCAACCAAGTACCAGAACCTTTCCAGTCTTTTCGCCGAAGACTTCCACGAGGGGAATATCAGCGGTGGCGCGGTCGACTTTCTCCTGACGCAGCAGGACCATCAAATGATGGTTCTCGGGATCGTAGTTGACGTTGCCCGTGATGTGCTGTTTCTCAATTCCGCCGATGCGATGTTCCAGTCCCGGGGTTCCGGGCAGGGCCCACGGTCGAGCGAGAGTTACTTCATCGCGCGCATAAGGCATGAAGTTATTCGGATCGGTGACGAACTTGACTTCGATTTTCGGAAGCTTATCAATTTCCGGCAAGGCCCACGGTTCGGCGCCGTTGGCCAGATAACCATCTGAAAGATAAAAGACAGGCACCATGTACTTGAAGGCAAGACGCACCGCCTCGATCGCCATGTCAAAACAGTCCGCGGGTGTCGATGGAGCAATGACAATCGCCGGGCATTCGCCGTTGCGTCCCCACACCGCTTGAAACAGATCGGCTTGTTCCGTTTTCGTCGGTAATCCAGTTGAAGGCCCGCCGCGCTGTACGTTGATAATGACCAGGGGCAGTTCAGTCATCACGGCCAGACCAATCGCTTCCTGTTTGAGAGCCACGCCCGGCCCGGACGTTCCGGTCAGGCCGATGTGGCCGGCAAAACTGGCGCCAATCGCGGCGCACACGGCGGCAATTTCGTCTTCAGCCTGGAAAGTTTTCACTCCATAATTCTTGTGACGCGCCAGTTCATGCAGGATGTCAGACGCCGGCGTGATCGGATACGAGCCATAAAACAAAGGCCGGCCCGCCAACTCGGCGGCCGCCACGAATCCGATGGCCGTGGCTTCGTTGCCGGTGATTTTCCGATAACGGCCCGGCGCGATCACGGCTTTCTTAACCGTGTAGTGGGTCGTGAAAACTTCCGTAGTCTCGGCAAAGTTGTAGCCAGTCTTGAGCGCGACTTCGTTGGCTTTAACCAACTCGGGATTCTTTTTGAACTTCGAATTGATCCAGCTCAAAGTCGAATCGAGCGGGCGATCGTAAAGCCAGTACAGCACGCCCAGGGCGAAAAAATTCTTGCTGCGATCGATCTCTTTTCGTGAAAGCTGGACGTTGCCTTTCAAGGCGTTGCGGTTGAGGGTGGAGATCGGCAATTTGTGCACGCGATAGCCGGTCAGCGAACCGTCGTCGAGCGGATTCGACTGGTAGGCAGCATGCTCCAGATTGTCTTTCGTAAACTCGTCCGTATTAATGATCAGCGTGCCGCCTTCTTCCAGGTCGGGAAGATTTACTTTCAGCGCCGCCGGATTCATCGCCACCAGCACGTTGGGCTGATCGCCCGGCGTGCGAATGTCGTGATTGGAGAAGTTCAACTGAAAACCGCTGACGCCGGGCAGACTGCCGGCCGGGGCCCGAATCTCCGCCGGAAAGTCCGGCAACGTCGAGATGTCATTGCCCATAATCGCCGACGTGTTCGTAAACTGCGTCCCAGTCAACTGCATGCCGTCGCCGGAATCGCCGGCAAAGCGGATCGTGACGGTGTCCAGCTCTTCAAGATTTTTGTCGATAGTTTCGACTGGTGGTTCTATGACTGCGCTCATGGTTTTGGATTAAGCCTTCGTTATGTGATTTCCCATTGCTCGGCGTCCGATCACGTCGTGTTTGTTTTCAATCGGAGCCCTTATCGAAGATGCCCTTTGCAGGGTTCAAATCGTCAAATTTCAAATCTCAGATCTGAAATTTCAGATCTGAGATCTAAGATTTGCGACTCACCCGCCCTCCACGGTGTCCATCACCTGCGCGGGCAACGGCGGCAGATTCATCGTTACCTTCGGATAACATTCTGCCAGGTAAGTAATGATGTCAAAAACTGAAATCGATCCCACCAGCTCACCTTGATTTACGAGTGGAATGTTTCTAAAACCCCTCTCATTCATTAGACGCACGGCGTCGCCGATCGTGGCTTCTGACGAAAGCGTCTCGACCACCGGCTGCATCCATTGGCTGATAGGTGATTCCAAATCGACATCTTCGCCCATGACTTTGTTCAGCAAATCCCGTTCGGTAAAAATGCCGGCCACGCGGCCATCGTCGGAAACGATTACACAACCGCCCTCGTCGTTCTTCATCGCCTCTATCGCTTGTGACAACGGCGTGTAAGGCGAGACGGCAACATAGTCCTCAGTTGGCAGAACGCTCACGCGCTGGTCACAGGCATTTGGCAGGCGATCCATTTAGTCGTCCTTCAGGGAGCTCAGCACTTTTTTCGACCGATCCTATTTTAACGCAATCGACTCAGCGGCGAGAATGGAGACTGATGTTATCACACTGTGGAGCATTTCTATGTGATCGGCGACACGCAGGTAGCCCAGGCCTTGAATTGCGCTTTGACGTTAAGGTAAGGATAGACTACTCGCGATTTCGACCCAACAGGTCATGTTTTTCGGTTCACAACACCAAGCTTTCAGGAGGATCACATGAATAAACTCGCTTCCCGCATCCTGATCAATTTCACGCTGCTGACAGTCTTCTCGGCTACGGCGTTGGCCCAGGACACGCATAGTGTCTGGTCGAAGAAACCGCTTCTAATTAAGGACGGCCAAACCAACGTCGAATACCACACGTTCGTGAAGGGCAATGCGGCATTTGCCTGGACGGAGTCGACCGTCAGGGCGTATGCGCATGCGATAGCGGTAATAACGCCAAACTTGAAATACGAATTTGTGTTAGTCAGAACCACCGGAAGCACCGCCGACGGCATTGACGGTTTGTGGGACGTCAGACGGAACGGAGTGCTGGTCTGTAACAACTGCGTCGGCAAGGCCTATCTGTTAAGCCCGTCGGCAATCCCACCCGGCAACTACTTCAAGATCTACGTCGGAACTCCGTCCGCGTATGCCGAGAAGTGGTTATATAGTGGCGACCGCACAGATAGATTTGATTTCTAAAGTTCTTTTTATGGAACAGACTTCAGTCTGTGGTTTCCTCGTCATAATCACAGACTGAAGTCGCCACTTACTCAGGATTCGATCGCGTCTGAGACTTCGGGCGCGACTTCGTTGGTGGCTAGATGATTCTCTCCAGCGGTTAATACGATCGGTACAAAAGATACTCGCCGCTTTGCCGGATGATTTGACAGTTTACACAAGCCGTTTGCGAGCCGATGACGAGCGAACCGATGGGGGCGCGCCGGCCTTCATCGAGATGAATGAACTCAGTCTGCCTCCGACCTTCCACCGCTGCGTACCAATAAGCATGTTCATACGCCGGTTCTGTTCCGTCGCTCAAATAGATCGGCCGGTCGGGCAGAGCAACCGCCGCGTCATAAAGTTCTTTGTAGTCCGCATCAAAGAACCAACCTCGCTCGGGTCCCTGACGCCGATACACAGACTGAAAGTAGATCGCCTGCAGGCCGATAGCGGCCAATACCACCGCAAGAATTCTCTGGCGCGCTACTCGCGAAAGAATCGGCGACAGCCTTGAATGGGGCTTTTGATTGCCGGCGGGCGCAGGCGACTCATCCTCGACGGCGGGCGGTTGCTCAAGCAGGAACTGCAGCCCAGGTATCATCAGAACCAGCAGAAAAACTGGGTACGCGACCATGCGCAGCGAATGAAACTGATCGGGAGTGAGTGCGCCGGGAACGATCGTGGCCGCCGTGCCAAAGATGACAAAGCGCCACCAGGGGTCGCGCCAGTGACGCACGATCACAACGAATAGTCCTATCAACACGAGAATGAACGCGCCGACGAGAAAACTACCGAGCGAGCCGGCAACGTGATGACGAGGGTTGCTGTCGCCGTCCATCAAAAGGTCTACGAGACTAAAGTCTGACAGATATCGACGGACGAAGATCGGGACGATCTCAGTCCACCGCGAAGTAGGCTTGATGTACGAGATTAGATAAAACCTTTGGGTCAGCGCTTCCGGATGCTTCGACCTGAATATCAGTAATGGAATAAGGGTCAGGGCAAACACGACCCATGTCTTGATCACGCTGATCAGCCGCTCCCGCGAGATTGCAAAGAACACCAGGCCGAGCGCCAGCAGAGGGCCCAGCAGTCTTCCGATCGTGTAGGTATACGTCAGCAGAGTCAGCGTTACCGCCAGCGTCCCAACCGTGAACCAACTCCAACTTTCTTTCTGCTGTGCACGGAATACTGCCAGCAGAAATAACACCAGGGCCATCGGATAGAAGTATGTCTCCATTACCAACCGGCTTACTTCAAACAGCCACGGCGTGAGAATCGCGATGACGCCTACGATGATGCCGATCCGTCGCTGCCCTGAGGCTCGGGCTGCGAGCAAGCCAAGCAGCACACAGGCGGCAAAGACCCAGGTGGCGCTAAAGACACGGGCTAGCCGGATGCTGGGCCGAAAAACAGTGAAGGGAATTGCCAGCAGGTAGATCTGAGTTGGGTTCGCGTATTGGATCCAACCATGGGTGTAGACCGGAAAAAATAACGGGTGACGGTTTCCAAATTCGCCGGCGCCGGTGTGGGCGATGCAGTAAGCGTTGTAGGCAATTGCGGATTCGTCGATGTAAAAACCCGGTGGGTTTGTGCCCACGCCATCAATGTAGAGAAGGAAGAGAAACGCAATGCCAACCAGCGTGATCACGAGCCGATATCTGCGAAGAAGTTCGATGACGCGCGCCGTAAAGGAAGGGCGATTGCTGTGCTGAGTCTCGTCCACGAGGTTCTCTCTTAAGGAAAACTGATTTTGGCTCAACGCGCGAGAATTTGAAAATCTCGACCTTCCAATTATGGCACAGTAAGTGAATCGGCTCTCTCTCATAGCCCGGCAGTGTCTTCTTGCCCAAATCGAGGCTGGTTCGACAAACGTCGCAATGTTTCGGCATAATTCGATCATGTCTCAGTTGAATGAAGGCGTAGTGCTTGACGCACTCCGTCAGATTAAAGATCCCGATCTACACAAAGATATCGTCACGCTCGGCTTTATCAAAGACCTGAAGATCGACGGCGGTAACGTTTCCTTTCGCATAGTACTGACTACGCCGGCGTGTCCCGTGCGCGAGGAAATGGAAACTTCCGCTCGTGAACTTGTGAGCGCGATACCCGGAGTCAGCGCCGTGAACGTCACCATGGATGCCGAGGTCCCCAAGGGTCGGGGTCTCGGTGACAAAGTATCCGTGCCCGGCGTCAAAAATATCGTGGCGGTTTCGTCGGGGAAGGGAGGCGTTGGCAAATCAACCGTCGCGGTGAATCTCGCCGTTTCCTTGGCGATGGATGGCGCGCGGGTCGGTTTGATGGACGCGGATGTGTACGGGCCGAACGTGCCGATCATGTTGGGCGCGGGTGACGCTCGGCCTGAAATTGAAATCAACAAATTGATTCCCGTCGAAGCGTACGGCGTGAAACTGATTTCCATGGCCGTGCTGCAACCGGGCGATAAGCCTTTGATCGTTCGCGGCCCAATTCTGCACGGACTGGTCAAGCAATTTCTTACCGATGTGAAGTGGGGCGAACTCGATTACCTGATAGTAGACATGCCGCCGGGAACTGGAGACGTGCAGCTAAGTCTGGCCCAACTCGTGCCGGTGCAGGGGGCCGTGTTAGTAACAACACCTCAGGAAGTCGCGCTCATCGATGTTCGCCGTGCGTTGCGCATGTTCGAGACGGTGGCCGTGCCCGTGCTCGGCGTGGTCGAGAACATGAGTTACTTCATCGCCCCCGACACAGGAAATCGCTACAACATATTTGGCGAAGGCGGCGGCGAAAGACTGGCGCAGGAATACGGGGTGGCGTTTCTCGGATCGATCCCGATGGGGATCGAAGTACGTGAAGGCGGGGACAAAGGAGTGCCGGTCGTGGTTGGTAACCCCGAATCGCCGCAGGCCCAGGCCTTTCGCAAAATGGCCGAGGAAGTAGCGCGGCAGGTTTCGATTGAGGCGATGAAACCAGAGCTTGTCGTTTTGCGGAAATCTCAGTAAGATGAGTTCGAGATTACTAACGAGTAAGCATAGATAGAAAACAGGAGTTAATAAAATATGTCAGCGAATCCAGCAACCACAACGCCTACTACGACCGGAGCCCCCGCAGCGGCAGCGCCGGCGATGAATTTGAATGTCACCGAATCGGCCGCGGGCGAAATCCAAAAGTTTATGTCGAGCGAAGAGGGCCTGCCTGAGTCAGCCGGCCTGCGCGTGCGCGTCGTCCCCGGAGGCTGTTCGGGATTTCAGTACAGCCTGAACATTGAGGAAGAGTCGCGCCAGGGCGATTTCGTCCTCGACGAAAAAGGCGTGCGCCTGTTCGTCGATATGTTCAGCGCGCAGTATCTGAACGGCGTCCAGATCGACTATGTGCAAAACGTAATGGGTTCTGGTTTTACTTTTAATAACCCGAACTCGACCGGAAGCTGCGGCTGCGGCTCTTCGTTCACTGCGTAAGTTAGATTAAGAGACGCGCATGGCGCGGTTAAGCAAAGAGGCTCGGCCTGATTCAGTTGGACTGAAGGCCGAGCCAGCTTTTTGCTTACCGCGCTTTTGGTTTTTTAGGTGGCACAGACTTCAGTCTGTGGTCCGAGGTGGTTAAAAAATCACAGACTAAAGTCTGTGCCACTCAAGATTCATGAACGAGTTCTCACCCATCGAAATCATTCACGCCAACTCCGCCGGCGATATCGATCACGCGCGCGAGCTCTTTAAAGAATACGAAGCGTGGCTGGAGATCGATCTCTGCTTTCAGAACTTTGAAAAGGAACTCGCCGAACTTCCCGGAAAATACGCGCCACCTGACGGTCATCTCCTCCTCGCGCTCGTGGAGGGAAACGTTGCGGGCTGTGTGGCGCAGCGGAAAATTGGCGAAGGCATTTGCGAGATCAAGCGGCTATTCCTACGTCCGGAATTTCGTGGCCGGGGGTTGGGCCGGCAACTCGCGGAAGCGATCATCCAGGAGGCAAAACGAATCGGGTACGAACGGATGCGCCTTGATACGTTGCCGCCAAAGATGAACGACGCGATCGCGCTCTACCGTTTACTCGGTTTCAAAGAGATCGAACCCTATTACGATAATCCGGTGCCTGGCGCAAAGTTTATGGAGTTGGATTTGGTGTCAGAAGCCCGCGCGTAAGCAAGGGCTGCATTCCCTGGTCGCAATCATAAAGAAAATCGAGTCCGCGATTTGCTGCGAAGTAGGTGTGGATGCGCCTAGCCCTCCCTCACGGTCGGGCTTCTGACACTTACTTACGCAGCAGCTTCCAGCCCGATGGCAGGACGGCTGCGGCGAGTGAAATCTTGATGATGTCGCCAGGAATAAACTTAATCACCGTTGCGTAAAGAGTCAGCAATGGAGAAGTGTGCATCACGACTGAGAACCAGGCCCAGCCGCTCAGCATGATAATCGCCGAACCGATAGCCATCGCCGCGGCGGCCGTAAGGAAGCGGCGATCCCATCCATGCTCAGCGAACGCCCCCGTAATGTATGCGGCAGCCGGAAAGGCAATTAGATACCCACCGGTCGGTCCCATTAGGTGAAGCAGTCCGAAGTGACCACCCGAGAAGAATGGCAGTCCACTGGCACCTTCAACCAAATAGACGATCATCGCCATTGCGCCGAGCCGCGATCCCAGCAGCGCGCCGGTGAGCAGCACGGCGAAGGTTTGTCCGGTGATGGGGGGTGAGCCAATGGGGATCACCACTTGGGCAGTCAGCGCGGTGAGTAAGCTAAATCCGATCACCAGACCGACCTGACGGACGACATCGAGTGGCGCCAGGGCCACTCCCAAAAGTGTCTCACTCTTTGCAAATGCTGTATCCATTTTCTGACCTCTCGACCTCTGTTCTTTCGACCTATGGTCGCATACACAGAACCGGACAAGGTGCGTTGCGAAGAATAAACTCCGCCGTGTCGGTTAAATTAGCATCTCCACCGGAGCCAAGCGACGTCGTGATCGCCACGAGATCAGCCTTGTGACGCCCCGCATATTCGACGACTTCCTCGCCGACGCCGCCGTGCAACCGGCGAAACTTGCCAAGGGTCGCGTTCGCTTCGGCAAAGAACCTCTCCAGGATAGCGCGCCCACCGTCCGCCGGTTCTTCATCGCCTTCGTTGAAAATGCAAAGCGTTTCCAGATCAGCCTTGGTCCGGTTCGCTATCGCCCCGGCGACCCGCAAGATATCCTTTGACTCTTCCCTTAAGTCAGTCACGTAAAGAATTCGTTTGAAGCGATCGATCGGCCGCGTGGTGCGGCGCGGTCCGTACATCCTGGCGATGATCGTCGGGATTTTGGAGTCGCGGGCAACCTGTTCAGCGACGCTGCGGCCGAGAAAGAATTGAGCGACGTCGGAACGTCCGTGCGAGGCCATCACGATTAGATCGCAGACGCGTTCTTTGGCCTGGCGCATGATTACCTGCGCGGGATCGTCGTCGCCTTTCGGGATGATGGCTTCTATTACCCGCACCGACGAGGCGCCCGTGGGCAGGCCGGGAAACTCGTACCTCGATGTCTCAGTAATGTGGGGATCGCCGCCGTGCGAGATGTGGACTGAATGTACGATCGCGTCGAATTGCGCCGCCAGCGCCACCGCCAGCGGAAAAGCGCTGTTGGCAACGGCGGAAAAATCTGTCGGGAAGAGAATCGAACGAATCATGATGTTAAGCAGTGAGCGGTAGAGGAGTAAGCAGCCACCCGCTCAACCAAGGGTACTCTCACTGCTTACTCACCACGTCAAAAGCATCTTACTTAAGTAATGCCGCCCGGTCTAGTTTTCGGGCCGCGCTTACGCTGTGTGGTAACGCAATTGCGCGGGCCGGCAGCGTGCGCTACATCGTTAGGTTTCCGCGCCGATGCGCATCTTATGAAATGAACGCCAGACGAAAAAGACCGAAATCAGAAAAAACACCGCGGCGAGAATGTGAGTCACGATGGGCCCGTTTTTACCGAATTGCCCGGTGGTGCTACCGATGCTCACCGCGAGTTCTACTGCCAACAGACCAAAAAGCGTCGTGAACTTAATCACCGGATTCAGCGCCACCGACGAAGTGTCTTTGAAAGGATCGCCGACCGTATCGCCGACTACTGTCGCGTCGTGCAGCGGCGTGTTCTTTTGTTTTAGATCAACCTCGACGACCTTCTTGGCATTGTCCCAGGCGCCGCCGGCGTTGGCCATGAAGATCGCCTGGTAAAGACCGAACACGGCGATCGAGATTAGATAGCCAATAAAGAAGAACGGCTCGAGAAAAGCGAAGGCCAGCGTAGAGAAGAAGATTGTCAGGAAAATATTGAACATGCCTTTCTGCGCGTACTTGGTGCAGATTTCCACGACTTTCTTGCTGTCCTCGACTGAAGCTTTTTCGACGCCCTCCAGTTTGATATTGGCCTTAATGAATTCAACCGCCCGGTAGGCGCCGGTGGTCACGGCCTGGATCGATGCGCCGGTGAACCAATAGATGATCGCGCCGCCGGTAATCAGGCCCAGCACGAAGGGCGCATGCAGCAAAGACAAACTCTCGGTGTTTCGGGTGAGCCCGTCGGTCAGAGTCATGATGATCGAGAAAATCATCGTGGTGGCGCCCACGACCGCGGTCCCGATCAGTACCGGCTTGGCGGTGGCCTTGAAGGTATTGCCGGCCCCGTCGTTCTCTTCCAGAAGATGTTTGGCGCGTGCGAATACGACGGTCATGTTGTAGTCGTTCTTCAACTCTTCGACTATGTTCGGAACCTGTTCGATCAGCGAAAGCTCGAAGACCGACTGCGCGTTGTCAGTGACCGGCCCATAGGAATCCACGGCGATTGTTACCGGACCCATGCCTAAGAAACCGAAGGCCACCAGGCCGAAAGCAAATACCGCCGGGGCTGCCATTAGTATCGAGAGCCCCAATGTGCTGACCAGGAAAGCGACGCCCATCAGACCAACGATGCTGATACCCAGCCAGTATGCCGAGAAGTTACCGGCCACCAATCCCGAAAGAATGTTGAGCGACGCGCCCCCTTCCTGAGATGACTTGACGACGTCTTGTACGTGACGAGAGCTCGTCGACGTAAATACTTTGACCAGCTCAGGAATGACCGCGCCCGCGAGCGTGCCGCACGATATGATCGACGCCAGCTTCCACCAAAGCGTGCCATCGCCGTCGAGCACCGGAATTATCAGGTAAGAGACGACGTAGGTGAGCACAATCGAAACAATCGAAGTCAGCCACACCAGTGTTGTCAACGGCGCTTCAAAGTTCATGTCACCCGCGTTGGCATAGCGGGCCTTGGCGATCGCGGCGTTAACGAAATACGAGACCGCGCTGGAAACCAGCATCATGATGCGCATGACGAAAATCCACACCAGCAACTGGACCTGAATCCTGGTGTTGGGAACGGCCAGCAGGATGAAGGTAATCAAAGCGACGCCCGTAACGCCGTAGGTCTCAAAGCCGTCGGCGCTGGGTCCCACCGAGTCGCCCGCATTGTCACCGGTACAGTCGGCAATGACGCCGGGATTGCGCGCGTCGTCTTCCTTAATCTTAAAAACGATCTTCATCAGGTCTGAACCGATGTCGGCGATCTTGGTAAAGATGCCGCCCGCGATTCGCAGGGCCGCCGCGCCCAAACTTTCACCGATCGCAAAACCGATAAAGCAGGGACCGGCATATTCACCAGGCACGAAGAGCAGGATGAAGAGCATGATCAGCAGCTCGACGCTGATCAAAAGCATGCCGATACTCATGCCGGCTTTCAGCGGAATCGCATAGATCGGATAGGGCCTGCCCTCGAGGCTGGCAAACGCGGTGCGCGAATTTGCAAACGTGTTCACGCGAATTCCAAACCACGCCACGCCATAACTTCCGGCGATTCCGATGAGACTGAAAAACAAAATCATCGGCACGGTCAGCGCGACCGGATGCCCCGGCACCGGGTGCAGCACTCCGAAGTAAGCCACCACGATCACCGCAATGAAGACCCACAGGATCATTATGAATTTGCCCTGCGTGGTCAGGTAGGTTTTGCAGGTTTCGTAGATCAGCTCTGAGATTTCCCGCATGGAGCGATGCACGGGCAGGTTCTTTAGCTGGATGTAGATCGCCAACCCGAACATCAGGCCGAGAAAACAAAACACCAGTCCGACCAGAAGCAGAGAGTGTCCGTCAACTCCCAGAAAACTTACGGAGGACAGATCGGGAAGCTTCAGGGCGGCCTCGCCACCCTCGCGCGGCTGGGCCAGGACTGCGGGTGCGCCGAGGGCGCTGCCGAGCAAAACAAATAAGAGCGTCAATAGTCGGCGACGCATCGCCGTGGCAAAGTTCGACATTAAATTCACTAGTAAGAGAATCCTTTCCGTTTCGTTTAAGCGATTGGCGAGATAAAGCCGCCCTGAAAAGTCGGCTATTATGGCCGATTTAGGAGGGAACTGTCCAACCGGGAAAACAAACAGGCTTAATCAGAGACGCGGTCGCATCGCAGTTGTTTTCTGGATACGCAACAAGTGATCGCCCATAAAAGCGGGGTTTGTCGCGTTGGTTTGCGGTATCATTTCATAGTCACTGAGCCGCTTCTAGGTTAAACTCGGAAGCGAAAATACCGCATGAGTTCAACAGACATTTCAACCCGGGTGTATATCGGCGAAGTCGTGCGCAATGCGACTGTATTCAAGCCAGCAAATCATCAGGAGCCTTCAGTGAACTCAGACCTACTTATCGAGACCGTCGCTCGTTTCTTCTCTCTGCTTAGTGAACGTCACATCGAATACGTGCTTGTCGGCGGCATTGCTTTGCTTCAATACGTTGAGGGTCGGAATACGGAAGACATCGATCTGATTATGGCCGTGTCCTCGCTTGAGCAGGTGCCGGAAGTAATCGTGGAGACTCGTGACGAGGATTTCGCCCGCGGCAGATTCAGCGACCTAAAGGTTGCTGTGCTTCTGACCAGTAACCCACTCTTCGAACAGGTGCGGAAGAGCTACACAACCACCCAGAGTTTTGTGGAACAGAATATTCCTTGCGCTACTGTCGAAGGCTTGATCCTACTGAAGCTCTACGCGCTTCCTTCGCTCTACCGTCAAGGAAATTTTACGCGTGTCGGTCTTTACGAAAACGATGTGGCTACTTTGCTGCATGCCCATAACCCGCCAGTCGCGCCGCTGCTCGACGAACTCTCTCGGTACTTAAGCGCGAGCGATACTATGCAAGTGAAGCAAATCGTCAGCGAGATACAGCAACGGATCAGTCGATTTGAGCAGCGCGTTTAGATGACGAGCTCAGCTTTTATTTCAGCCTGATTCGCCAGTTTTCCGGCTTTCGACGATTGTGCTGAATCGCGACGATGACTATGAGATCGCGGCGCACTTCATAGATCACGCTGTAAGGAAAACGATGGACCTGGCAACGCCGCGTGCGCTTCGAGAGTTGAGTCCAAGCTTCAGGATAATTTTTGATGCGTTCTAATGTTTGTTTCACCTCGTCCGAAAATTCAAAACCCAAGCCAGCGCGTTCTTCGTTGTAATAAGCTGTGGCCTCGTCAAATTCATAACCCGCTGCGTCGAGGTAAGCAACTCTCATTTGACGCGCTGTCGCTCTATTCCGGCGAATACCTCTTCTGCGGGAACTGCGCTTAACTCGCCGCAGTCGTACGCGTCGAGCCGATCTTCCGCTTCCTTAGCCCAAAGCTCGTCGAAACTGGGATCGGGCGGCACTTGAAAACTCGCCAACAGGCGCTCGAGTACCTCCGCACGGTCCTGCGGCGATAATGCTAAAGCTTGCTGAAGAATCTGTTCACTGTTTGCCGACATTTCATTCACCTCGTGTTGGGAGCTTTCCAATATTGAGTCTTAACATTGTGCGCAATCAAGCCGACGACGTCAAAGCTCATAAGCCAAAGATTATGCTCCGGGAGTTCTAGGCTTCGGCAAGAGCGGAGTCAGGCGCCACTTCGGTAGGCCTGCGCCCACCTACCCAACGGCGCACCGAATCGATCAAGACAATCACAGCCGCGATCATAATCAGCCCTGTCAACGAAGTATTGATGTAGCCCTGGGTCGCCGTCGCGGCAGTTTGGGCCTGCGGCCAGAAGATGTCGCGAATGGATTCCCATCCGGCGACCAGCGTCGTCGTGGCGACGAATGAGAGTGGGGCAATCGTCACCCAACTGTATCTTGCCTTGCCCATGTTGATGATGACGGTGGTGGCGACGCATAAAGCGACTGCCGCCAGAAGTTGATTAGCGATGCCGAACATCGGCCAGATCGTGGAAATTGATCCATTCCAAATGAACGTGGCCCAGGCTGCAACCACCAGCGCGCTGGTAATAATAGATCCCGGCAGCCAGTTGGGCTGTTCCAGTTTTCGGAACACACGTCCCCCAAATTCGCCTACCAGAAAGCGCGCCACACGCGTGCCGGTATCGATGGTCGTAAGGATGAATAGCGCCTCGAACATGATTGCGAAGTGATACCAGTACTTCATCAGGCCACGCAGACCTGGAATACTGTCAAATATCTTGGCGATGCCCAGCGCGAGGGTCACCGCGCCGCCGGTGCGGCCGCGCAAATTCTTCTCGCCGGATTCTTCCTGCAAGCGATCGATCTCCTGCGGCCGCAGATTGAAGCCCTGCGCCGTTTCCTGATCGACCATGCGGACGTAGTTGGCCTTTTGCGCGTCGGTCTTTTGCTGCGTATTGATCGCAAAGTAATCGCCGGGAAAGAGCGACGTCGCCGCGATCAACGCGACCACGCCGACTACTCCTTCCATCAGCATGCTGCCATAGCCGATCATGCGCGCGTCGCTTTCCTTCGCGATCATCTTGGGCGTGGTGCCCGACGAAATCAGCGCATGAAATCCACTGATGGCCCCGCAGGCAATCGTAATAAAGACGAACGGATAGACCTTGCCGGGTATCACCGGACCACCGCCCGAGACGAATGGCGTCAACGCCGGCATTTGCAGGTTCGGATGGACGAGGATCACTCCGATGATCAGAAACGCCACGGTGCCAACCTTGAGATAGGACGAAAGGTAATCGCGCGGACACAGCAGCAACCACACCGGCAGCACCGAAGCAATGAAGCCGTAGCCTGCCATCAGCAGCGTTACCTTATGCGGTGACAGCGTGAACGCCGCCGCCCATGATGAATCGGCAATCCGGCCGCCGAGATAAACCGCCAAAAGCATCCCTACCACGCCGATCACGCTCGCTTCCACGATCTTTCCTTTGCGAAAGCGATACATGTAAAGCCCCATGAAAAGGGCCAGCGGGATGGTAAAGCCGACCGTGAATGTGCCCCAGGGCGATTCAGCCAGAGCATTAACAACCACCAGGCCAAGCCCGGCCAGAGCGATCACAACAATGAATAGAATCGCGATGCCGGCGACGACGCCAGACAGTGGGCTAATTTCAGTCCGCGCAATCTCAGCCAGAGACTTTCCTTTTCGCCGGACGCTCGACGCCAGGATCATGAAATCGTGTACCGCGCCACCCAGACAGACGCCAATGACCAGCCAGAGTAGTCCCGGCAGAAATCCGAACTGCGCCGCCAGCACGGGACCAATCAAAGGTCCGGCGCCTGAGATAGCCGCGAAGTGATGTCCGAACAGCACCCACTTATTGGTTGGATAATAGTTGTGTCCGTCGTACATCGTCTGTGACGGAACCGGCCGCGAGTCATCGAGCGCCAGCACCTTTGCCGCAATGAACGCGGAGTAATAGCGATAGGCTATCGCCATGATGCAGAGCGCGCCGACAATGATGGGCAGGGCATTCATCGCTTGATCCGTAGCGCGCTATCATAACTGTGAGACTGGTTTTTGCGAAACTAATTCTGAGCTTTCGAGTTGTTGCTGGAAGAGAGGACGTCTGGCCCACATCAGGTCCATATTCTTGGATGAGTGGCTTCACTTCAGTTTCTCATTAGCACCGCCGCTTTAGCGCGGTGGTTAGCGGGTTCGGGTCAAAGGAAACCGTTTTAAACGGTTTCAGCTTATCTCGCGTGCTGAATTCACCGGGCTGAAGCCACGTGCTAATGAGACTGTTAACCGCAGACTGCACCAACAGCCGAAGCTCAATGCGGACGGGACGTCCGCGGTCCCAGCAATGAATTCGTCTTTGACTTACCTGGAGCCATGCACTAGAGTGAGCGCCGCTATTCAATTTGATTGCGGAGGCTACTCCTCGATTATCGAATGGATTTTTCCCTCGAAGGCCCGGCATCCGGATTTACCTCTCGTCGGAACTGATTTCCAAAACACAATTGCTTCAGGAGGATCGATGAAAAGGATATTACTGCTTTTAAGTGCCGCGGCACTGCTCACTGGCGGGTGCGCCCAGAAACCCGCTACGAATACTGCTACTTCGACGCCAGCAACGACTGCATCGCCGGCGGCAGGTGCAGCCAAGACTACCAAGAAGTTGCCCGAATCGAAGGTCAACCCAGTCCCCGCGGATTGGATCACCATGTCTGACGAAGTTCGTGGCTATGAGTTCAAGGTTCCCCAGGGAACTCAGCACAAGACGGACACGGTTAACGGCGTCGATGTTTACGCGGCTAACGTTCCCGCTCCGTACGACATCAACGTGCTGATCTTCGCCTTCAAAGACAAGACCGTCAGCAAAGACGAGCTGATGAAGAGAGTCGAAGGCGTGCTGCAGTCCATGGGCGAGAAAGACGTCAAAGTCACCGACATCAAGGAACTCAGCGACGATTACAGCGTGGCGAGCATCTCTTCCGTCGATGAGAAGGGCAAGACCACCAAGGGCAAGGTCCTGGTGGGCACCGACGTCACCGACAACTACATCGTGATGGTCGGAACTGACGCGGACAAGTACAGCGCCAACGAAAAGACCATTGACGAAATTTGGGGCAGCTTCGGGATGTACAGCGGCGGCTTCAGCGGCAACAGCTAAGAGATTATCGAGTTGCTGACAATAGTGGACGAGGCTACAGCGAAAGCGGTAGCCTCGTTTATTGTAGAAGGTGCCGTCGTTTAGCACGTGCGAAGATCGAATCTCTTGAGAAGGTAAGGAAATGAGATCAGTAAAGGCAATCCTGTTCAGTGCCATGCTGTTTTTGGCGGCGAGCTCGTCGGTGACCGTCTATGGACAAGCGGCCAGCAGCATACGGCTTTCGCCGAACGCGCTCGTCGCGGATCTTTATCGCGCGCATGACGCGAAGCACAGCCCCTTCTTCCAAACCAGGAGCCGGGCTTTGATCTACAAGTATTTTGAAAAGCGTCTGGCGGACATGATTTGGAAAGACGCTGTCACTGCTAAAGGCGAAGTCGGCGCCCTGGACGGCGACCCGCTCTATGACGCGCAGGATACAGAGATCAAAAAGTTCGCTATCGCCAAACCGAGATATGAAAACGGCCAAGCGAAGGTGAGCGTTACCTTTGAAAACTTTGGCAAGCCCCGGGCGTTTGTCTTTACTCTGGTAAACGGAAGAACCGGGTGGAAGATCAACGACATCGAATACGGCGAGGGCCGATCGTTGAGGGGATATCTGAAAGGCTGACCGGCAGCGCAATAACGTCAGATTCCTGTCTTCAAATCCGCATACAGCAAGCGATGAAAAAGGTGTTCGCCCGCTTCGCGTCGCACCGACAAGCGCCCGGCTCGATAGGCCTGCGAACTCAGACCTCTCTGCACTGACTCGCAGATGTTCCGGTCTTCCTGCTGGATGCGATCACCGACGTTGATGCTCGACAGATTACGCGCGCGCGTGGATTCAGAGACGTCTGCAAAATAAAAGTCGAACACAACCTCGGTGCGGTTCACTGCCAGGGGCCGAACGATGTTCGTATCCAACACGCCCTCATAATAATTCATCATAAAGTTGGGATAGAGCCAGTAATACAAAGCTCGCCGGCCGGTTCGGACGGTGCCCACTTCATCAACATGATCCGGACTGACCATCGGACTCGATTGCAGGCAGAAGTGTTCGCCATTTTCAATTGTGTAGTTGCTATAGTCGAGCACACTGTCGAGGCCTTTGTGCAGGTGCGGCACATGATAGCCGCCGTCCAGATAGTTATCGACAAAGACCTTCCAGTTGCAGTTCAAGCTGTAACGGCGACGCTCAATCCAATGAAGATTTTCGAATCCCAGCACTTCGATCCGGGTAATAAGATCCGTCCCTAAAAATTCCGTCAGTGAAGCACTTGAGCTGTTTAGAGAAGTAGTTTGCTTTTCTTTAAGCCGAACAAACACCCACTGCTCCCAAGTCGCAATTTCAACTGGCGTCAGACCATTCTCGGCCCGTTCAAAGTTGCACACTCCGCTGAAATCCGGCGTCCCTTTCAAGGCGCCTTCCAAAGAATAGGTCCAGCCGTGATAAGGACAGCGCATCTGGGTTGCGTGTCCCTGGGCTTCGGTCATCACGGCCGCCGCATGGTGACGACAGACGTTGAAGAAGCCGCGCAACTCGCCGTCGCTGCCCCGAACGATCACAATCGGTTCGCCGGCGATTTCAGTTGTCGCGTACTGGCCAGGCGCGCGCACTTGATCCATCCGCGCGGCGATCTGCCATGAGCTTCCAAAAACCATTTGCTTCTCGAGTTCGAAGACGCGTTCGTCCGTGTACCAGGATGAGGGGATGGTGGAGGCTTCCGCGAGCGGCGCGCCTGGATCGTAAGAGTCGATGATGTCGTTGAGAGAGCGCACGATGGTTTGAACGGCTTCGCTGATTAGTGGCTTCGCCTTTCGCCGCTATGATCACACCGGCGTCGCGGTCTTGTGCTTCGGATTGTAGAACGGAGTCTTCACCACTCTTGCGCCGACCCGATGTCTGACGGCTTCGACGGTGATCTCGATTTCGATCTGTGTGCCCGGCCTGACAAACTCACGCTTTACTGTCGCCAGAGCAATCATCTGTTTCAAGAGTGGCGACCAGGTAGTGGAGGTAGCTTTACCAATCTGGATGCCATTGCTGTAAACCGGAACCGGGATTCGCGAAGCAATCGGAGAGACGGAGGGCGGCAGGCCCACTGCTTCAAAACGCCGCTCGACTTCGGTCCAGTCGATCTCAAGTCCCACGATCCGCCGCGCCGGCCCGTGCTTAGCTTCTTTGATTAATGCTTGCCGTCCGATGAAACGATCCTTGTCGAGATTCACCAGACGGTCCAGGCCCATTTCAAAAGGAGAATACTTTTGCTCGTCAACCAGCGCTTTCTTGCTGCTATTGAAATCGACTTCGATCAGCAGAAGCCCCGCTTCGATGCGCGCCACGTCGAGCGCCAGCATGCCTGCCGGCTTAATATCAAACGGCCGTCCGCGTTCAATCAGGACGTCCCAGACCTTTAATGCCTGATCCGTGTCGACCCAAACTTCATAACCGAGATCGCCGGTATAGCCCGTCCTTGAAATCTCGACAGGCACGCCGGCAATCGTGCCGTTGGTGACGCGAAAGTATTTCAGGCTCGCGATGTCCGTATCTTCGACAACGGTTTTCAAAAGCCGACCCGATGTCGGCCCCTGAAGCGCGAGGGCGGCCACGCTCTCGGAAATGTCTTCGATGTCTACGTCGAGGCCAACGCCGTTTTGACTGAACCAACGCAGACTCGGATCGGCCGCGGTCCAGCGATAGACGTTCTCGGCCAGCCTTGACACTGTGCCGTCGTCGATCACTTTGCCTTGTTCGTCGCACCAGGGCGTGTAGACAACCTGGCCCACCGAGACTTTGCGCAGGTCACGCGTGATGATGCGATCGACCAGGCGCGTGGCATCTGGTCCAGTGATCCGGTATTTAAAAAGCGGCGAAATATCGATCAGTGCAGCCGCGTTGCGAATCGCGTTGTACTCGTGCTCGTGATGGGTCTCGTAAGCGCTGACAGTATAGTAGCCGGACCACTCGCGATAGTTCAGGCTTTCGCAAAGCGGAAACGTTCGTCGATGAAACGGAGTGCCGATGGGCATGCTCATTATAATGGCACAGCCTTCAGTCTGTGATTATTTCCATGTTCGAAAAGACCACGACCGAAGTCTGTGTCGCCGTTTGTCAGAGCGAGCGATTATAAGTATGCTGGCAGTTAGCAGCAAGAAACATTTGGCCCCCGAGATTAAGAGTAGGAGAAAGGTAAGAGAAAGCGGGGACTACTATGGTTAGAGTAATCAAATTCATTCGCGCGGGCGCATTCATTTCGATGTTGCTCCTGATCGCGGCAGCCGCCACGGCGGCTCAAACCCAATCAAAAAACGCCAAGCGAGTTGCTGAAGCAACCAAGGAGTCGCAAAAAGCGGCGCAGGTCTTCACGGAAGTTATGAACGTGCCTGACCGGGCCATACCGCAGAAACTGCTCGATAACGCTCGGGCCATTGCGGTGTTTCCGGGAGTCATCAAGGCAGGATTCATTGTCGGCGGCCGAGTCGGCGACGGAGTGATCAGCCGGCGGGTCAAGGGTGGTTGGAGTCCACCGGCATTCTTTAATCTCGCCGGCGGGAGCATAGGTTTGCAAATCGGCGCCTCCAAAACCGACTTCGTTCTACTGTTCATGAATGACGAAGCCCTGGGCGGACTATTGAAGGACAAGTTCGAGTTGGGCGGCGAGGGAAGTGTCGCGGCCGGTCCCGTGGGTCGCTCCGCGAGCGCGTCGACCGACGTGCTTTTGAAGGCCGGAATCATTTCCTATTCACGCAGCAAAGGTCTGTTTGCCGGACTGGAACTCAAAGGCACCGTAATCAGTCCGGACAACGACGACAATCTCGCGGTGTACGGGATGAAGGCCAACGAGGTGCTGGCGCCCACGCGGACCTGGACGATCACAAAGATGCCAGCGGGAGTGCGCATCTTTCCCCGGACGCTGTCCCGATATTCGCTACTGCGATAGTGGCACAGATCTTATTCCATGCTTAGAGGGCGGACTTGTCCGCCCTGAATAAAATAACCGAGAGCGGGAGAAGTCCCGCGTCTAAACTACCTTCGTCGGAGTAACCATGAAGAGATTATTCACCCGAGCAGTTTTTTGTTCACTTAGCATTACTATGGTGTTAGCTGTTGCCGGCAACGCGTCTGCGCAGCAAGAACGTGAACGCAGTGCCAAAAAAGCGCGCGCCGCCGCCGAACAGTCGGCCAAAGCAGCCCGCGTGTTCGATCAAATCATGGGCACGCGCGAGAAATCGATCCCCGGCGATTTGCTCGATCGCGCCGAAGCCGTAGCAGTGTTCCCGGGCGTTTTGAAGGGCGGCTTTATCGTGGGCGGCCGCGGTGGCAGTGGCGTCATCAGCCGGCGGGTGGCCGGGGGCTGGAGCGCGCCCGCGTTTTTCGATCTAGGCGGCGGCAGTATCGGCTTGCAGATTGGCGTGGCGTCGACTGACTACATCCTGCTCTTCATGAACGAGCGCGCAGTCGATAGTCTCCTCAACGACAAGTTTGAAATTGGCGGCGAGGGCAGCGCGGCCGCGGGACCGGTAGGTCGTTCGGCGAGTGCCTCGACGGACGCGAGACTCAATGCGCAGATTCTTTCTTATTCGCGGAGTAAGGGCGCGTTCGCGGGTCTCGAATTGAAGGGCGTGGTGATTAAGCCTGACAACGAAGACAATCTTCAGGTCTACGGGATGAGCGCACGCGACATCCTCACCGGCGCAGACAAGATCTCGATGGAGCGCATGCCCCAGGGCGTGCGGGTGTTTCCGCTCACCCTGGGGAGATATTCAAAGCGGCGCTGATCCGGGCCACCATCGCCGCGAGAGAAAGCTCAACCTCAGCCCAGGGCATTCCAGGTGTCAGTGCCGACAACTCCGTCGGGTCTGAGACCGTGCGCCTCTTGAAACTTTTCCACCGCATGCTCAGTCCCCGGTCCGAAGCGACCGTCCGCGCTGATGCCCAGCTTCGTTTGTAATTCGGCGACGTCCGACCCTCGATCTCTGATCTTGATCGTCTGGCCTTTCATTCTCAGGCGCACATGAAAGTGGTTGTGATGCCCCTCAACAAATTGACTTAGCCGTGCTGCAATCACCGTCGGATCGTTAAAAAAGACGGCCTGCACGGGCGCTTTTTCCCACCACAGCTCGATTAGCTCGGTTGTCACTGGGCGATCATATTCCGCATCGTTGATCGTCACGGATTGGTTCTGACCATCTTTCCGCATCGGTCTCACATCAATGTCCACGCCCAGCTTGTGGGACTTGTGCGGCGGCATCGGGCCCCCGCCTTTTTTTGAAATCTGACCGATTGAAAAGGGATGCCCGGAATGAAGACCGTCCCACGCTGCGGCCACCGCGATGGCCGTATCGATACTTGATTGTTGTCCGAATTGAAATTCGCCATTGGCGCCGCGGTTGTTAGTCACAAAACCGGTGCCGCTTTCGGGGAGTTGTGTGTTGATGTCCATAGTTGTCTCCTGTAAATAGTTTGCTTGCGACGCCGCAAAGCCTTCGTCCTCGCATTTCGTTTGATTCGCGGCACACTTCATGAAGAGCCGCGGCATTAGGGCGGAAACCAGCTTCTCGGACCTGAGAGACTTACGGTATTAGGTTCTTTCCGGTGTTGAAAGCGTTCTTGAATTCTTCCAGCCCGTGAATCCCACCGTTTACCAATTTGCGTGCCGTCTTCAAGTCGTCTTGGGCCAGAGCATTTCTAATCTTCTGCTCTTTGCTCTTGAGAAAGCTGGCCAAAAGTTTAGCGGCAATATCCGGCTGGTTCGCGAGCTGCGGATTGTCGATCAATTGAGTCCCCAAACCTATGGCCTTGCCGTGCTCCAGGAAATTGAAGCGGCCGGTTAGCTGAATGTAGCCACGCCCTTTGAAGTTCGCACCATCGGGCGGCCCCTGATTACCCAGGTCTTTTCTGTTGTCATACAGACTGAAAGGTGGGCCTCCCGGCGGCGTGTTGAATTTTGATTGGAATTCGCTCAGTGGCGTAAAGTTTCCGGTCTCGGCGCGAATGGTTGCGAGCGCCATCAAGATCATGTCCTTGTCACCCAGGCCGGCATCGTTTAGGGCTTGGAGGACAAAAGGAAGATTCTGCTCGATATTGCTGATCGGCGTTCCGGGGAACATCTTGGACGCGATGGCAGCGGTCACCCCGCCTGTTGCGTCACCGCCAGCGTCTGCGCCGCCGTCCGCGTCGGTCGTGTCGCCCGCACTACCGGCGTCGGCGTCGTCTAGCTGCAAAGCCGCACGCGTGTTTGGCCCGACCTTACCATCCACGTCGAGCCCGTTGGCTTCCTGGAAAGCAATCACCGCGGCTTCAGTACCCCCGCCGAAATTTCCGTCGACACCTTTGGGATCGAAACCTAAATCCTTCAGCTTCTGTTGCAGTGCAGTCACGTCCGGACCGCTGGATCCTTTTTTCAATACCGGCATGCTTTCTCCTTTACCGTGTGCTTTGGTTAACAATTCCTGACAGTAAAGCTAAATACCCTTTTCATATTTAGCTTAGTGCCTGCATGAATTTCTTAAAGTTCTGAATTCTTTCTGCCAGACCGTGGGTCCCGCCATTCACGGCCTTAGTGACTTGCGTCACGGTGCCGTCGTCTGCGCCTCTATCACAGATGGCCCAAATGTTATTCGACTTGAAGAAGAAGGCGGCCGAGGCCAGAGGATACTTGGTCGCTACCAAATCAGGGTTAGCTACGCAGTCTTCACCGACAAAAGCTGAAAAGCTGGTGTAGTTGTTCTTACCCGTCAGTTGGATATAGCCTCGGCCACGGAATTTGAATCCGTCTCCGGAAGCTTCATCACCATTACCCATCCGGTTCGCATAGACTCGGCTGCCAATCTTCGCTGGGTTGTTGGCATATGCCGCCGGGTCTACACCGCGGAAGTATTTTGGAAATACTTCCATCAGACGCGCTGCCCGGTAATTTAGATTTTCTACGGTCGCAGTGAAGTTATTTGACTCGAGGGCGCACTGGGCCAGGAAGTGAGCCAGTCGCAGATTCGTAGTGACACCGAACTCGCGAGCAGTTTCGGGAATCTGTGCTACCACCTGATCCGGAACTTTCCCCGTAAGGCCGGCGAGGTTCAACGCGCTGTCTGGACTGCCGCCAGTATTTCCCGCGTTAGCGCCCGCCGAACCATTACCGGTTGTGGCGTCCGAGCCTTCACCGCTTTGTAGAGCGGCCAAGGTCGCTGGACCCGCAGCGCCGTCGGCCTGCAACCCTTTGCTTTGCTGAAAAGCAATGACTGCGGCTGTGGTGCCGGGACCAAAATTTCCGTCGACACCGTTCGGATCAAACCCAAGGTCTTTCAGTTTCTGCTGCAGGCTGGTTACGTCGGGCCCTGAGGAACCTTGTTTTAATGCTGGCATTGTTCTTCTCCTCTATGCTCTTCTGCTCGGTCATATGCGTTGGCGAACAGCGAGGTGGCGTTGGCGGTCTCTTGCCGGGGCTCTTCTTGTCTGGCCATGGTTCTAGTTCACGGAAGAGATCTACACTCGTTGGCTCGCTGATAGCACTAATACAATGCTCAAAGCGTTGGTCATTCCTCGTCTTGACTGCCCTGAGCACTTAGCTGTTCCTCGTCTTGACTGCCATGAGCACTTGGCCGTTCCTCGTCTTGACTGCCATGAGCACTTGGCCGTTCCTCGCCTTGGCTGCCATGAGCACTTGGCCGGTTGTCCACTTCATTTTCGTTGTTGTTATTGTCCATCACCCAAACTCCTTTTGTTCATTTCGAAGGTTCTAAAGATGGTTTTGTAGCTATCTCAAGGTACGGTGAAAGTTACCGCGTTGCTCAAGCCAGAGCCGTTATCTACTGCTAAGGCATGAGGACCGGACGATGCTCCGGCGTCGATATCCAGCGTAACCTCGAGAGTGGTGCCCCCGGTCACATTAACCGACGAAATAGTCACGCCCGTTCCGCTCGTGGTCAGGACTCTCGTGACATCAGGAATAAAGCCGGTGCCCGTAAGCGTTACTTTCACCGTCGCGCCTTTGGCCCCGGTCGCTGGTGCTGGAGCTCCCGTGAGTGTTGCTTTGACGGGCATGTATGCGACCGACGCCCCCTCAACCTGAATCCCTTGATTGTTCGTTATCCGAAAGCTTAAGGGCGTGTCAGGTGGTACGGGTTTGGTAGAGTTGATAATGAAGTTGACTCTGGTATCGGTTGGCGGCCCATCAAGTGCGAGACTGAGACCCTTTCGCGTAGGTAGCAGATTGACGGTTGTCCCGCTCAAGAATCTCCCACTGATATAACCCTTGACGACGGGTTGATTGGCCTGGAAATTCAGCATCTCACCTGGATCAATTTGAACGGCAGTAACGAACGGGGGGAGATTATTGACGTTAGCAATGAAGTTGCCTTTCACGAACGCGTCGGTCCTTCTAAGATCGATTTCCTTAAACAGAACCATTGGCTCGTTCCAAAAGTCCTTCCGTTGTTGGCTGGTCAGGAAGAGGGCCTGAGGCACGAAAGCGACGAGCACTTTGGCCTGCTGTTTTGGGATAAGAGTATTCGGTTCGTAAGCATTATCATTCAGCCGGTTCATCTGATTGATCGTATAATCGGGGAAGGCTTCGCTATACGAATTGATAACCGGCCCGTTGAAGACTGCAACGGCTTCCGCGAAGGAGGGTCCGAAGCCCACGACGCCAACCAAACCACCGGCGATCGTCCCAACTGCACGGAACAGGCGCAAGATCTTGTTTCTCTTGTCTTGACCCTGTCCTTTCTCAGCCACTCCGCGAAGTAGCGACAGTGAAAGGGAGGACAGAGTGTAAGGCGGTACGCTGCGGTTTACGGCGCCTGCCGGCAGGGGTGGCCCAACGTAGACATCCTTAAAATCCAAAGAGATGTCCTGAACCAGATATTGATAATCGGCATTGCCATTAGTGACAGTGATCTGAATCGCTATAAATCTTTCAGCAATTCTTTTACCGAAGACATCAGAGATAACTTTTGGATCTACCGGCGTCAGATAAACTTTAACATCGGATTGAGATTGTCCTTTGACCGCGGCTGAACAGCCGCAAACAACCAACGTGAAACAAATGGCCTTAAGTAAACGCATCACCACGGCGCGATGGTTAGTTTTCCTTAGCGACATATCATCCTCCATTTTCCGATCAAAGTTGATGACCCTCAGAGCGGGCCTCGCGTTACGTTTAGCCTTCCTGACTTCCGGTGATTGAGCCGATCCTCCGATATCACAAACAGGAGACCCACCCATTGCTTTAACAGTTGGTTGACCCCTAACTAAGTCGCGGGCACAAAAGTTGAACTTTCTGATTGATCATGGCGGCTGCGCAACCAACCAGTTGGGAATGCAGCGATGTCGCCTTGGTTTGTGAGTACGCGCCGCGCGGCGCATCGAACAAGAAGTCTTGGGACAGGCGCCTTATACTATCGGCGATCTATGACTGTCAAGACTTATTTTGTTTTCTAAAGATTCACGTCGTTGAAAAACGCTGCGCTTGCGCGATGTCGCGCAAAGTGTAAAAGTCTGATTGAACGAATCCCGGTGAAGCCAGGATGATGCGCAAGAATAAACTCGAAATCTGGACCTTCGGTCACTCTACCCGTCCTCTCGAAGACTTTATCGATTCGCTCCGATCCTTCGAGATCAAGGGCCTCGTTGATGTGCGCAGCTTTCCCGGATCCAAACGTTATCCGCACTTTAACCGGGAGCAATTACAGGCTTCACTGACCGAAGCCGGAATCCAGTACCAGCATTTTCCCAAACTCGGCGGCCACCGCCGCGCTTTACCGGATTCATATAATATGGCTTGGCGGAACAAAGCGTTTCGCGGTTATGCGGACTATATGGAAACGGATGCATTTCGAGACGGAATTAGACGGTTGTTGGAGGTCGCGCGCGAGCGGCGGACGGCCATTATGTGCGCCGAAGCTGTTTGGTGGCGCTGCCACCGCAGCTTGATCTCGGATTATCTAAAAGCGAAAGACGTGGAAGTCATCCACATTATGGCGGCGGGAAAATCAGAACCTCATCCATTTACCTCAGCAGCACGAATCGTAAATGGAGAGCTTTCATACCGCGGCGTCCTGGAAGGCTGAGGTCAGGAAGGTCCCATATGCTGGAAGCGCGGCCGGCTCGTCCGCACTGAGCGCGAAGCGCGAACTGATTAGTCGGTAAGGTTCTATTGCGAGGAAAGACGACTTCGCGACTCCAGCCGTGCGGACGGGACATCCGCCCTCCCAGCATCAGCACGAATCAAATTCCAAACTGAACGCCGAGCGTGACGCTGGGATTGGTCTTCATCAAACAAAAGCACATAATAGAAATTCTTGAGGCAAATCAATGAGCGTCGAACATCTCAGAATTCATCGCTGCGAACGTTGTGATCGCGAAACCACCCATGTTGTCGAGTCGCTCGGCCCGGACAATCGGCCGCACTACGCGTGCTGGGATTGCGTTGAGCGTCATGAGAAGCGATTTAATCAAAAACCAGGTTGGCGGCGTGCCCACCGCACTCAACGTTATCAACCCGCCGAGTAGGCTCAGAGTTCAACTTTTGGGATGCTGATTAAAGGCGCGAGCTAAAGCTTGATCTCTAACCGAGCTAAAAAATTCATTCGAAATTCTCGCGAACTATTTCTTCTCGTGAATGTCGTGGGTCTGTTCCCATTCTCGCCCGTCACGTTCCAGCAACTCGTCCGCTTCCCTCGGTCCCCAGGTTCCGGCTTTGTACTTAGGTAAATCAGCCGGTTGAGCAGTCCAGGCAGCTTGAATTGGCGCCACCACAGCCCAGGCGGCTTCGACCTGATCGGCGCGCTGAAACAGCGTCGCATCTCCCATCATGCAATCGTGTAAGAGACGTTCGTACCCGGTGCTGGGCGTATCTCCAAAATATTCTTCGTAATCAAAATCCATTTCGACCGCGCCAATTTTCATAATTGGTCCGGGGATCTTGGCGCCAAACCGGACGGTGACGCCTTCATCCGGTTGAATGTGCAGGACGAGGCGATTGCTTGAGAGTCGATCCACCGGTGTATCACGAAACAGCACGAACGGCGCGCGCCTGAACCTGATAGTGATTTCCGTGTCGCGCGCCGCGAGGCGTTTGCCGGTGCGCAAGTAGAACGGCACGTCGGCCCAGCGCCAGTTGTCGATCAAAAGTTTAAGCGCGACGAAAGTTTCCACTTTTGAATCGGGAGCGACATTGGGTTCGTCGCGATATGCCGGCACCGGCTGGCCATCGATCACGCCGGCGTCATATTGGCCGCGGACTGCGCGCCGGCCAGCCTCTTCCGTAGTGGGACATTGAATGGCGTGCAGGATTTTTGTTTGCTCATCCCTGACGGCGTTGGCCTTAAAAGAAACCGGCGGCTCCATTGCGGTCAGCGTCACCAACTGCAGCAAATGGTTCGGCACCATGTCGCGCAACGTGCCGGCTGTTTCATAATACCCGCCGCGTTGTTCGACCCCGACCTTCTCGCCGGCGGTAATGTGCACGCTGTCGATGTAACGCCGGTTCCAGATAGGCTCAAAGATTCCGTTAGCAAAACGAAAGACCAAAATGTTCTGGACGGTTTCTTTGCCGAGGTAGTGATCGATGCGATAAATCTGGTTCTCGTTCAGGATCTCCTTGAGGTCCTGATTAAGTTTTCGGGCTGACTCCAGGTCACGACCAAAGGGTTTTTCGATCACGACCCGCCGCCAGTGATCTTCTTCTGCACGAGTCAGCCCAACTGACCCCAGGCGTTGCACTACGGGCGCAAAGTAATCGGGCGCAGTGGCCAAATAGAAAAAGTAGTCGCCCTGGGTTTTTCGTTCCGCGTCGATCGTACCCAGCCGTTCTTTTAGCCGCACGAAAGTTTGGTCGTCATCGAAATCACCTGACAAGTAATACAAACGTTCTGCCAACCATTGCCAGGCGTCGGGATTGATATCTTCCGAGGCGAACTCGTGCAGATCATCATGGAGTCGTCTTCTGAACTCCTCATCGTCCATGACTGCGCGGGCGACGCCGATGACGGCGAAATTATCGGGCAACAGGTTGCTTTTCTTGAGATTGTATAAAGCGGGGATTAGCTTCCGCTTGGTGAGATCGCCGGCCGCGCCAAAGATTACGAGGACGCACGGCGGGGAAGTGTGCGGTGTTTCGACGGTCTGCGATTCGATTTCCTGTGATGACATCATAGGTAATGAAAGAAGGCCAGGCGACGACTTCTGTGTCTAGTGACTTTTCGTGTGATTTCGTGGATTGTCCTCCGTGGAAGAGACTCGATCCACGAAATCACACGAAGCGACACGAAAGCTGCATAAAGCGAATCCAGAAATTCACTAACTCTTTGCCCGCGGTTCCAAATGCCCGCCAAACTTTTGGCGCATTGCGGACAGAATCTTTTCCGCGAACGTGTGCTCCTGCCGGGAACGAAAGCGGGTATACAGCGCCGCGCTGAGTACTTCGACCGGCACGGCCTCTTCGATTGCGGCCATGATCGTCCATCGCCCTTCGCCCGAATCCTGAACGAAGCCGCTATAGCCGGCCAGTTCTGAATCTTCGACCAGAGCCATCGCTGTCAGATCGAGCAGCCATGACGATACGACACTGCCGCGCCGCCAGACTTCGGCTATGTCCGCGACGTTGAGATCGTAGCGATGCTCTTCCGGCAAATCCTTTTTGTTGGCGTTGTGAAAAATGTCGAAGCCCTCTGCGTAAGCCTGCATCAAGCCGTACTCGATGCCGTTGTGGACCATCTTCACAAAATGGCCTGCGCCAGAGGGGCCACAATAGAGATAGCCGTCTTCGACGGTGCCGCTAGTTTCTTCACGTCCGGGCGTGCGCGAGATGTTACCGCGGCCGGGTGCCAGCGTTTTAAAGATTGGATCGAGATGGCGAACAGTTTCTTGCGGCCCGCCGATCATCATGCAGTAGCCACGCTCTAATCCCCACACGCCGCCGCTGGTTCCCACGTCGACATAGTTGATGCCTTTGTCGCGCAAGGCGATGGCGCGACGGGCGTCGTCTTTGAAATAAGAGTTCCCGCCATCGATGATGATGTCGCCGCTGTCCATCCGCGCGGCCAGATCGGTCACCGTCTTTTCCGTCGCGTCGCCCGCGGGCACCATGATCCAAATCGCCCGCGGCTTCGTCAGCTTCGCGATGAAATCGTCGAGTGACTCGGCGCCGGTCGCGCCTTCCCCGGCGAGTTGCTTCACGTTGTTCGGATTAACGTCCCAGACGACACACGCATGGCCGCCGCCCATCAGTCGGCGCACCATATTCGCGCCCATCCGGCCCAGCCCAATCATTCCCAGTTGCATCTTTGATCCTCTCTGAAATTCTCTGTACAACCTCTGTTGCCCTCTGCGTCTCTGTGGTTAATCATCATTCACCACCACAGAGGCACGGAGGACCACAGAGAACCACTGAGAAATCTTCAAACCAATGCTGCCTTCACAGCCTCGTCCAGTCTAGCCAGGCCCGCTGAAACCTCTGCAGGCAGATGCACGCGTAAAGCCCGACGTCCGCAGTCGGCCAGCACCTCGAAATCGCCACGGGCTTGTGCTGCCTTCACAATTCCGAATGTGTATTTCTGTCCGGGCACCGGCAGATCGACAGCATCATCGCAAGTGATTTGCAGGAACACGCCACTGTTTGGTCCACCTTTGTAAGCCTGCCCGGTCGAGTGCAGAAAGCGCGGCCCGAATCCCAGACAAGTGGCGACGCGTTTGTGATCCCGCACCGCCTGACGAGCCGACTGCAAAGTCTGTTCGTGCGCGCCGTTCATCTCGACATAAGCCAGCAGCGCAAAGTAGTCACCCGACTTCAAACGATCCAGATGAGCTTTCAAATACCCACTCAAGGAACGATCGCCAACCGCTCCATTCAAAGCACGGACATTCTTATCATCGGCGAACAGCTTGACGCCCTCGGCTTCAAACATCGGAGTCTCAGCCGGCAGCGAACCGCTGCGCTCGTATTCTTCGGTGAGCTTTTTGGTGGCCACTTTACTGGCTTCCACGTCGGGCTGATCGAAAGGATTGATGCCGATGATCGAGCCCGCCACCGCGGTCGCGATTTCCCAGCGAAAGAATTCCTGACCCAGATTGTAGACATCCGTTATCGAGATCTGCGCGACCGGTTGACCGGCGCGTTTGAGAGCGTCGGTGGCCGCATCCTGCGCCGAATTCGGCTCAGCTTCCAATCTCAAATAGACAAACAGCCGGTCCGCGCCGTACGCGTCTGGAGGCCCCAGCGACTCGCGATCGACTGGGATCAAACCATTGCCATTTTTGCCGGTTGACTCGGCCAGCAATTGTTCCAACCACGCGCCGAGATCGTATATCGCCGGCGACGCGATGATCGTAACCTTGTCTCGATGTTGACCGTGGGCGACACCGAGGACCGCACCGAGAATGACTCCCGGGTTATTCAGCGGCGGCACTTCCGGCCCGCAAGCGTCGACCATTTTGCTGGTGCGATCGAGAAGCTTTACGACGTCGATGCCAGTAGCGGCCGCCGGCGCCAGGCCGAAATCAGAAAGCGCCGAGTAGCGCCCGCCGATGGCGGGCACGCCCAGGAAAATCTTTCGGAAGCGATCGCTCTCCGCCGCCTGCCGAAGCTTTGACCCGGGATCGGTAATCGCGATGAATCTATTACCAACTTCGTCGTCGCCGACAACCTGTCGAACTCGCTCGAAAAAATATTGTTTGAAAATATTCGGCTCGAGCGTCGTGCCTGACTTGCTCGAAACAATGAATAGCGTGTTCGCGAGATCAATGCTGCTTTCGATCGACCTGATCCGGGCGGGATCGGTTGAGTCGAGCACGTGCAGCTCCGGAAAGCCGTCGATCTTGCCAAACGATTCGCGCATCACCTCTGGGCACAAGCTCGATCCTCCCATCCCTAGAAGCAACACATGCGAAAACTTTGCGTCTCTTACTTCGGCGGCAAAGTTTGTGAAGCGCCGGACGTTCCTTTGTTGTTCAGCGACGATATCCAGCCAGCCCAGCCATTTGTCTTCATCGCGGCTGGTCCACAACGAAGGATCGCGCGCCCAAAGCTTGCGGACCTTGCCGGCCGCACGCCAGTCCTCGAGAGTCGCCTCCACGGCCTGAGACAAGTTAGTTGGCAGAGAGAAAGTTTGCGAGTTGATATCAGATGCCATAGCGCGGCTGCTCCGGCTCTAGGGCGCGTACGCCAAGCGCGTCGTCGCCAGCTTGCGGAGGCTTTCAGTATAAGGGGCCCTGGCGACTCCCCGATCGGTGATGATCGCGGCGATGAATTCGTGGGGGGTGACATCGAAAGCAAAGTTATGAACGTCTACGCCGTCCGGAGTTAGTTGATGATCGCCAATGTGCGTGACTTCCTTGGCGCCGCGCTCTTCGATTGGAATCTCTTCACCTGTAGGCGTATTGAAATCTACGGTGGACATGGGCGCGGCAACATAGAAGGGGATGTTGTGTTGCTTCGCCAGGACGGCCACCATGTACGTTCCGATCTTATTGGCCGCATCGCCATTGGCCGCGATGCGATCGGCGCCCACCACTACACAATCGATTTTGCCTTGCTTCATTATGTGACCGGCCATGTTATCGGTGATCACAGTGACAGGAATATTGTCCTGCGCCAACTCCCAGGCGGTCAGGCGCGCGCCCTGCAAAAACGGCCGAGTCTCGTCCGCGATCACGGCGACACGTTTACCGGCGTCGATCGCGCCGCGAATTACACCCAACGCCGTGCCATAGTCTCCGGCGGTCGCCAATGCTCCAGCATTGCAGTGCGTCAGCACCGTCGCGCCGTCGGCAATTAGCTCACCGCCAAATTTTCCCAGCGCGCGGTTTGATTCGATGTCTTCATTGAAGATCGCCAGCGCTTCGTTGACCAGACGCTTCTTGATCTCTTCGACGTTTGTAGTCTCGTCTTTTGCTTTCAAGAGCGCGCTGCGCATGCGTTCGATCGCCCAGAAGAGGTTCACCGCGGTGGGCCGGGTGGCTGCCATGACTTTGGACATGTATTTGAAGTCGTATTCCAGATCCGCTACCGAAGTACCCACCGACTGGCTGGCTCCGAGTGCCAGGCCCATGGCGGCGGAAACGCCGATCGCCGGCGCGCCACGTACGACCATCTTCTTGATCGCATCGGCCACTTCTTCGTACGACCGCAGCATTAAATACTTCTCTTCGGTGGGCAGCAGACGCTGGTCCAGCATGCGCACACCTTCGTTCGTCCATTCGACGGTTTTGATCATCGGCTCCTGAGATAATCTTCGGTTTGAAGTGCAGCGGGAATCTTACTTGACCGGAGTGGCGCATGGCAAAGCTTGGTGATGATATCGATGAAAGCAGAAAAGCGATCCACGAATCCACACCAACCAAAGTCTCCGGTTCGTGTCGTTTCGTGTGGTTCAGTGGATCGGATTAGGTCGTATCACCAACGACTGACCTTGCCGGACATAGCAGCTGGCGATGAATCTTCACCATGCGGCATTCCAAGCATTCGGAACGGACGGAGCGCGAACGCTTTTTTGAATGCGATCGGCTTGGACTGAGCGTGCTTTGCACGCTGGCGGACAGGGATGTCCGCGCTCCGCGCGTGAAATGTTTTTCCAGGGGACTTCTAGATCGCGCTCGTCGCTGCGTTCGCCCCGGCTTTCAACTCGGCGGCGATCTCGCGTACCTGGCCTGTATGCCGCGCCTCATGACCGCCAACGAATAGCAGCCACTGATACAGATTGATCGGACCAAGCACCGGATGCGGTTGGACAACATCGCCCAACGCCAGACCGTCGCCCGCCAACGCGCCGGCGCGTAGAGCGGCCCGCGCCTGCTCCAACGCCGTCCAGGCCGACGCCGCGTCGAGCTCGCGGTTAGGCGCCACTTCCTCGGGCGCGGTTCGGCGGCGGCTGCGGTCGACAATCAGAGCCAGGTCGACGCTGTTTAGCACTGAGGAGGTTTCGAGCTCCGGCCTCAGTCCTGCGGCGCGCGCGTCCGCGACCCATTTCGTCAAGCCCATCCCAATACGCTTCTCGATGATGATCAGGTGTTGCAGAACCTGCGCCACGGACCAGCGATCCGGGCCGGGCGGTTGGTCGCGCAGTTCGGTTGGCACGAGCTCGACTGCCTCGGACAATGCGGCTCGCTCCGAATCCAGGTAATCAAGGACTTCTTCCAGTCGTGGATGCATTGATGTTTCTCCTTTACCCTTTCAGTATCACCCACCCAATGCTCAGGTCAACCTGTCAACCGATTGCTGGGAGCGCGGACGTCCCGTCCGCCCTGAGCCCGAAGCGCCTTTGCTGATCAAGAGACACGAGCGAACTTTGTGCGCTGTGCGGACGGGACGTCCGCGCTCCCAGCAGCTTGAACATTTTTGACTTCACGAGGAACGCGTGTTAACGTGCGCTTTCAATCGAAGTTCAGTTCTTTTAAATGCGTTTGGGTGTCCCGCGTCGAGCGGGAAGAATAGGGAAGCGGGTGAAATTCCCGCGCGGTCGCGCCACTGTGAAGATCGTCGCCTTTGAAGCGACGATGCAAAAGCCAGGAGACCTGCCCGGACGCTGTTTGCAGCTTGAGAACGCCTCGCGCAAGGGTGTTCAGGCCGCCGTGGGAATACTCTTCTCAGAAAAGATCCCGTCGCCAGCCTGTCGCATACGCGTGGCAGAAAAAGGTGACGGGATTTTTTCTTTTCAGCTAACTTTGGAGTGCGCCGACAACGGTGGCGCTTTGGATTCACCGAGAGATCCAAAGCGGCGTCGCGCTGCGCTTGCTGTAGCACTCCAAGTTTTGTCGATCGCGATGCTGATCGTGCTCGGAACGTCGTCCTGCTTCGATCGTCAAAAGCAAACCTCAGCCGCCGCAACCCGCGAAGTCACCGACGAAGCCGGCCGGCGTGTCCAGCTTGCCACGCATATCGATCGCATCGTTTCGCTTGCGCCCAACCTAACAGAGATCGTGTATGCAGTTGGCGCCGGCGATCGCCTGGTTGGCGATACCGAGTACTGCGATTATCCGGCACCGGCGAAAAGCGTAGCGAAGGTTGGCGACACCATACACCCGAGCATCGAACGCATCATCGCTCTCAAGCCGCAGATCGTTTTAGTATCTACCGCATCCCAACTCGAGGCCTTCACCAAGCAACTCGATGAGCAAAAGATTGCCGTCTATGTGACCAACCCGCGCAGCCTGGAAGAAGTTTTTCGATCGATTGCGACGTTAGGAGATTTATTCGGCACACACGAACAGGCCGCGAGCCTGGTTGCTGATCTGCGCCGTCGCACCACTTCCGTGGAAGCAAGGATCAAAGGAACAAACCCGGTCGCGGTTTTCTATCAAGTCTCTGGCGAACCGCTCTACACCATCGGCCGCGAATCGTACCTGACCGATCTGGTGCGGCGCGCCGGCGGCGGGTCGGTGACGGCCGATGTTTCCGGCGCGTTCCCGCGATACAGCGACGAAGCGGCCCTGGCCGCGCGACCTGACGCGATCATTTTGCCGAGCGGCGGCTCGATGGGAAATGCGAATTCGACGGTAGCTGCGTCGCTCAAGAACTCTCCGGCCGCTCTGAACAATCGGGTTTACAAAATCAACGACGATCATCTTTCGCGACCCGGTCCGCGGCTGGTGGACGGCTTGGAAGAGATGGCCCGAGCGCTGCATCCGGAGGCGTTTAAGTGACAGGCCCGCGATCAAACGAATCAGGACGAGCGACGGTCGGTCGCACTCTTTTGATCTGTGGTGGCCTGCTGCTCCTGCTTGCCGTGATCGCGGTGATCGCCGCGCTGGTTGGCAGCCAGCGTCTCCCACTCTCAGCTTCACTCTGTGCCCTGACGGGCGGATCGAAATGCGGACTCTCTTCCGAACAACAGGCGATTCTTTTTGATCTGCGACTGCCGCGAATTCTTCTGGCTGGAGCGGTCGGAATGTGTCTGGCGGCGGCGGGCGCCGGCTATCAGGCGCTGCTGCGCAACCCGCTGGCTGAGCCTTATTTATTGGGCGTTTCGAATGGCGCGGCGGTGGGCACGATGACGGCCCTCGTGTTTTTCGGCGCGCACGAATGGAGCCGGCCCGTGATGGCTTCCGCTGGGGCATTGATCGCGACGCTCGTGGTTTACCAACTCGCGCGCGGACGCGCGGGCGCGACGCCAGAACGCTTGATACTCGCGGGCGTGATCGTGACGACGTTTCTTTCCTCCGCGATCGTGTTTATCACCACGCTGATGGATGCGACGCGAATACGCTCGTTCACCTTCTGGTTGTTGGGCGACCTTTCGGGAACCACGACGAATCTACTGGCGATCGCTTTTATCGCCGCGGCGATCGGCGTCGGAGTCCTGGTAATGAATGCGCGTTCGCTGAACCTGATGATGTTGGGAGAGCGCGACGCTTTCGATCTGGGTGTCGAGGTTGGCCGGGTGCGTTTGACTGTGTTCATTGCCGCGAGCCTGCTGGTCGGTGCGTCGGTGGCCTCGAGCGGATCGGTCGGTTACGTCGGTCTGGTGGTGCCGCACCTGGTACGACTCTCTTTCGGAAGCGACAACCGGGTAGTGATTGCCGCGTCGGCTTTGGCCGGTGCAGCGTTCGTTATTGTCGCCGACACAGTTGCGCGCACGATCATTGCGCCGCGCGAATTGCCCGTAGGCGCAATCACCGCGCTGATTGGAGCGCCGCTTTTTATTTATCTGCTGAAGAAGGGGTAGCGCAAGTTGTCAACTTGCGCACTCGTGGGTTGCGCACCCGTTTAGAGGCGGGCTACCGCCCGCCTTCGCGATTGTTACGCGTCTTCGCGAGCGGTTTAGAAGCCGGACTTGTCCGGCTGACGTCGGGAGTATGGCGGACAAGTCCGCCGTCTAAACAAGGATGACTGTCTACGTTACAGGGCGGGCAGCAGGCCGCCGCTAAACGGAGAAAATCACAGACTGAAGGCTGTGCCACTTTATGCTCGAAGCGAAGAACATTACGGTGAACTATGGGGAGCGCGGCGCAGTCGTCGACGTGTCCTTGCGAGCCCGACCGGGTGAGCTGATCGCGATCATCGGCCCCAACGGCGCGGGCAAGTCAACTTTGCTGCGGGCGCTCAACCACAGCGTTCCCTTAACTCGCGGCGAAGTTCTACTTGACGGTCGACCAGTGCAGTCTTACGCACGGCGAGCGGTCGCGCGGCGCATCGCGGTGGTTGCGCAGGAAGCAGAGATGCGCTTCCCGGTAACCGTGATGGAGTTTGTGCTGGGCGGCCGCTACGCCTGGTCGAGCGCCTGGGGCTGGGAGACTGAGCAGGATGTCGAGGTTGCGCGCCGCATCCTACGCGAAACGGAACTCGAAGACTTTGAGACGCGTCTGATGAATGAATTGTCCGGCGGCGAACGCCAGCGGGCAGTGGTGGCGCGGGCGCTGGCGACGGAAGCTAAAATATTTCTGCTGGACGAGCCGACCGCCAATCTCGATCTGGCCCATCAAGCAACAATGTTGAGATTGGTGCGCGGCCGCTGTGACGCTCAGGAAAGCGCGGCAATAGTCGTCACGCACGATGTCAACCTGGCGGCGGAATTTGCAGATCAGGTGATGCTCTTAAAAGACGGTCGCGAGATCGCCGCCGGACCTCCGCGGTCAATATTTACGCCGGAGCTATTGAGAAAAGTTTTTGATTTAGAGGTGCTGGTTGACGCGCATCCGATCTCGGGCGCGCCGAGGATTACACCGGTGCATTTAGTGAGGTGTTAAGTGGCACAGACTTCAGTCTGTGATTTTTCTTGAGAAGAATGGAATGACAGTTGGAATCACAGACTGAAGTCTGTGCCACTAAGAACCCAAAGCCGACAGACTGAAGTTTGTTGGGCAACATCAACCGTTGAGAGGCGAGACAGGGAAGGCGGTGTAAAGCCGCCACTGCCCGCGCAACTGTAAGCGGCGACAACACTCCGCAGGCTTTAGCCACTGCGCGAAAGCGTGGGAAGGCGCGGAGGGTTGGCGATTCGAAGGAATCACAACCGTGAGTCAGGAAATCTGCTCGCCAATCACTTCAAGCTCGCACTGCGACGGGCAGGAGAAGCTAAAATGAAAAGTACAGAAGTTTGGAAGAAGAGTCATTCGTTTGTTTCGAGCTTTGCAACGATTCCAAAGACAACCGCGAAGCGCTTGTGCAACAAAGTCCAGGGTTGTCGCGCAGCCACTACCCCGGGATCTTTCGAAGGTAATGGACGCAACCCCAACGGGGTTTCGGAAAAGCCGAAGTGGACGATATTCCGCGGTGGCAGTTGCGCGACTATCGCGGGATCTCCAGGAAAGAAAAACCGTCGCAACCCCTTTGGGGTTGCGAGACATCAAGGAATGCGTACCCAGGGTAGCCGCCCAGCGGCAACCCTGGGCTTTGTTACTCAACCGCTTCGCGGTTGGAGGGCATTTCTTACTATCCTAGCTCTATCGATGTGCGCTTTCGCACAAAATCCATCCTCAATCACCGGACGCATATCCGATCAGCGAGGCGCTGCTATCGCCGGCGCCGAAGTCAGTTTGCGCTCGCGAAGCGGTGCGCAACTATTCGCGACGAGCGATGACAACGGCGCTTATTCGTTCCGGAACGTTGCGCCTGGCGATTACGCTGTTGAGATCAAGGCGAGCGGTTTTGCTACTTTCGCGAACGCTTTGCACGTAACGCGCGGCCAATCGGTCTCAAACGACGTTAAGCTTTCTGTCGAAGCTGTCAACGAAACCGTAGTCGTAACCGCCACTGGGACGGCTCAGCGGATTGACGAAATTTCAAAGGCCGTCACCGTGCTTGACGATCAATCCATTGAAGCCAGGCGCGAGTTGACTCTGCCTGAGAGCCTCCGCGGCACGCCCGGAATCCGGGTGCAGCAGCAAGGATCGATTGGGGCCTTAACCTCAGTCAGGATGCGCGGGCTGCGAAACTTTGATACTGCGATCCTGCTCGATGGGTTGCGTGTGCGCGATGCGTCGGACATCAACGGTTCGGCGGTGGTGGTGATTCCGGATTTGCTGCCCGCAGACCTTGATCGAGTCGAAGTCCTCCGTGGGTCGGGCTCGTCGATTTATGGCACGAATGCGATCGGCGGGGTCATCAACCTGGTGCCAAAGACCGGCAGTGGGCGATCGCATTTTGAATTTGGCTTTGACGGCGGAGGCCTGGCGTTGTTTCGTGAACGGCTGCGCGGCGCCGGCGGATTGGGCAAACACGCCGGTTACAGTTTTGGCCTCACGCGTCTGGACGTGCGGCACGGCGTCGACGGCAATGATGAATACGGCAACACGGTGGGCGTCGGGCGGTTTCAATTCAATGTCACGCCTACGGTAATGATCAGCGCCAACTTTTATGGCACGATCGCGAACGGCCGTATTAACGACAGTCCTTTTGCTCTGCGGGCGGCATTTACTGGCGGCACATTTCCCGGGGCGGTCGATGGCACAACCTTTCACAGCGACTTCAACAACCCCGATGAGGGCCGTCGCAATCGCGTGCTGGTCGGTTCCGTAAGATTGTCTCAACAGGTAAATGACAAGCTGTCGTATTCCATCGCCTATCAGCATGTCGGCAACCAACGGCGCAACTATAACGGCCCGCGCATCGATCCAAAGTTCGCCCAGTTCTACCCTTTCGGCGACTTCGCCTTCGCCGGCTTCAACAATGGAAAGACCGACACGCTCGATGCGAGGGCCAACCTGAGTCTGGGCGGCCACAATCTGGCCACGGCCGGCTTCGAGTACGAAGGAGAGTCGATCTTCCAGTCGTCCATTCCGTCGTTTAGCCTGGTTAACAACACGACCGATCGCCAGCGCACCTTCGCGCTGTTCGGACAAGACCAGATTTTTCTGTTGAATGATCGTTTGCAGATTTCCGTGGGCGCTCGCGGTCAATACTTCAGTATTCGCGCTGCGGACCGGCCCGGCTCGCTCGGAGCGATTAAGCCCGAACGTTCCCTGACAGGTGACGGTTCGGTGGCTTACTTCTTTCGTTCGTCGGACACCAAAGTCCGTGGCCATGTGGGCAATGGCTTTCGCGCGCCTTCGCTATTTGAAAGATTCGGACAGGGCACTTTTTCGAGTCTGGGTTTTAAGCGCTTTGGCGATCCAACTTTGCGCGCCGAGCAGTCGATCAGTTTTGACCTGGGTTTTGACCAGCGCGTCGCGAAAGATCGCGCGCGATTCGGCGCGACTTACTTTTACACGCACCTCAAACGGGTGGTGGCCTTCAACAACTTTTTCGGCGTCGATCCCCTCGGGTTGGGCCGGTTTAGTGGCTACGAGAACCGACCGGGAGGTTTTTCGCGCGGCCTTGAGACCTATCTGGAAGCCGCACCGTGGCGAAATGGCAACCTGCGAGCCTCGTATACCTACACGAACAGCGATCGCTTTGTGATCGGCCGCGGCTTGCAGCCGGAGTACGTCATTCCGAAGCATCTTTTCGGCATCAGCCTGACGCACCGCTACCGTTCATTTCTGGTCAGCTTTGATCTGAACCGCACGGGAGCCTACATCGCTCCTGTCTTCGAAAACGATTTTCCGTTTCGCACCGCGGAGCTGACCTTTCCCGGCTATACGAAGGCCGATCTATTCGGCAGCTACGAACGCAGAATGTCTGAACAGGTTGTGATGACCCTTTTTGGCGGGGCCGACAATCTCTTCAACGCAAAGTATTTCGAAAATGGATTTCGCGCGCCGGGGATAGTAGGCAGGGGCGGAGTTACTTTTCGCTTCAGGTGATTAGGGCTGAGCAGGCTGGTAATCTTCTTATTAGCACCGCGGCTTTCGCCCGGTGATTCGTGGTTGGATACGAATGGAAACCGTTTAAACGGTTTCCGGTTTTGGCGCCGTTATCAAATCACCGCGCTAAAGCGACGGTGCTAATGAGACCAGACCCGGCAAACGACCGGCTCACGTAATGCGGTCAGTACCACCTGCATGAGCGGGTGGGTCCTGGAACATACGATTGGACCCAACGGTTACGCAGGTGGTACTGACTTTATAACTACATCAGCGGTCGCTTCCGCCCAGCGCACCACCGGCCAGGAAACCTACTCCCAGAAGAATGTGAATGATGTGATCCATCTTGCCGAGCATCAACAGCGGTGAACTTGCGTTGGGAATATTGAACATATGTTCAGGACCCATGCCCAAAAACCAGCCGCAGAGACCCAGCAGCAGATAGACGATGCCAAACAGCAGACAGAATCCGCGGGCGCCGCTATAGGATCCCGAGAAGCCGAAGTACAACGCGATCACACCCGAGATGATGTGAACCATATTGTGCGCCATGTTAAGGTGCGCGCCGAGCAGGTTGTGTGAAAAGATCCCCGCAATACCCACAATCAAAAAAATCAGGCCGAGAAGTTTACAGACGGTCTTTGCCATCTTTTTGATCCTCCTGTGAAACGGTTAAGCACTGCAATCCTTTCGCATTGAAAGGATGCCACACTACAATTTGCGAGGTGAGATTGGGAACGCGCGGAGTGTATATCAAACAGCTTCGGTGAGCGCAAGGTTTTTTCGAAGTGACACAGAGTCCAGTCTGTGTATTCAGGTTTCCAGGCTACCCCACGTAAAGAAATCACAGATTGAGGTCTGTGCCACCTTTTCCGTATCAACTGTTGCGTTGCCGCATTGAGACATTTCCTCTCAATGCTATAATCCGGGTTTCCTCAGACAGGTATGAGCCAAGAAGGTTGAGGTCGCTTTATGCAAACGAATCATGTCCAAAGTAGTCTATTATCCCGGCCGGGCCTGGCTACACGATTTGTTTTTGTCTTCGCCGTCGTCTTTGCGCTGGCCAATGCGTCAATGGCTTATACACTCGTGTTTCGCGATGGACATAGAGTCGAAGTCCCGCCCGTGTTCGTCCTGACCACGACGACGCTCACCTACGAAGCCGCGCCCGGAATTAACCGGACTGTGCAGTTAATTTTGATTGACGTGGCGGCGACCGAACGAGCCAACAATGATTTGCCGGGGAGTTTTTCAAAACACGCTGACCGCAGCGCGTTGGCTTCTTCACCGCCATCAAGTCGCCGTCCTCAACGCACTTTGACGAACGGGGACCTCGAGCCCTTCCGTCAGCGGCGAATCGAGAGCGAGCAAAATTATGAGAAGCACCGGATAGAGTTGGGACTGCCCTCCATTGCAGAGACCCGCGAGCGACAAGCGCAGGAAGAAGAAGCCACCCTGGATCTGGCGCGCCGGCGCGCTGCCGAGGCCGCCAACGACGAAGCCTATTGGGGCAGCCGGGCCGCATCTTTGCGCAATGAGATCGTGACTCTCGATGCCGAGATTAACTATTTGCGCGCGAGCCTCGGCCCGGTTCGTCCTTTGATTACCCAAGGTTTTATCACGGGCGGTTTTTCTGTCTCACCGTTTGCGGGAGGGTTTCATGGGTCGCAGCCGGGCGCGGGACGTCTCGGAGCGCAGGCAAGGACCGGGTCACAGAGTTTGACCAACCTTGGGGTGTTGCCGCTTAGACGCCAGCGGATCCCTCGTGGCTTCGACTCTCCGCAGCGCGGATTTGGATCAGCGTTTGGGTTCGTGCCCTATGGCTATGCGGATAATTCGTATGACCTCGGCATTAGACTAAATGACCTGCTGACAAGACGAGCAGGACTGGAAGCGCTTTGGCGCGAACTCGAGAACGAAGCGCGCATCGCCAAGGCGCCGCAGGTTTGGTTGGCGCCCTAGCTTCGACGGAGTCTCAGAAGCCCGACCGTCAGCGAGGGCTTTGCGGCCAACCAGGCCCTCCCTAACGGTCGGGCTGCTGACACGGCAATTGAATTGGAAAACGTGAAACTATGAACGCTTGGGAAACCATCATCGGACTTGAGATTCACGCGCAACTGAACACCGAGTCGAAAATTTTTTGCGGGTGCTCGACCCGCTTTGGCGACGAGCCGAACTCGAATACTTGTCCCGTATGCCTGGGCTTGCCGGGCGCGCTGCCGGTGCTCAACTGGCGGGCAGTCGAACTAGGCGCGCGCGCCGCACTCGCGCTGGGGCTTAACATCAATCACCGTTCGATCTTCTCGCGCAAGAATTATTTCTATCCCGATCTGCCGAAGGGTTATCAAATCTCCCAATACGATCAACCTTTCTCAGCCAAAGGCGTCCTGGAAATCATGACCGCCGATCGCGACGCGGCCGGTCATGCGCATGACTGGCGCCCGATGACCATCAACGTCACGCGTCTGCATTTGGAAGAGGACGCCGGCAAGAATGTGCACGAGGGTCTGCCTGATGTGGATCGCTACTCGTATGTAGATCTGAATCGCGCGGGCACGCCCCTGGCCGAGATCGTCACCGAACCGGACTTTCGCACTTCCTGGCAAGCTTACGACTATGTCAATCATGTGCGGCGGGCTTTGCAATGGGTGGGAGCCTCGGAAGCAGATATGGAAAAAGGAAACTTGCGCTGCGAAGCGAACGTGTCCGTGCGCCGCATTGGCGATACGACCTTTGGCACCAAGGTCGAGTTGAAAAATCTGAATTCAGTTCGCTTCATGCAACGTGCGATCGAGTTTGAGGTCGACCGGCACATCAAGACTTTGGAATCTGGCGGACATCTGGTCCAGGAGACATTGCTGTGGGATGAAAAGCTGGCCGAGACGCGGCCCATGCGTTCGAAAGAAGATGCGCACGACTATCGGTATTTTCCCGAGCCGGATCTTCCGCCGCTAGTCGTATCTGACGATTTCATCGAAGACGTGCGCGCGAGTTTGCCTGAGTTACCTGGCCCGCGAGCCAAACGCTTCAGCGAGACCTACGGTTTGTCTTTCTCGGATGCCGCGCAATTGACCGGCGATCGATCGCTGGCCGACTATTATGAAAGTGCGGTGGAGGCCGGCGGCAACGCGCGCGCGGCGGCTAATTGGATCCGCTCCGAGTTGTCGCGAGAGTTAGAGAACGCGGGTCTCACGGCTGACAAGTCGCCAATTCCGGCAGGGGAACTCGGGGCGCTGGTGCGCCTGATCGACGAAGGCAAGATAAGCGGCAAGCAAGGCAAAGATGTTCTGGTCGAGATGTTCGCCGGCGGCAAGTCTGCCGCCGCGGTGGTCGCCGAACTGGGGTTGGTTCAGGTCAGCGATACTGGTGAAATCGATCGCGTGATTGATGAGGTGGTAGCCGCGAGCCCAAATCAGTTGGAGCAATATCGCTCAGGCAAGGAAGCTTTGTTTGGGTTCTTTGTTGGGCAAGTGATGAAGGCCTCGAAAGGGAAGGCGAATCCGAAAGTTGTGAATGAGCGGCTAAAAGAGAAGCTGAAGTAATTTGGAGTGCGGTGGCAAGCGTAGCGCGACACCGCTTTGGATTGTTTGGAGTTCCGCCTTCAGGCGGTCTCGTGACCAGAAATCCAAGCCCGCCTAAAGGCGGAACTCCGAACCAAAGCGCCGTCGCCGCTTCGCTCTGCCGGCGCACTCCATAAGAGAATGAATCTTAAAGGCCAAACAGCACTCGTTACTGGCGGTACGAAAGGCATCGGCCGCGCGATCGCCGAAGCCCTCCTGCTCGAAGGCCTCTCTGTTTGTCTAGCGGCCAGAAAACAGGATGAGATAGACAGAGCCATTAGTGAGCTCGGAGATCACGCGTCTGGTTTTGTTTGCGACGTGCGCAGCTACGAACAAGTGCAGGCCCTGATCGCTCACACCGTCAAGGAGCTTGGTGGTCTCGATATTCTGGTTAACAACGCCGGCATCGGAATGTTTGAAACGGTCGAAGAAACTTCCGCTGAAGATTTTCGCGCCGTGCTGGAAACGAATCTGTTTGGCGTCTTCTATTGTTGCCATGAAGCGATCCCGGAAATGCGGCGGCGCGGCGGTGGCTACATCATCAACATCTCTTCACTTGCCGGTGCGAATCCGCACCCCCGCATGGCCGCTTACAATGCTTCCAAATTCGGCCTCAACGGTTTTAGCGAAGCCTTGATGCAGGAAGTTCGTCATGACGGAATCAAAGTCAGTTACATCATGCCCGGCTCAGTGAACACTGAATTCGGCGGTGACTCTGCCAGCGAAGAGAAGAGCTGGCAGTTGACGCCGCAAGACATCGCGAGAGTGGTCGTCGATCTGCTTCATCACGACGATCGCTCGCTGCCCAGCCGCGTGGAGATTCGACCCAGCAGACCCCCAAAGAAATAAACGCCGGCCCCGCGACGCATTCTGCTTGTCAGCCAGCGGTTGATCCCCTATCCTTGCGCAACCTCGTGAATTCAAATCAGTACCCTGCGATTGCAAATTAAGCAACGCCACTCTCAAAGGAGGAAAGTCGAATGATCATTTCAATCATCAATCACACCAATGGCAAACTTACGGATGAGCAACTGCAAGTTGCAATCCGCGCCATCAATCGCCAAATCGCTCATGACTTTGAACCGTACTGGAGTGTGGGCGCCGAGCTCAGACTAGAGGGGAAGAGCGAGAAGAAGCCAACCAAACATAGCCTGGCGGATATGCGGGGCGACGCGGTCATCTATGTCTGGGACAAAGTCGACGTCGAAGATGCGCTCGGGTATCACGATAAGAATGACCGCGGCATTCCGTACGGGTTCGTCTTCGTCGAGCTGTCGGAACAGTTGCAAGAGGATTGGAGCGTGACGCTGTCGCATGAAGCGTTGGAATTGATCGGCGATCCGGAAGCGAATCTTCTCGTGGTTGGGCCGAACCCGAAAGATCGCCGCAAAAAGGTCTTTCATTGGTATGAGATGTGTGATGCGGTCCAGGATGAAAGCTATGAAGTTGACGGCGTCAGAGTTTCGAATTTCCTGTTGCCGCTTTACTTCACTGCCAGTGACGAGCGGGGCGGGCGCAACGATTTTCTCGGCCGCACCTATAAGGGAAAGACTCTATTATCTTTCGGAGTTAATCCCGGCGGCTACCTGGGCTATTACGATCCGGCGAAAAAGAAAAACGGTTCTTTCTTTGCGCGAGGGGACAAGAAGGCTGAACTCCGTCTGGAAGTGAAGAAGAGAGCCAAAGGCGCCCGCCGCTCGGTTCGCTATTCAAGGCTGATTTAAATGCGAGCCGTGGTTCAACGCGTCACGCGCGCCAGCGTTACAGTGAACGATGAAATAGTCGGCGAGATCGGCCACGGTCTCGTCGTTCTTTTGGGCGTCGCCCGCGATGACACGAAACTCGATGCGGCTTACCTGGCCGAGAAAATTACCGCGCTGCGTATCTTAGACGACGATGAAGGCAAGATGAATCTTTCGATTAAAGAAACGAACGGCGGCGTCCTGATCGTTTCGCAGTTTACTTTGTATGGCGATGTGCGGCGCGGCTTGCGGCCATCGTGGATTGAAGCGGCCGCGCCGGAAGTCGCCCAGCCTTTGTATGAATTCTTTGTCAGACAGGTGCGCGCGGCCGTTAGCGAAGTAGCCACGGGCAGCTTTCGCGCCATGATGGCGGTTGAGTTGGTCAACGATGGCCCGGTGACGATTATGCTGGATAGTAAGAAACTCTTCTGACTTTGCGTCTTTAGGCCTTTGCGTGAGATGGTTTTCTCGCTAGCGGCGGGTACTTCACGGAAAGACGCCAAGGCGCAAAGAAAGACGGGCACAGGATTCGAGGAGGAGATTGTTAGTGAAAAAGTCAGGTACCAAACTCTCTATTGCGCTGATGTTCTTGGTTCTTGCTTTCAGCGCCTGCAATGAAAAGAGTTCGAACACAACGAGCAAGGACTCCAACGCGAATGCCGCGAAGGATGCGAGCGCCAGGACCGGTGTGAAGCCGCAGCCTGATGACCAGGTCGCGGTAATCGAGACGGCGGACTATGGCCGCATTGTGATCGAGCTGTATCCGAACATTGCGCCGAAGATGGTCGAGCGTTTCAAGAAACTAATCAACGAGCATCTTTACGACGGCACCGCGATCCATCGTGTCGACGCGAGTCTGGGTATCATTCAGGGCGGCGATCCCTTGACGAAGGGGAACAACGCGGCTGCGTACGGTACGGGCAACTCGCCATATCCAAACGTGCCGGCGGAATTCAGCGACATCCCTTACGAACGCGGGACGGTCGGCGCGGCGCGCACCAGCGACATCAACGGGGCCAACTGCCAGTGGTTCATTACCCTTAAAAAGCAACCGGCGTTCGACAAGAAATACACGGTGTTTGGACGCGTGATCGACGGCGTCAACAATGCGGAAGTGATCATGCACGCCCCGACAGAGCAGGGAACTCCCAGGCCTTCCGATAAAGTTGTGATTAAAAGTGTGACTCTGCAGCCGCGGTCGAATTTTCCGCCGGGTTCGTGAGGTTCCGTGACCTCTGTGGCTAGTTCGTTCTCTCGCGAAATTCACCACAGAGGATCCAGAGAGTCTTAGATCGTATCCTCGCTCGCTTTGGATTGCTCTTCCAGCTCGTATCGATCGCGATCGCGGCGCTCGATTTTGTCTATAAACTCCAGTTCTTCATTGTCTTCAAAACTGACGCCGATGGCTCTGGCGTTTTCTTCGACCATGGATTGATCAGGCGTGGGGCTGTCACCGGCGAAAGTTTCTGAGCCACTCTCGTTCACATCTTCCCAGGCTGCGTCGATGTCGCCGCCGGCGTCCCGCGGCGAGGCTGCGGTGTTATTGTGCAGACGTTGGGCCAGGAGCTCAGGATCTTTCGGCGCATGAGCGATCTCTTCCTCCATGAACTCTTCAATTTCCGGATCGGGCACGAACTCAGGATCGTTGGCGAGATAATTAAAAGATTCCGGCGTTTTCTTCGGCATGATTAGGCTCCTTGGTAACGGCGTCGATCCGCGCATTGAGGCGCAGAAAAGATCGTATGCAAATCAGCAGGGGAAGGTTTCGGAAAGCCTGACTATAACAGATGAGAAGAAGCGGCAGCAACGACCGCGGTGATGCAATTCGTAGTGCATTTTTGCTGGACGCAGAAGCTGTGTGAGAAATTAACCACGAAGTCACAAAGACACAAAGAACATTAGACTGCATGAAGGAGAGGCCGCGACTGCTGCGCTTTTCCTCTGCTAAGTGTCTTCGTGTCTTTGTGGTTAATGCTTCTGCTTAATGCCTTCAACTTTTACCAATGCGCGTTTGGTTAATCGCTTGACGATCACAAGAGCGCGCTCTTACACTAAGATTTGATAAACCCAGAACTTAATTCTTCCCCAGGAGAAGCGCCCCGCTTCCGATCGCGGTTTTTCGTGCGCTTAGCGGCAGGGCGAGAGCTTTGAACAACTATGCCACATAACCTTTTTGATTCGTTTCAATCCTTCGCGCCATCGACTGGAAAGACCGGCCATCTGTACTCGCTGCCGCAGCTCGAGAAAGCAGGTGTTGGGCCAATATCGAGGCTGCCCGTCTGTATCCGGATCGTTTTGGAATCGGTGCTGCGCAACTTTGACGGTGAGAAAATTACCGAGGACGACGTGCGCGGCGTAGCGAATTGGAAACCAAACGGCGAACGCACTGAGGAAGTTCCGTTCGTCGTTGCGCGCGTGCTGCTTCAGGATTTTACCGGCGTGCCTTTGTTAGTTGATCTGGCCGCGATGCGTTCGGCCGTGGTCCGTCTGAATAAGAATCCCGGTGTGATCGAGCCGTTGGTGCCTGTCGATTTGGTAATCGATCATTCGGTGCAGGTGGACTTCGCCAGCACCGTCGACGCCTTCACGAAAAATATGGAGATGGAGTTCCGCCGCAACAACTCTCGTTATCAGTTTTTGAAGTGGGGCATGCAGGCGTTCGATGGCTTTGGAGTGATCCCGCCGGGCATAGGCATCTGTCATCAAGTCAATCTCGAATTCCTCGGCAAATGCGTGTGGGAAAAGAATGATGTCTACTATCCGGACTCGCTGGTAGGCACTGATTCGCATACCACTATGATCAATGGCCTGGGGATTGTCGGTTGGGGCGTGGGCGGGATCGAAGCCGAAGCCGCGATGTTGGGCCAGCCGGTTTATTTTCTGACGCCAGACGTGGTTGGGGTCCACCTGAGTGGCAAGCTAAACGAAGGCGTGACCGCCACCGATCTGGTCCTGGCCGTGACTGAGATGCTGCGCAAAGCAAAGGTCGTCGGCAAGTTTGTCGAGTTCCATGGCGAAGGCGCCGCGTCTTTGACGGTAACCGATCGCGCGACGATCGCGAACATGTCGCCTGAGTACGGCGCGACCATGGGCTACTTTCCGCCGGACGAAGAAACTTGTCTGTATCTGAAAGCCACCGGCCGCACCGACGAACATATCGACGCGGTGCGAAATTATTTCAAAGCACAGGGCATGTTCGGCATCCCGCGCAAGGGTGAATGCGACTACAGCATCGTGCTGGAACTCGATCTCGGAACCATCGTTCCCAGCGTTGCCGGTCCCAAGCGGCCGCAGGATCGGATCGCTTTGCCTGACTTGAAAGAACAATTCCTCAACTTGCTGGAGAAGCCTCTGGCCGATGGCGGTTATGGCAAGACTACTGAAGAGATTGCCGTCAGGTATCCCACCGACATTGGCTCTAGTGAACACGGTCTGGCGATGATTGCCGGAGGCGGCGAACAGCATTCTGCCGGCGCGCCCGCGCCCGTCGGTAATCATGTTACCGATCAAGAGACGAGCGTCTGGAGCGAGACGGAGATGATGAACAATCGTCCCACGCCCGATCGGGTCGTCGAGGTTTTGCCGGAAGAGTTCCCGAAAGCGCACGTCGATCTCGGCCATGGTGATGTCCTGATCGCGGCGATAACTTCCTGCACTAACACTTCGAACCCGAGTGTCATGCTGGCCGCCGGCTTGCTCGCGAAGAAAGCGGTCGAGCGCGGATTGAAAGTGCGGCCGACGGTCAAGACTTCACTCGCTCCCGGATCGCGTGTGGTGACTGAGTATCTGGATAAGACCGGCTTGCAGCCTTATCTAAACCAACTCGGCTTTAATCTTGTCGGCTACGGATGCACAACTTGCATAGGGAACTCAGGCCCGCTCGATCCGAGTATTGAGGACATTGTGACTGAGCACGATCTGATCGCGGCTAGCGTCCTCTCCGGCAATCGCAATTTCGAAGCGCGCGTGCATCAGAGCATCAAAGCGAACTTCCTGATGAGCCCGCCGCTGGTGGTCGCGTTTGCGCTCGCCGGCCGTGTCGATCGCGACCTTTCTTCCGAGCCGCTCGGGCAGGATCGAAACGGTGACGATGTTTTCCTGCGCGACGTCTGGCCGACGATTGAAGAGGTGGGAGCCTTGATGCAGGCTGCATTAGATCCGGAAACCTTTCGCAGGCTGTACGGCAACTTCGTCGAACAGAATCCGATGTGGAATGAGATTCCGACCAGCACCGGTCTGACCTACCAGTGGGATTCGGAATCGACTTACATCCAGGAGCCGCCCTTCTTCGAAGACTTTGGCGCTAACGTCGGCAAGATGATGGACCTGCACAGTGCGCGGCCCCTCGCGATCTTTGGCGACTCAGTGACTACGGATCACATCAGTCCCGCCGGAGCCATCAAAGCCACCTCGCCGGCCGGAGTTTACCTGCAGGAGCGCGGCGTTGCTGCCGCCGACTTCAACAGCTACGGCTCGCGGCGCGGCAATCATCAGGTAATGATGCGCGGCACGTTCGCGAATGTGCGCATCAAGAATTTAATGGTGCCGGGCACGGAAGGCGGAGTAACGATTTACAGGAAGAACACGGAAGCCGAACCTGAACGCATGAGCATCTATGACGCGGCGATGAAGTATCAGGAAGAAGGAACGCCCCTCGTGGTTCTGAGCGGCCAGGAGTATGGTACCGGTTCGTCGCGCGACTGGGCCGCCAAGGGAACTCTTTTGCTCGGCGTCAAAGCCGTGATCGCGCAAAGCTTCGAGCGCATACATCGCAGCAACCTGGTCGGCATGGGAGTGCTGCCTTGCCAGTTCAAGGAAGGCACCAACGCCGCTTCATTGAATCTTGATGGCACTGAAACTTTCGACATCACTGGCCTGGAAGGTGGAGCAGTACAGCCGAGACAGGACGTCACATTCACGATTCATCGTGCTGATGGTTCAACTGAACAAGTGCCGCTAACCTTGCGCATCGACACACCGATTGAGATTGATTACTACCTGCATGGTGGGATTTTGCCTTATGTGTTAAGGCAGTTGTTGGCGGGGACTACGGGGTTTTAAGAACAGTAACCAACTTAAAGTGAGAGACATTGAAGACATCCTTCGTTTTAGAGGCGACATCTCGCCCTTTCTTGTTCACCTGACACGGAACTTAGGTGGCTTGCAAGCGGGGGCGATTTTGAACTCGTCAGCGTCTCAACTTAAAAGACTCTTTTGTTTAGTCTCTCATGTTAATGTTCGCGCTGCGCGCTCAATGCGGACAAGATGTCCGCGCTCCGATGGCTAGCCCGTGACTGACGCCAATCGCGGCCTCGCTCTCCAGCGCTTTCCGATCCTACTTCGCCAAATCGCTCTCGCTCCACATACTCTGAGAAACTCCATTAGGACCCTCCATTGAGGAGAATTAGCGGAACGACTATTCAGCCTGTTTTCTCATTGCTCAGAAAATCCCTCGGGCTGAAGATATTGATGCCTTCATATACTTTCAAGACGAGCAAGTCTTTATCTCCGGTGATAATGCAATCGCAATTCCCGCTCAACGCCGCGGCCAGAATGTTGTCATCGTCCGGATCGCGGCAGACCTGACTTTCAAGCTTCGATGCGGGGACGACTTTCATTCTTGATCGCAAAACGGTAAGAGCTTCCGTAGCCAGTTCTACTGGGTATGCGAACTTTTGGATCAGCTTCTCTTGCGTTTCTCCAAGAATGAAGTCCGATGTCAGCAGCGAATATCGGAGGACGCAATGTTCGAGTAGTTCGTGACAGACGCCGCGGGAAATGAGAGCGGCGATCAGTACATTCGTATCTAAGAGGATTTTCACGAGACGAGATCGAAGACGTCTTGGTCAGTGAGGTTCTTACCTTGTGACACCATGCGCTCGCGAAGATTGCGAAATTTCCGAATGAAGAGATAGTCTGAGACAGCCTTCTCGATAAGCGCACTTTCAGATAACCCTTCTTCAGTCGCAGCACTGTTGAGAGCGTCTTTCGTTTCGTCCGGCAAGCTGATCGTGATCGTCTGGCTCATGACATAATTCCTTTGCGACAAAGAATATCACAGATGCCTCGCCCCTTCAGGGCTCTATTCATTTGATCCCAGGGCGGCGCGCCGAAGCGGCGCTTACCCCGGGCTATTTTATTTCACGTTTTCAGCGTGATAAGTCGCCCTCCCTGATGGTCTGGCTACGGCCCCGTCATTGATCGCGTCGCGTCTTGGCGCTCCAGCGACTTCCGATCCCACTTGGCCAGGTTCGCTCCGGATTCATATGTACTCTGCAAAAAATCCATCAAAGCAGTTTCCGGCGAAGGTGAGTTGCGGACGGCTTCGTAGGGCAGAAGGAACTCTTTCATCTCTTTGCTATAGAAGGCGGCGCGGGGTTCGATCGATGATTCAGCGAGGCCGGCGGGTTCGGGCGCGGTATAGGAATAGAACGCGGCTTCGACGCCATTGCCGCCGGGCCAGAAGCCGTGACTGATCACTTCGTGTGAGTAAGCTTCGACGGTGATTTTGTCGGCGCCTTCGCGCGGCGGCGCGGGACGGCCAGAGAAGCGCGTGACCGCATGATCAAAGCTGCCCCACCAAAAATGCACCGGGCTCACCTTGCCGGTGAAGCGCGCCCGAAATTCTTTGAAGATTTCATCGATATTCACCAGGGCGCGCCAGAATCGATTCGCATACTCCTCATCGTAAGACGCGTGGGTTTCATCCTCATCGAAGCGAATCGGGTTCGTGACCTCCACCGGCATCGGCCAGATATTGATGTCAATGCCCAGGCCTTCGAGGGCCGCCATCACCCGCGCGTAAAAATCGGCGACCGGTTGAGCGCGCAGGGCGAGAATCTTGGTCGCCCCGTCACTGCATTCGATGATGAGTTTGTGATCGATAAAGTCGAACTCGATCTCGAAGATGCGATCCTCGTAAGTCATCGGCGAAGTCGTCAGGCCGCGGGCCGAAACATAGAGCGGGACGTTCCACCAATGGTTGACCAGAGGCGTTGTCGCCAGGCGGATCTTACCGACGATCTGCGTCCACATGTGCAGCGTCGCCAGAGTGTCTTGCCAGTCTTCCAGGATTAGAAAAGGCCAGGGGCTGTTGGTCATGATTGCGTTAACATACCGCGAAGTCGAGATATAGACCAGCGCCGTGAGCGGCAACCGGCAAGAGAGCGCTAGACGAAAGCATCGAGCGTAGTTATCATGGTTTTTATGAAGCTTCGTCTAATTGTCGAAAAGGATGCCGAGACCGGCCGGTACTCCTCGGTCTTTCCTGAACTACCGGGCTGTGCTTCGGCTGGCGACACTGAAGAGGAAGCCATCGCGAACGCCAAAGAAGCTCTTGAGCTATGGTTTGAGCCAACCGAGATTCCTCTTGCCGAGTCCGCCAAGCTCATTGAGGTCTCAGCCTAATGGGCCGGCGGTTTCCCATCTGCGACGCGAACGATGTCATTCGTGCCTTGCGGCGCAACGCCTTCGTCAAAGTCGGACAGAAAGGCAGCCATCAGAAATGGCGGCATCCGGATGGGCGTCAAGTAATTGTTGCAGACCACGGGCAATAAGCCCATTCCAGTTGGAACCTTGAAAAGCATCATCGAAGGCTCCAAATTAAGCGTGGACGATTTCCGCTAAGCCTCCCTTTAGACATTGGCATCCGTCGATGTTAGATTCTCACTCCAATCAAATAATTCTTATTCAAGGAAGCAGTCCAGAATGTCATCACCGCAACCAGTTCAAACCACGCCGCGTCGTTATCAACTATTCATTGACGGCCAATTCGTCGATGCGGAGTCAGGGAAGACTTTCAAATCGCCGAACCCCGCCACCGGAGAGACTTTCGCTGAAGTCGCCGAAGCCGACAAGGCCGACATCGACAAAGCCGTCGCCGCCGCGCGCAAGGCATTCGAAGGGAAATGGTCGAAGATCAGCGCGCGTGAACGCGGGCGAATGATCTACAAACTGTCGCAGTTGATCGAAGCACACGCCGGCGAGCTCGCAGAGTTGGAAACGATGGATAACGGCAAGCCGATCCGGGAGGCGACGTACATCGATCTGCCTGGAGTGGTTGAGAACTTTGAATACTTCGCCGGTTGGTCGACGAAGATAGAAGGCGAAACGATTCCCGTTCCCGGCCAGATGTTCAACTACACCTTGCGTGAGCCGGTCGGCGTTTGTGGGCAGATCATTCCCTGGAATTTTCCGCTCTTGATGGCCGCGTGGAAACTGGCGCCGGCTTTGGCCGCCGGCAATACGATCGTCTTGAAGCCCGCGGAACAAACGCCGGTGACAGCGCTCGAACTGGCAAGGTTGATTCAGGAAGCAGGCTTTCCCGAAGGCGTCGTCAATATCGTTCCGGGATTCGGCGAGACAGCCGGGGCCGCACTTGCTTCGCATCCCGGCATC
>JAWVCT010000093.1:0-16218 GCA_033858155.1 Blastocatellia bacterium
AAAACTCTCGCGTGGTCACCATCACGGTCGAGCGTCTGGGTAGTACCTCCGGCGCCGTAACTGCGAACTACGCAACTCCGGACGATAGCGAAGCGACGACCGTGACTCCGTGCAGCACTAACACCAGCGGATTCGCCTCGCCGCGATGCGATTTCACCACCGCGCTGGGCACGGTACGTTTTGCGGACGGGGACGCCACGCCCAAGACCTTCGATATTCTGATATCGCAGGACAGCTATGTGGAGCCGCCGGAGCTGCTGACGGTCACGCTCTCGAACCTTACCGGCTCTGCAGTCTTTGGCGCGAACACGACGGCCACCGTGAGGATTGACGACGACGATCTATCAGCGCCTGTATCGAACCCGATCGACGACTCTCAAAATTTTGTGCGTCAGCACTATCACGACTTCCTCAACCGCGAACCTGATGCCAGTGGGCTGGCGTTCTGGACCAACGAGATCAATTCATGCGGTTCCAACCAGCAATGCATAGACTTCAAACGCGTCCAGGTTTCGGCGGCTTTCTATCTCTCGATTGAATTCCAGGACACTGGTTATCTCGTCGAGCGGCTTTACAAGTCGTCCTACGGCGACGCCAACGGCACTTCGACCTTCAACGGAGCGCACTCACTCACGGTGCCGGTGGTAAGGTTCAGCGAATTTCTGGGCGACACTCAGGAGATTGGCCAGGGCGTCGTGGTAGGGGCGGCCGGCTGGCCGCAGGCCCTGGAAAACAACAAGGCGGCGTTCGCCGACAAGTTTGTGCAACGGGCGCGATTTGTCGCGGCCTTCCCGCTCTCAATGACTCCAGCGGACTTCGTCGACAAGCTCAACCTGAGGGCGGGTGGTCCTCTGTCTCAAGCAGAACGCGATCAACTGGTAGCCGATCTAACTTCGAACGCCAAGACGCGGGCCCAGGTGCTGCGGGCAGTGGCTGAAGATCAGGACCTTAAGAACGCAGAGTTCAATCGGGCGTTTGTATTGATGGAGTACTTTGGTTACCTGCGACGCAATCCGAACACTGCCCAGGACACGGATTATTCCGGCTATGATTTCTGGCTAACCAAGCTGAACCAGTTCAACGGTAATTTCCAAAACTCCGACATGGTTAAAGCGTTCATTACCTCAGCGGAATACCGAAACCGCTCAGGACCGTGAGGCGCCGGCTCGCTTATCAGGCGATTAGCCTCATTGGTAAGGACTAGATCATTCGACAAAGCCCGAGGGCCCAAGGAAAACTTTGAACTCTAAACCGATACACTACCCGCCGACCAATCCTTCTTGACACCGCCTGAACCCGTTCCTATGATCACGTATTAATTGAATTTCGGTTATTGGGATAAGAGACTTAAGAATGTTTGGATCGAGCATTGGACGAGGTGGCCAGCGAATCATCGATGCGATGGTGCGTTGGCTGGCACGGGGGCATATCAGCCCGAACATTCTCACCTTCATTGGCGTAGCCATCAACGTTGGCTCAGGCATGTTGTTTGGCTTTGGCAGGTTCTTTTGGGCGGGCATAGTCCTGATTGTCGCGAATCTGTTCGACATGCTCGACGGGCAGGTGGCCCGTTTGTCGGGCCGGGTGACGAGCTTTGGCGGGTTTCTGGACTCATCGCTGGATCGCCTTTCGGACATGGTAGTGTTTGTGGGCTTGATGGTTTTCTATGCTCGCGACACTGAGTTCCATTCCACCCTGAATGTTTTTCTGGCCGGCGCGGGAATGATGGGTTCGGTGATGGTGAGTTACGCCAGCGCCCGCGCTGAAAGCATGATTCCGAAATGTGACGTTGGTTTTCTGCGCCGCCCTGAACGAGTCGTGCTGTTTATTATTGGAGCGCTTTCGACAGTGCCCGGGTCACACAATTTTTTCGCTAACCGGATGCCGGCGGTGCTGTGGGTATTGGCGGTCGGCTCTTATTGGACTTTCGCTCACCGTATGTATCACACCTGGCGCGAAGTCAACAAAAGCGAAGCCCGTGAAGCCATGGCTGCGGCCGCCGCTATCCAGGCGGGCCAGGCGCCAGAGTTGCGACATGAACCATCATTGGCTCATAAAGCGAGTTGAAGATCACGGCTGGTTGGTTTCCGCGATCCAACACACTAAGGATTTATTGACGAGAAACTCTTGACTAACTGGCCGTCTCAGTTCTAATTTAGTCCCGCGTTTTAGATCTCCAGAGGTAAATATATTTTGATCAACTGTCCCTCCTGTGGCTCGAACTTTGAAGGCGACCTTCGTATTGGCTGCCCGTTCTGTGGTGCTCAATCTGTCGGTCCGCCTTTGGCAAAGGCTGAACACGAGCTGGCTTCCTACGGCCGCGCGGTAATGGTTGCCGCCGGCGGCTTAACCATGTGCGCCGTGTTTCTGACTTACGTGATCATGGCGCTGATCGAATTCAAGGGATTTCCGCCACGGTGGTCGTCAATTGTTAATGCCGGTGAAGTGGCGTCCTGGCGGCTGAAGTGGGTGACGCTGCCCGTAGCGATAGTCGTGTTGTGGGGTGGTGCTCGCATCATTCGAAGTATCAAGGCGAACCCCGAAAGGTTTATCGGCCTGCGCTCTGCGCGCGTGGGATTTGCGGCGTCGGCGCTGGTGACTGTGCTGATCGCAACTCTGATCGGCATTACGGTTCCAGTCAGATTGGAACGACGCGAATGGGCAAACGAAGCAGCCGCCTACGCGCGCTACTACACACTCGCTCGCGCCCAACTGGAGTACCGCGATCGTAACGGGATGCTGCCCAGCCAGGACGAACTCGTCAGGGAGCTAAGCACTTTGCCCGATCCCGATGGCTCAATCGCCGAAGCCCTCCGCAACGTCGATGTGAGTGGGTACGAATTGAGGAGCACCGTGCTCGCGGCTGCATCAACCAAGGGCAAAGCGTTAGTACAGCGCGGCAGCGCCATACGTAACGCTGCCCCCAGCACCGATCCCGCGACTGATCGCGGCGTTTCGTTCACCAGTTACAAATGGCGCCTCCCCGGTGAAGACAAGATTCTCAACACCGACGATGACCTCATTCTGCAGGACGGACTTATCACGAAGGTTTCCGAACCGTCATCCTCGTCATCCACTAAGACTCGCCCCAACGCGCCTTAAGTGCCATGTCATTGCTGGCTCGGTTCCGCCGCAAGAAAGAAGATCCGGAAGCGGCCCGTCGCGCTTTGCTCTTGCGCGCCGGTCGCCTCGGCGAGGCCACTGTTCTGGGTACTGACGTGGACGGCGACGGCTACACGATGCTCTCCTACAGCTACACCATCGGTGGCGTCGATTATCAAGCGTTTCAGCGTCTGGATCCTGAACAACTTCTACGCGTTCACGAGTACTTGCCCGGCTCGACCGCTGTGCTTAGATACAATCCCAGAAGCCCTGCCAATTCGGTCGTCGTCTAAATTGTCAGTAGTCAGTTGCTCGTTGTTGTGATAAACAATTTGGGTTTTGGGCAGCAACATTGGGCAGCAACAAAGGGGCGGGTCACGTCACTGACAACTGACTATCTTTCATGTTTCGAAAAATTCTAATTGCTAACCGAGGTGAAATCGCTGTGCGGATCATTCGCGCGTGCCGCGAGCTGCGTATTTCGCCGGTGGCGGTCTTCTCGGAAGCCGATGCGAATGCATTGCACGTGCGGATGTCAGACGAAGCCTATTGCATTGGTCCCGCCGCTTCGACCGAGAGTTATTTAAACATTCCCGCGATTATCACTGCCGCGAGACAGGCTGGCGCGGATGCTATCCATCCCGGCTACGGTTTTCTGGCAGAGAACGCTGAGTTCGCGCGCGCCGTTGCCGATGCCGGGTTGATCTTCATCGGTCCGAGCCCGGATGCGATGGAGATCATGGGTTCGAAAACCAGTGCGCGCCGCGCGGCCATTAAGGCCGGCGTGCCCGTAGTTCCCGGCACGACTGAGTCGTTGCAGAGTTACGAAGCCGCCCGCGCCACCGCGCTGCAGTTTGGCTATCCGGTGATGCTGAAAGCCGCGGCTGGAGGCGGCGGCAAGGGCATGCGTCAGGTCGCGCAAGAGAGCGAACTCCTTTCCGCGTTTGAGGCGGCGCAGTCCGAAGCCGCCGCGGCTTTCGGCAACTCGGAAATCTACCTGGAGAAACTGGTCGAGCGTCCCCGCCATATTGAGATTCAGATCTTTGCCGACTCGCACGGCAAATGTGTGCATCTGGGCGAGCGCGAGTGTTCGATTCAGCGGCGCCATCAGAAGGTGATCGAAGAATGCCCTTCGCCAATTAATGATTCACAACTCCGTGAACGGATGGGCGCGGCGGCAATCAAAATCGCGCAGGCGGTGAGCTATGTCGGGGCCGGCACAGTCGAGTTTCTTTTCTCGGACGCGACGCAAGAATTCTATTTTCTTGAAATGAATACCCGGTTGCAGGTCGAGCATCCGGTTACGGAAATGGTTACCGGACTTGACCTGGTGCGCGAGCAGATCACAGTGGCCGTCGGCGGCCAGCTATCTTTTGGTCAGGACGAAATTGACTGGCGGGGGCACGCAATCGAATGTCGCATCTACGCCGAAGACCCCGATAATGATTTCTTGCCTTCGCCGGGAAGAATTACCTTTCTGCGCCGGCCAGCGGGCCCGGGAATTCGCGATGACAGCGGCGTGAGTGAAGGGGACGAGGTCTCGATTTATTATGACCCGATGATTTCCAAACTCGCGGCCTGGGGGCGCACTCGCGCAGAAGCTATCGATCGCCTGCGGCGCGCGCTGGATGAGTATGCCGTGGGAGGAATCAAGACGACGCTGCCTTTCTTTCGCGAGATTGTGCGCGATGAAGAATTTATCGCCGGCCGCCTGGACACTGGTTTCATTTCGCGATTCTGGGAGCGCGCGAACGAGCGCCCGCACCCTGCGGGCGGAGCGCAAGCCTCCAGCCTGCAGCAGGACTTCGCCCTCATCGCGGCGGCGCTTGCCTACTCACGCGCGCGACACAAGCCATCGCCGGATCGTCAACCGAGTGGACAGAGTAAGTGGAAGCTGGCGGGGCGCGAGGCGAATTTGAATAGTACGGTGATCGGGAATTTTCATGAGCGCGGTTAGGCGCATGATGTTAGTAGAACCGTGCGAGAGATATGGATAACAACCACAGCAGATCCACGAAATTACACGAAATGAGTTGAGAGTTCTTGTTCAGTTTTGTTTGGTGTGATTTCGTGGATCTTCAGTTGACGCCTTAGTTAATACAGGTTTCGCTCCGACGAATATTTTTTGAGCGCTGAGCGGGCACATCTACGACCAATGAAACTGAACGCCGCCATCGCCGATTATCAAACCGAGATCGAGATTAGTGTCGATGGCGGGCGGGTCCTCGCCGAAATCGATGGCCGCGCTTATGAACTCAGTGTCCATGAGTCCGCCGACGGGTTCCTGCTCATTTATGATGGCCGGGTCTTTAACTGTCGTATCGACGGACGACCGGAATCGGGCACGCCGATCGAAGTGATCGTCGGCACGACGCATTGCGCCGTAACGTTGACGGATCCCAAGCGGCTCAGTACAACGACATCGGCAATCGCGCATGGCAATGATGCTGCGCGGATCATCGCGCCCATGCCGGGCAAAGTTGTCCGCGTCATGATCGAGGTGGGCAGCCAGGTCGAGGCGGGCGCTGGTATCATTGTGGTCGAAGCCATGAAGATGCAGAACGAGATGAAAGCGCCCAAGGCGGGCACTGTGATCGCTTTGAATGTGGAAAACGGAGCCACGGTAAACGGCGGCGATGTGCTGGCGGTGATCGAGTGAAGACGTGAGTAATCCACGGGCCGTACTCGCATCAGATCTCATCGGCACCTCGCTTCAGCGAGGTGGCCCGAACTGGCTGGTGAATTGATGAAGCCGTTTCAACGGCTTCTCATCGAAAACCGTTGAAACGGTTTTCAGGTTTCCAAGTCGCTCTGTAACACCTTGCTGAAGCAAGGTGCTAATGAGATCGCAATTCGAATTCAATGGCTGCGGATAGCTTAATGACAACATCAGATTCATCCTTCGCCCTTCCGGCTTCGTCCCTCCGCATCTTGCTTTGGGACCTTGACGGGACGCTGGTGCGCGGCGTGCGTTACGGCGTGTTCAAGGACTACACCGTGCCGATGCTTAAAAGCGTCTTTGGCACTTCCGGTTCGCTGGGCGACATGATGGTCTCAGGCATGACGGATCTTCAGATCGTCGAAGAGGCCCTGCGGGCCGAAGGCATTACGCGCGATCATATCATCGCGCGGAAGGACGAACTGCTACGTTGTTATATTGACGAAATGCAACGCGCGACGGGCAATGGAGCGCATACTATCCACGCCATGCCGGGAGGGCGCGAGGTACTGCAAAGAGTCTCCGAGCATCCGCGCTATCTTTCGGCTTTGCTCACCGGCAACATCAAACCGGCCGCTTATTTGAAGTTGGAGCTGACTGGGTTGTCTGAGTTCTTTCAACTGCCCGGCGCATTCGGCGACGAGTCATTCGATCGTCGCGACCTGCCGGCGATCGCTGCCCAACGGATCAACGAATATCTTGAAGCAGATCTTCAACCCGAACAGTTCATCGTAATCGGCGACACGCCCAACGACATTGCTTGTGCTCGGCATTTTGGCGCCCGGGTTTTGGCGGTCGCCACCGGACGCATGCACTCAGCGGAGGACTTGCTGGCTTATGAACCTGATGCGGTGCTGCCGGATCTTCTGGATACTGAGCTGGTGATGGAAACCTTGGCCAGTTTGTAAAGGGGAGTGATTTGGACTGCCTCAGGATCCCGGCTCGTGATAGCATGCCCGCAAGAGGTCTTTGACTTTCACCGTTGAGTACGAACAAGAAAGCGACGGCCGCTGGCTGGCGGAAGTGCTTAACTTCCCGGTGTGCTCGCCTATGGTTAAACTTCCGATCAGGCAATCGCAAAATCCCAAGCCCTCGCGCTTCGCATCTTGGCCGATCGCCTTCAGCATACTGGCTTGAGCCGGAGGATTTGTAGCTCCCGTCGATTTTTTCTTCGCATTCTGAAAAGAGGTGTTGAGTATGCTCGTCAATTGGATTAAGGATGTCGATGCTGCGCTGGCCCAAGCCAAAGCCCAGAACAAACCTTTGTTGATTGATTTCTCAGCCGCGCCCGCTTGAGGCGCCTGTGCTCGGCTGGAAGCCGAGTCATACAGCGACCAGGAAGTGGCCAACTTCATCGATCAGAGTTTTATACCTCTGGAAGCTCACATCAAAGAGCATCCCGCGTGGTTCCATCGCTTCAACGCACTTTGGACGCCGACCATTCTGGTGATGGACGCCGATGGTGTGGAGCGTTATCGCATCGAGGGTTACCTGCCTAAGAATTGGTTTCGCGCGCGCCTGGAAATGGGCCTGGGACGCGTGGCGTTCATGCACAAGAAATGGGCTGACGCCGAGAAGATCTATGCCGGGGTCGCCGAAAACTACGCCGACACGGCTGTAGCACCCGAAGCGATCTACTGGCGCGGAGTGAGCCATTACAAAGCGACGAACGATCACACGGTATTGGGTGAGGTGGCGAAGGAGCTTGCCGAGAAATATCCAAGCGATGAGTGGACACTGAAGAGTCTGCCGTGGGCAGATTAAGCGGTATCAGAAGCCCGACCGTCAGGGAGGGCTAGATCGTTTGCACACAACTATGAGCACGGTTGAGTACGTTGATTTCTGAACACCCAACCTGCGTTGGTGATCACATTCCGTGGTTATGGAACATGGCTGCGTGATGACGAGCGTGGTTCGGTCGATTGCCCTCTCTCACGGTCGGGCTTCTGACACTAGATCCTATGAAAGCCTTTCAAGATGTCCTGCGTCGTCAAACGCAGAATCACCGGTCTGCCATGCGGACAGGTAGTGGGTGAAGAGGTCAGCAGCAGCCGGTCGATCAGCCAGCGCATCTTTTCAGGGGCCAGCGGCATGTTCACTTTGATCGCCGCGTGACAGGCCAGCGAGGCAGCGATCTCATCCCGCAGAGTCGCTCGCGCAGCGCCACGTTTCTCTGAATCAACCGTATCCAGAACTTCCGCGAGCACGTTGCGTGCTTCACTCGCGGGCAAGTCAGCGGGCGTCGCCTTGATCGCCACGGTGCGGCCGGAAAGCCTCATCAATTCAAAACCGTAAGCCTCGAGTTCCTCGACTACCGTGTCGAAAGCGGCGGCTTGCGCGGGTGTGAGATCGAACGTCTCGGGAATCAGCATTTGTTGCGATTCGGGGCGGCGCGCCGTCTCGGAAGCGCGGTACTTATCAAACAACACACGTTCGTGGGCGACGTGCTGATCGATCAGCAGCAAGCCTTCATTGTCAGTAGCAATGATGAAGCTTTCGTCGAGCTGTCCCAACGGCCGAATGTTTGCGCTCAGCGATTCGACCGGAACCTCGCGGACAAACTTGAGCGCGGAATCCAGAGGCGGCAGACCGGACAACGTACTCGCCGCGACGCTATCCGGAAAGGATTCAACGGCTGCGCTTGCTTCGCTACTCAATTGGGCCGCCGCCGTCAGCGCGATGGAATCTGCGGGCAAAGAAGGAAGAGGAGCTTCGAGCTGCGGCCCGTCGTCGCGGGGCGATTCACGTTGCGGGGCGGTGGCGAACCCAAAACCGATTCGTTCCTGTTCTGCCCGAGGGCGTAAAGGAAAGGCCTCTCTCTTAGGGGCGTCGCCTGATGCGACTACACTTTGATCTGCAGCTTCTGTCCGGTCAAGCCCCGTTTCGTCGATCGTGGCTGGGGCTGAATCGCGAATTTCAGTTGTGGGAGTAAAGCCGGCGCTCGCCAGGCCCGCGCGCACTGCTTCACGAACTGCGTCGGCAACGGCTGCCGCGCGGCGAAAGCGCACCTCGGTCTTTGCGGGGTGAACATTGACGTCAACTTCTTCGAGCGGCACTTCGATGAACAGGAGCGCTGCCGGATAAACGCCGTGCGGCAGGATCGAGCGATAGCCTTCCGAAAGCGCGCGGCCAATCAAACGATCGCGGACAAAGCGGCCATTGACGAAAAGAAACTGCGCGTCGCGCGAGGTGCGTCGCTCACGAGGTGCGGACACAAAGCCCTGGACGCGAGCAATCTGGGCCGGGAAAGCTTTGGCGGAATCGGCTCCGCGATTGTCGACCTCTAACAGACCGTCGAGGAATTGGGCGCCAAAGACCTGATAGGCGCGCTCGCGCAGATCCTGCGCCGGCGCCACGCGCAAAGTTTCTCTACCATTGTTAGTCAAAGTGAAAGCGATCTCGGGATGCGCGAGGGCATAGTGCGTGGCGAGATTAGTGAGGTGATAACTTTCCGTAGCTTCCGAGCGCAGGAACTTTCTGCGCGCCGGCGTGTTGAAAAACAGATCGCGCACGCCGATGGTCGTCCCACGCGGATGGGCCGCGTCCTTCACGTCGCGCATGCGCCCGCCTTCGATGACGACGCGGGTGCCGGCGGAAGCGTCTGGCGTATTGGTAATTAGTTCGACCTTGGCGACAGACGCGATTGAAGCCAACGCTTCGCCGCGAAAGCCCAGCGTGCTAATCGCATTCAGGTCCTCGGCCTTGCTGATTTTTGACGTCGCGTGTCTCTCAAAGGCGAGCACGGCATCGTCACGCGTCATGCCTTCACCGTCGTCGGTGATTTTCAAAAGACGCCGGCCACCGGCCTCGACATCGATCACGATGCGAGTTGCGCCGGCGTCGATAGCGTTTTCGACGAGCTCTTTAGCCACCGAAGCCGGACGTTCGACGACTTCACCGGCGGCGATTAAGTTTGAAATATGATCGGGGAGAACGCGGATTTTCGACATCGTGGCACGGCTCCTAATCGCCCGGCGCTTCCGATACGGCGCGCTGTAGTTCCAGGAACTTGTTTCGGACCGAGGGGTCGAGGGCACTGGCGAATTCTGGCCCCAGCTTTTTTACCTTAATGAGTTCCTGAACATCAGCAAGATCTTTCAAACGATGAGGAGCGCTCAAACCCGAAGCGAGTTTGAGTTCTATCAACCTCTCAAGCGTAATTGTCTTAATGCCATCGATCTCAATCGCCACGAGTGCCGGATCTGGAAACCTGACCGGTTTCGGCAAGCCATCGCCCGGATACTCTCCGGTCGTAACAATCTCAACGCGAACGTTTCCCTCCGCGGCGCGAAACTGTTTTCGCGAGCCCTCAAAAGCCGGACGATAACCGAGCCCGACCAGTTCTTCATGAAACCGCGTCAGGCCTTCTTTAGTAAGCAACAGGTCGATGTCCTCGGTGAAGCGCCTATATCCATGTTGATTCAAGGCGACTGCGCCAATCACGACATAGTCAATTCCGTGATTTTCCAGCGTCCGCGCGATTCGTTCCAGCGTTGTGTTAAGCATTCCTTTACCCGCAAAAAACCTCAGGCCTTCATCGAACGCCGCGGTTGGCGAGGAGACAACTTCTTGAAAGTCCGGCTGTTCCATATTGCGTTGACCTTCACGCTCGCTAGAGATAAACAACTTCGTGATCATTCGACTCGAGCTCAATCGCGTTATAGATCCAGTCGACCACATAGCGGCCGTGACGGGCCAGTAGCGAGGTGATGTTGATGCGGCGTTCCTGCAAAGTCTTTCCCGGATACAGGAGGTCAAAAGCGCGTTCTATCTGGCGATGTACGGCTTCGTCGCGGCCCACCTGGGCGCGATTAAAGCGCGTGCGCAGGCCGTCGATCTGATAATTGATCTTGCGCCGCCCTGTCTCCAGAGCTTCGGCCAGCGTGGGATCGACGCGGCGGAGCTGCTCTTGTAAGTCATCGAGTTCATTGTTGAAGGATCGAGTCGTGTGATCAAATGCCTCCGAGGTCTCTCTCCCTAAATATTCCTTAACCACGCGCGCTATGACGTGGTCTGTACCGCCAAAGAAATCAACCAAACGGATTCCATAACGATCCAGGGAGCGCCACGTGTGCCGTTCAACCAGCGTCAGACTGGCGCGATGAAGAATTGGAGTAACTGGTCGATCAAGGATGCGATAGACCTCCGCGGTTTGCGCAAAGTACGCGACCTCCGCGGCGCCGCCGTAGTAGGCGATCGTCGGTAATAGAAAATCCTGCACCACGGCACGGAGAGTTACGTTGGGACTGAAGCGGTGGGGCTCGCGCAAAGCCCACTCGGCGAGATCGTCGGCTGAATGCTCTTCGCCACCGGCCTTGGTCCGGTACTTACCGGTTTGCGTTCTCGTGAGCGCGTGGCGCGCCCCATTGTCGTCATGCCAAAAGAGCGGGAAAGAATTCTCGGATGGCGCAACTTGAGCGTGATACCCCGCCTGTTCCAGCTCGCGGCTGCGTTCGACGATCGCCAGCGCAATGTCGTGCGCGCGCCGGGCCGCGGCGGCATACAACGGCGCGGCCGCCTGCTTCAATTGCGAATCAAGCGGGTCGAGCAGAATCAATCCCTGTTGTCCGATCAGCGAGGTCAACATCTGCGCGAACGCATCGCCAAACTTTCGTCCCGGCTGATACGCACTACGCAAAAGCTTTTCGAGATCGTCGCTGAACTCAGTCTTCGGCAGCGCGGCAAGCAAACTTTGCACGCTCGTCTCGATTGATTCGTCGAGCACGACCTGGCCTACCGGAACGCCGTCGGGATGAACTCCCGCGGGAATAGAGACGTTACTGAGGGCGCATTCGCGATTAATGATTTCGGCTGTGGCGACTTCCGCAAAGTCGTGATCTTCGGTGGCTATCCAGAAGACAGGAACCGCTTTGATCCCCCGTTGGCTCATGCATTCGGCGAGTTTTACCGCCGAAAGTGCTTTATAAATCGTGTAAAGCGGCCCGGTGAACATTCCTGCTTGCTGTCCGGAAACGACGGCGATGCAATCGGGTTCGCGCAACTGGCGAATGTTTGCCAGAGTCTTTTCCGACGCGCCCCACCTGCGATTCATCTGGTCGAGCGCATCACAAACCGCGGCGCGATCGGCCCTGTGATTCGCGAGCACGCGGTCGCGCCGTTCGGAAACTGCGTAATGCGACGGCACCGCTTCCGGATAGAAGCGCCGCAGCGAGATCGGATCGCTTAGATAGTCGAGGAATAGACGAGTCTGCTGTGGGATTTGATCGAACGGAATTGTTTCAACGCGCAATCCGGCTTGTTCCGGGGTACTGTGACAGGCAATTTCGGCTGTGCTCAAGTTTGGGGTTGCTCCTGCGAGATTAATTCTACGCGTCGTGCCCTTTATGTGCCAGCGAGGAGCCGCTAGCCGCACGCGCGACATCATGGGATGAGGTTTCGTGCAAAGCCTGGTTCACTTGTGCGAGCAATCGCGCGATCTCGACGGTTGCAGCCTCAACAGGGGACTGTAAGGGAGCACGCACCGCGCCACCAACCAAACCAGCCATCTCCAACGCAGCTTTCAGTCCGCCGATGCCGTAGGTCTTGGTGACTGCGCGAGCCAATGGAGTCAGTGACTCTTGCAAAGTGTTCGCGCGATCGATATCGCCTGCCTGGACCGCCTGATAGATTTCAAGGCATAACCTCGGCACGACACAGCCGACCGCGAGAATTCCGCCGCGCGCGCCCGACCGCAAAGTTTCGCAAAGCACCATGCCGTTTCCGATCATCATCGCGAAGTCGTCGGGTACCAGATCGACGGTCTCGGCAAACTTTGCGATGTCGGCGGAACTATCCTTCATGCCGATGATGTTTCCGTGCTCACTCAAGCGCGCCGCGGTTTCCGGCTCGATCTTAATGCCAGTCAGATCCGGCATGCTATAAAGAATGACTGGAACCCGCGCAGCATCGGCGACTGCCTGGTAATGTCTGACCAGCGCCTCCTGAGTAATTGCCGATTTATAAAAACTCGGGGTAATGACGAGCACTGCTTCGGCTCCGGCTTTGGCTGCCGTCTCGATCTCCTTAATAGTGCCGCGGGTGCTCTGTTGTCCGGCGCCCGCGATGAAGGTGAGGTCTTCAGGCACAGCTCGGCGCGCCGTCTCAATTACCTGCAAGTATTCAGTCTCGTCGAGGTTAGCGCGTTCGCCGGTCGAGCCGAGCACTACATAACCCGTGATGCCGGTGTGGTTCCAGTGCGTCAGGTTTTTATTCAGACCTTCAATGTCCAGTTCCTCGTTCGCCAGAAATGGCGTAGTAACCGGCAGCAGAATTCCGTTTAAGTTGATTGGCATGTTTGGCGTCGCGATTATAACGAGCGGCTTAAGCATGAGGCAAACAGGTTCAGAGAAATTAGTGGGGTAGAAGTGTATGGCTTAACTGCAGAGCATTAGCCCGACCGTGAGGAAGCGACTTTAGTCGGGTTTTGCCGGTTTCTGAAAGGCCAACCAAAGTTGCAACTCTCGTGGCCCAAAATATTCAGGTTGCGGCCCTTAACCGCCTCACTTATAATTTGACGCAGTTTCAGTCCAACGTCAGAGAACACAAAATGCCCTATCTAAAGCCTGAGCGCCCTGAGAAAGTCACGGCGCCTTCTTTGAAAGCCAGCAAGGAACGCGGCGAGCGTCTCGTCTGCCTGACCGCTTACGACTATCCGACCGCCCGCATTGTTGACGAAGCCGGCATAGACATCATCCTGGTTGGCGACAGCGTGGGTAATGTCGTGCTGGGCTATGGCAATACAGTGCCTGTCACTCTCGAAGACATTCTGATTCACGTCAAGGCAGTGCGACGCGGCGTCCAACGAGCGCTGCTGGTCGCGGACATGCCTTACGGATCGTTTCACACCGGCGCGGACGACACGGTGCGCGCAGCGCTGCGGCTGGTTAAGGAGTCGGGTGCTGAAGCAGTGAAGCTCGAAGGCGGACGGAAACGGGTGAAGTTGGTAGAACGTCTGGTCAACGAAGAGATCTCAGTGATGGGCCACATTGGTCTGACACCACAATCGATCAATCAGTTGGGAGCTTACCGCGTTCAGGGCAAAACTGCAGACGCCGCGCGCCAGTTGCTGGATGACGCTCACGCGCTGGAAGAAGCCGGGGCATTTGCGATCGTGCTCGAGTTAGTGCCGCGCGAAATCGCGGAGCTGATTACCAACAGCGTGAGCATTCCCACGATTGGCATCGGCGCCGGCGTGCATTGCGACATTCAGGTGCTGGTGTTTCACGATCTGCTGGGTTTGGCTTTCGGTAAGTTGCCCCGCTTCGTGCGCGAGTACGCGAATCTGCGCGAGACGATTACCGATGCGATTACCCGCTGGGCGGAAGACGTGCGCAACGGCAGTTACCCGTCCGAACAGGAATCGTATGGTTTGCCGGCCGCGGCTGCCGAAGAATTGAAGATCGAAATCAAGAAGGTGAACAAGTAAGTACGAAGCAACAAAAAGGCACAAGAAGGCGCAAGCAAGATTGAAAGGCAGCAGTCGCCGTCGGCGTCAGTTATTCTCTCTTAAGTCTTTGCGCCTTTTGTGCCTTTTTGCGGCCACTCCTCTATGGAAATCATCAATCGTCGCAAGCGGATGATGTCGGTCGCGCGCAAATTGCGCCGCGAGGACAATCGAACTATCGGCTTTGTTCCCACGATGGGTGCGCTGCACGAAGGACATCTCAGCCTGATCCACGAAGCGCGTGCGATGTGCGATGTCGTAGTGGTCTCGGTCTTCGTTAACCCGGCCCAGTTCAGTCCCACGGAAGACTTTAACGCTTACCCGCGCGATCTCACGCGCGATGCCGCGCTGCTGGCCGAATACAATGTCGATTATGTTTTCGCGCCGACCGTCGAAGAGATTTACCCGTCGGGTTTTTCTACCTACGTCACGGTCGACGGCGCGTCGGACGAATTGGAAGGCGCATCCCGGCCCGGCCATTTTCGCGGAGTGACGACAGTAGTTGCGATTCTGCTCAATGCGGTGAAACCCGACTTCGCTTTCTTTGGACAGAAGGATGCGCAGCAGACGGTGCTGATCAAGCGCATGGTCCGCGATCTCGCTTTCAATACCGAGATCGTAGTGGTGCCTATCGTTCGTGAAGAGTCGGGGCTGGCGATGTCTTCGCGTAATAGTTATCTCGACGATGAACAGCGCTGCGCGGCGGCGGTACTGAATCGGGCGCTAACAAAAGCCCGCGAAGCTTACGACGAAGGCGAGCACAGCGCCCCGCGTTTGATCGAACTGGTGCGGGCGACTATTGAGCACGAACCGCTGGTGCGGATCGATTATGTGAGTGTAAACGACGCAGAGACGCTCGAGCGCCTGGACAAGATTGACGATCGTCCCGGGTTGATTTCGCTGGCGGTGTTTGTGGGCAAGACAAGGCTCATTGATAACGTAGTGCTGGGGAAGGCGAAGAAGCACGAGGCTGTTGGAGCATGAGTTTTACCTTTGCGTCTTGGCGCCTTTGCGTGCGCTAATCATCACGCCAAGCCGCAAAGCCGCAAAGAATAATCAATGACCAAACAGAAGGCGCACATTTCATTCACACTCAACGGCGAGTCGGCAGAGGTCGCTTTCGCGCCGCACAAGACGCTGCTCGAGGTCTTGCGCGAAGACCTCGCGTTGACCGGAACCAAGCATGGTTGTGAGTTGGGCGAATGTGGCACATGCACAATTCTGGTCGACGGGCGGGCGATCCTTTCCTGCCTGATGCTTGGGCTTGATGCCGAAGGTCGTGAAGTGGAAACGATCGAGGGCATGGCGCAGGGCGCGCAGCTTCACCCGCTGCAAATTACGTTTGCCGATACCGGCGCCGCACAGTGTGGTTACTGTTCGCCTGGTTTTCTGCTGGCTGCCAAAGAATTGATTGACAAGAAACCAAAGCCCTCGCGTGATGAGATCAAAGAAGCCCTGTCGGGAAATCTCTGTCGCTGCACCGGCTATATCAAGATTTACGAAGCAGTCGAGCTGGCCGCCGCGCGCGTCCGCGGCGAGGAGATGGAGTTGCCGCGCGAAAGTATTTATGGGCTGTGAATAGAACCAGCCACAGATAAACACGGATTTCGCAGATGACGGCAAGATTAATCACTTGACTAATGTTTTGTATTCCAAATCCGCGTCTATCCGTGTCAATCTGTGGCTAATTCGTGAACCATGAATAACAACAACGGCAGCAACGGAAAGCCGCTCAATGTAATCGGCAAACCATTCCGCAAGGTCGATGCGCGCGCGAAGTGCACGGGCCAGACGAAGTTTGCCGACGACATCTTTCTGCCGCGCATGCTCTACTGCAAAATCCTGCGCAGTCATCACCCTCATGCGCTCATCAAGAAGATCGATCTAACCAAAGCCCTGGCTCTGCCCGGGGTGATTGCGATCATCACAGGCAAGGACTTGCCGGTTCCTTACG
>JAWVCT010000094.1:0-28610 GCA_033858155.1 Blastocatellia bacterium
TAGCCGCGAGTACTCGTACGTCCACTTGAACTGTTTGACTGCCACCAACCCGTTCGAATTCCCGCTCCTGCAGAACTCGTAACAACGCAACCTGCGTCTCCGGTGGGAGTTCGCCGACTTCATCGAGGAAAATCGTTCCGCCGTCAGCCGATTCAAAGAGTCCGAGACGCCGTTGAAATGCTCCTGTGAAGGAGCCTTTTTCATGGCCGAAAAGTTCGGAGGCAACCAGCGCCGGCTGAATAGCCGCGCAGTTCACTCCAATGAAGGCGCGGGTCGAACGCCTGGACAGATTGTGAATCGCGCGCGCAATCAATTCTTTTCCGGTCCCGGTCTCACCTAATATCAGGACGGTTGAATCAGTGGGAGCCACTTTTGACACTTGGGCCAGCACCTGGCGCAGTCCTTCGGAAGAGCCAACGATCTCTTCGAACATCGAAGAGCGTTCGATTTCTTCTCGCAACGCGACGTTTTCATTCTGCGTTCGTTCCTCGCGCCGTTTGCGGTCGTCAATGTCGGTGCCGGTTGCATACCAGCGGATGATTTCTCCGTGTTCATCCCGCAGCGGGTTGAATTGGATCAAAAACCAACGATAGCGACCGTCATTCCGCAGCGCCCGTTGTTCGATTTCAAACGGCAGGCCACGTAACAGCGCCGCTTGCCGCTCTTCTTGCAGCCGCTCAAGATCTTCGGGATGGAAGATGCGCGCACGAAAGTCTGTAGAGATCACGTCGTCTATGGTGAGCCCGGTGTAGTCGAGGAGCGCCTGGTTCGCATAGATTGGCGCGCCGCTTGGATCCAGGACCATGATTGTCTGTGGGATGGCGTCGGTAATCCGGCGAATCTCGCGCTCGTCTTCGCGTAGCTTCTCTTCCGTCCGCTTGCGTTCCTCGATGTCGGTGTTGGTTCCATACCATCGGAGAATCTCGCCGGACTCTTCTTGCAAAGGTTCTACTCGGATGAGGAACCAGCGGTAAGCTCCATCGTGGCGACGAAGCCGCGCTTCGATCTCGCCTCCTGCTCCGGAAGCTAACAGCGACCGCCAGTGGTCCAGCCACCTGGGCAGGTCTTCGGGATGAATCGCGACTTTACACCCCACGCGCTTCACTTCTTCTTGAGACAGACCCGTGTAGTCAGACCATCGCCGGTTAACAAAATCGTTGGAACCATCCGTCAAGTTGCACCACGCCAGCGTTGGAATCGTGTCGATGATCTTTCGGAGCCGCGCCTCTGATTTCTTCGCTTCTTGTAGCGCTAGCTGCAGGTCATGCTTGGAGACATCGCCATTCTGTTTCTCTTCATGTGCAACTGATAGCACGCCGGACACATCCTCCCGTTTCGCACGGGCGGACGAGGCTGATTTGTGCTGAGACTCCGGAGCGTTCATGACGTTCCCATCCTTTTGTCTTTCTCTCACCCGCATGCTCGTTTCAACATAGTCTCACATGTGAGGAGAAAGTCGGGCGTGGTTTCCACAGTAAGTTACTGTTAAAAAACCACGCGCAGTTCTTCGGCGAGTCAAATCCGACGCAACTGCGTTGCGGTTGGGGGTCGAACCATTTCCTACCCAGGGTAGCCGGAGCGGCAACCCTGGGCTGGAGGGTGTAACCGCGTTGCGGTTTTAAATGCGATCCACGCCAAAGCCTTGTTAGGCCGCAGAGAGCGCACTGATCGTAACGTAATACCCGTCCGGATCTCGGAGTGAGAACTCCGTAGTTCCAGTGCTCGGGTTCACGTTGGGCTCCTCCTCGAGCCGAGCGACGAGAGCGCGTGCCCTTGGCAGCGCCATGTCGAAATCATCGACACGGAAAAACAAGAGGAGGCCGTTGCCAGGCTGCGCGTGATCGGGGCTCATCAAGGAGGGATGCTCATGGCCACCCCACTCGTGAAGGCAGAGCAAGACCGTTCCATCCGAGTCGAGGATTTGACCGAAGTGGTCATGGGCGGGAGCCGTCTCCGGCAAGCCAAGTAGCGACTGGTACCACTTGAAGCTGCCAGACACATCGCCAACGCCAATGATCGTCCACGTGCGCCTCATGGGATCCCCTCCTGCGGCCTAACAACTAAGCATCTATGAAAGCTGCTCAATAATACCTCCAAACGCGGTATTGACCATCATCCGAGGGCCATCAAAGCAGGACCACAATTTATCCCACTACCCGATTTTTCGGAATGAGTCAGGCCACAGACGGACGTTTTAGATTCGGGATAAGGATTGCAACGGACTTGGAAGATCAGCCTGCGAAGCAGGCGACAGCATAAAGCCTGGGGCGTGAGCCCCAGGAACATGCAAAGAAAAATCCCGAGCCCGCGATAGCGGGGGACAGAGGAGTCGTCTTTAGGAGCGGCGATGCCATGAAATACCCGACGCCGGCACTGGCGTTGTTCACGCTGTCACCCGCCTTCGCGGGCTCGGAATCTTCTCCTTCATTCGTTCCTGGGGCTTGCGCCCCAGGCTTTATGCTTACGCCTGCTCCGCAGGCTAATGCGATCCACGCCGATGCTCCAGGCTGAGTTTTCAGCAAACGCCGAAAAAGCGGCCCCAAGCTAAATCATAAACGCTTGTGATTCAAGGGAATTCCAAGTGGCACTCGGCGTGCACCCGTTCAAGCGTGGCACTTGAGAGAAAACGAACGTGACCTTAAGAATCGAAAAGGATTCGGATGGACAGACGACGACGCTAAGGCTGATTGGCCGCATGCGGCTGGAGCATATCGAAGAATTGAAAGCGCAAATAAAGGCCGGGGGGACGAGCGTCACGCTCGACTTGAACGAAGTGAGTCTGGTCGACCTGGATGTCATTCGCTTCCTCGCAGCATGTCAAATACAAGGGGTCTCCCTCGTCCATTGTTCCCGTTATATCAAGAACTGGATCACCAAAGAGCGGTTCAGCGGTCAATAAAGTTCGCGGAGAACGCAACCCGCAATCAAGCGAATTGATGACAGGCATTTTCCCGATGAGCCAAGTGGCTAATACGTCGCTCATCGTTCCTGAGCTTGCCCGCCTCCAAGAGTCATGCAGGTACTCATGCTCGCGGGACCAGATTGCTTTTTTCATCGGTAATATCGCCGTCAGATCTGCAGGATCAGGCGCACCCCAACTCGTTGGGAGAAACATTCGTGTGGTCCACGGTTAGGTGGTACTATCTCGGTTCCCTTCCCCCATTGTTTATGCTGCGGTCGCGATTTAAGCGCGGCGTGAGCGTATTTCCGCACGACGATAGTAAAACCAAAGAGGAGGGTTATGAGCACAATCACCACCAAAGACGGAACGCAGATCTATTACAAAGACTGGGGCATTGGCCAGCCTCTATTCTTTCACCACGGTTGGCCATTATCAGCTGACGACTGGGATGCCCAGATGATGTTCTTTCTCGAAAGGGGATATCGCGTAATCGCTCATGACCGGCGGGGACATGGGCGCTCTACCCAAACGGTCACCGGCAACGAGATGGACACCTACGCAACTGATGTTAACGAGTTGGTTGAAAAGCTCGACCTGCGCGATACCATTCACGTCGGCCACTCCACGGGCGGCGGAGAAGTTGCGCGCTATGTGGCTCAGTACGGCAAAGAACGAGTCGCGAAGGCAGTGCTGATCAGCGCCGTCCCTCCGATCATGGTGAAGTCCGACAAGAATCCGGGCGGACTACCGATCGAAGTTTTCGACACGATTCGCGAAGGCACAGCGAAGAACCGAGCCCAGTTTTACCAGGACATTACGCTTCCCTTTTACGGTTACAACCGGCCGGGAGCAAACATTAAGCAAGGTGTAAGGGATAACTGGTGGCGACAAGGCATGATGGGCGGGATCAAGGCCCAGTATGACTGTATCAAGGCATTCTCAGAAACCGACTTCACCGAGGACCTCCAGAAGATCGAAGTACCGACGCTGGTGATGCATGGAGAGGATGACCAGATCGTACCTTTCGCAGATTCCGGGCCTCTCTCAGCCAAGCTGCTCAAGAATGCCACGACAAAGTTCTATCCCGGTTTGCCACATGGCATGCCGACCACGCACGCAGATCAGATCAACGAGGACCTGCTCGCTTTCGTCAAGGGTGAGCAATCCGCGGCAGCTTAACAATAAGTCGGGGACCGAAACGTCAGGATCCCGACCCCGGAGGAACGGACATGTTTTCCAATCTCTCTCCATTCACCAAGCTACACGTTGTGATTAGCTTGATTGGGATCGTATCAGGCCTGGTGGTTACGTTCGGGTTACTGGTTGGTCGAAGACTCAACGGATGGACCGCCCTGTTTTTGATCAGCACAGTATTGACGAGCGTGACGGGATTCTTCTTTCCGTTTCACGGCGTAACGCCCGCGATCGTCGTCGGAATCATTTCACTGGTTCTGTTGGCGGTCGCGATCGTTGCTCGATATGCTCGTCATCTTGCCGGTGCCTGGCGTTGGATCTACGTAGTCACAGCGATGATTTCGCTTTATCTGAATGTCTTCGTTTTGATCGTGCAGCTCTTTCAGAAGGTGCCGGCCTTGAGAGTCTTGGCGCCGACGCAATCCGAGCCTCCGTTCGCCGTCACGCAACTGGTCGTGCTGGGGCTGTTTGTTGTGCTTACGATCGTCGCCTTAATTAGATTTCGCGGCGAGCAACTTCGGATGGCTTAACGCGACCCTATAGCAGCCCGCAGTCCTTGCACCGGACCACGATGGAATCAACACCTACACCACTGCCCGGTTCGTCACCGGATGAAATGTTCCCCGCACTCACGGCTCAGCAGCAAGCGCGGGTACTGGCGCATGGCCGATCAAGAAAGGTCAGGAGTGGCGAGACTATCGTTGAACCCAATGCGCAAGGAATTAAGTTCTTTGTGGTGGTTGCCGGTCGGCTCGAACTTCTTCTCCGATCAGAACATAAAGAAGAGGTGATCGCCCTTTGTGGACCTGGCATGTTCACCGGCGAACTGAATGTCCTTTCCGGACGCCGTGGATTAGTACAAATCCGCGCCAGTGAACCCAGCGAACTCATTGAGATAGAGCGTGAGCCGCTCCAGGGTCTCGTGCAAACCGACAGTGAACTCAGCGACATCTTCCTGCGCGCGTTTATCTTACGAAGATTGGAATTAATTGCTCGTGGGAGCGGAGATCTAATTCTAATTGGTTCGAGTCATTCGCTCGACACCTTCCGCATCAAAGAATTTCTTACTCGGAATTATCAGCCATATTCGTACATTGATCTCGAACGGGATGCGGAAGTGCAGGACCTTCTGGATCGGTTCCATGTTGCGATCACGGATTTGCCTGTGCTGATTTGTCGCCGCAGCGTCGTGCTGCGCAATCCGAGCAATCAGGAAATTGTAAATTGTCTCGGGCTCAACGAAGGCATCGAGCAAACCCACGTACGCGACGTGATTGTCGTGGGCGCTGGCCCCGCTGGTTTGGCGGCAGCGGTGTACGGTGCGTCCGAGGGGCTCGATGTACTGGTGGTTGAGTCCAACTCTCCCGGAGGACAGGCAGGCGCAAGTTCAAAGATTGAAAACTATTTGGGTTTCCCAACCGGAATAACAGGCAAAGAGCTGGCCGGAAATGCATACGCGCAGGCACAGAAGTTCGGTGCGCAAATATTGATTGCCAAAGAAGCTCAAGGTTTGGCTTGTGACCGGCGACCTTATGGGTTGAAGTTTGATGATGGCGAGAAAGTGACGGCTCGAACCGTACTTATTGCCACCGGCGCAACGTATCGAAGACTTTCGCTGGAGAATTTGTCTCGGTTTGAAGGGGCGGGCGTCTATTACGGCGCAACACACCTCGAGTCGCAGTTGTGCAGTGGAGAAGAAGTCGTTGTCGTTGGTGGAGGAAATTCCGCTGGACAAGCTGCTGTATTTCTCTCCCAAACCGCGCGTCGTGTTTATGTCCTCGTTCGCTCAAGCGGTTTAGCTAAGAGCATGTCGCGCTATCTGATCCGGCGAATCGAAGAAAGCCCGAATATCGAATTGCGCACGGACACTGAAGTGATTGCATTGAGTGGAAACGATCATCTTGAGGCGATGGAGTGGCGCAACACCAAGACTCGTACAGTTGAGAAGCATAAAATCGGCGCACTGTTTTCGATGATTGGCGCCGTGCCAAATTCCGCTTGGGTTGAAGGCTGTGTGGCGCTCGATGGCGCGGGATTCATTAAGACCGGCTCCGATCTTTCAAAGGAAGACTTGGAACGCGCCAAATGGCCGCTCGCTCGCGCTCCGTATTTACTTGAAACCAGTCTACCAGGTGTTTTCGCCGTCGGAGACGTTCGCGGCGGAAACGTTAAGCGCGTCGCGTCAGCCGTGGGCGAAGGATCGATTGCCGTCGCTTTCGTGCATCGAGTGCTCGCCGAATAATTCAGAACGCCGCCATACAAGGTAACGATCGCCAAAGCAGCGCTCCGTCACTAAAGCAGACCTAATCGACCGGTTTTAGGTCATGGCAAACGCTTTGGTTGGTGTCTGTTTTGAGCGCTACAATAGGCACCAAGCCTGTTTTATTTGAAGTCATGATCGAGATGGCGTGGACGGGGAATTCGAACCCGCCTCATCACCTAAACCATTGATAACACCAAGACTTAGAGGTGATATGCCGAAGGGGGGAATTCGTCGGCGTCCCGAACTCATTAATTTACCTACACTTACAAAATAGCACGGGATCTCAAGTCTCAACGAAGTCACAAACTTTTAAGGAACTTCTGATGTGACTCTGAATTCAGATTCACTTCTACTTAAGTCCGTTGGAAGCGGCATCGCCTAGTCTTACCAAACAATACGAACCAGTATTTACGGGCCCAGCGGTCGTCAAGGTATCGCTTCGTCTGGCTTCGTATCGACACTGGGACTTTGCATTTTGTGACATCGAGTCACACAACTTTAACATTCATTACAACTTGCCGCCGTTACAGAGCGCTTCGAGTTTGCCCCAATTGACATGCTTTGACAGTGATTTTGATCGAGTCACGTCTTTGCAGGTTGCCAGTATCTTCGCGTCAAGATATTGACTAGTACGCCCGTAGTGATGCCTTCCGTGAACTTGACAACTCGTCGGCAGAGCCGTGAAGGGTTTAGCGGAAAACATCCCGACAATCCAGCGACTTCGCAAGAGGCTTATTCCCGAGCGCGTCCCAATCGCCTGAGTGAATAAAGCCGGCCCAGTAGTAAGGGTGCCATCGATCTTCGCTCTTCAGCATGCAGAGTTGAATTTGTCTGAGCGCTTCACTGCGACCCTGGCCCGAGTTCAATTCTCGGTAATAGCCAACCATCAAGTCTCGCGTCGCCCTGTCAGAGACTTGCCACAAGCTTATGACCTGACTCTCAGAGCCTGCAAGCACAAGCGCACGCCTTAACCCATAGACTCCTTCGCCGCTCTTCACGGCTCCAATTCCGGTATCGCACGCAGATAGAACCACGAGCTTCGTTCCCCAGAGGTTAAGACTTGCAGCCTCCAAGGCTGTGAGAATACCGTCATCGTTGCCGCCCTTATGACGATTCGCGTCCGTAAATGCCAGTCCCGACCTCAGTAGCGCATCTTCCAACTCTCCACTCCTATGATCATTGGCAAGCAATTGATCTTCGGCCATAAAGCTTGTCCCTCCCATCGTATCGGGAGCGCTAGCAATCAAAGGCCGACCGCTTTCAGAGCACGACAAGAAGAATCCATGCGTGGCCACGTGGAGGATCCTTGGCCCTTTCACCCGTTTTATCGCGGCTTCAGTTGGTTGCCTGCGGGTCAAAATTGTGGCACCCGGGATAAGCCCTCTGAGGGCTTCTGCTTGAGCTGCAGTACCAGGCAACGGCTTAAAGTAGACAGATGACAAGCAAGAGTTGCTCGGGTCAGTAGTTGCCGCAGCAGCAATGATCTCTGGACCGAAATCTGGATCAGCGAAAACTACCGAGTTTTGGCTCTTTGTGCTTGCCTTGGTTCGCAACAAGTCGCGTCCACTCGTAAGGTAAATGAAAGAGTACCGCTCAATAAGAAATCTATCCTGCTCATCTACAAGTGCACCGAATGGCACCAGGTTGAGCAAGGCGTCTGGTGACAGGAAGAGAGTGGTCTCATTACGCAGAATTCTGCGTACTGGCGCCATGACTAGCTCGTCAAGCTTCCGAGCCAGAGGTTTTACCTCCTCCCTTCGAGCGGGATCTCGTAATGCACCTCGCGTTGAATTGATGGTGTCGTCAACCTTCTCCGCCTCTCCAAGATTCGCCCATAGTGGCTCGCCCTTGCTGGGCAACACATATGCTGCGTAGCGAGCTGCACCGGTTCGATCCTTAGTGGTTGTCGCTCTAACATTGATAGGTTTGTACAATACAAATTCAACCAGTGCTGAGTTAGGTGGCATTGCTTTTTGCACGAGTTCAAGTGTCACCGGGGTATTCTGTATCGCAACTTCTGCACTTTTACTGCTGACCTCCGCTTCGAGTTCGTCTATGCGATCTTGGATCTTCTTGACTAGATCCTGATATTGAGAGGAAGTTAGCCGTCCCGGTCCTCTTACAAAGAGTGATGAAAGGTACGAACGCATATCGATGAGTTCGTCAATCAGGGCCTGCTTTCGCGGATCGAGTCGCTTGCGCAGCGTGGCAATACTATCTGTCATCGCTTCAAGGGCTCGGCCCTTTCGACGCAGCACTGTCGTGAAAGCGAGTTTGAGTGCGGCGGGACTCGTAGGGGCTGACTGTGTATGAAGTGAAACTGTAGCGTTGGTCTCGCTGGAAAGGGTATCAAGAAACAAGAGCTTCTGGCGCTGAGAGCCTGTAGTGATATTCAGTTCGATATTGTTTTCACTGATATCGTTGCCGCGAACGCGAGATTCGATCGCATCGGTAATATGACCCGTAGCTTCGTACAGAAAGGCCAGGTTATTGTCGGATGAAGCAACGTCCGGATGGTTTGTTCCGAGTGCCTTGCTACGGATCAGAAGTGCTCGTCTTAAGAAGGGCTCGGCTTTCTGGTAATCGCCTCTTGAATAATCAAGCAATCCGAGAATGTTATATGTACGGGCAACCTCCGGATGTTCAGGATTCGGATTCTTGTCAACAATTGATTGAGCTCGAAGTAGCAGTGGCTCTGCTTTCCCGTAATCACCGTCACCCATATAAAGTAGCGCAAGGTTATCGAGGGATACGGCCACAGCGATGTTTTCAAGGCCAAACTTATCTTCCCGCGCCTTGAGAGCACTCTTATACATCTGCTCCGCCTTTGCGTGATCACCCTTAGCAGCATATAGGACTGCGAGATTATTTAGCGCTGTCGCGACGAGAGGGTCATTGTGGCCTAACTTTGTTTGGAATGTTGACAACGCTTGCAGAAAAAGCGGTTCCGCTTTCTCGTAATCAGCTTTTGCGTTGTAGACCATCGCGAGATTATTTAGTGTGGTCGCATAATCCTGGTGCTGTATGCCCGGTTCCTTTTCGCGGATCTTTAATACTCGTTGGTATAGCTTCTCTGCCTCAGCATAATTTCCTTTCACCCGGTAGAGCAGTGCAAGATTGTTCAAAACGAACGCGACCTCCGGATGGTCCTTCCCTTGCAACTCTATGATTGGCAGCGCTCGCAAATACAAGGGCTCCGCCTTTGAGTACTGTCCATTTCGGTGATACATGAGCGCCAGGTTGCTAAGAGACGCAGCTATCGCAGGATGTCCGGGGTCCAAGCCCTTTTCGCGCACGGAGAGGGCACGCTTATAAGTCTCTTCAGCCTTATCAAACTCACCCTTCGCTTCGTAGATCCCACCTATGCTGTCCAGCGGTTCGGCTACGTTGGGATTTAACGGCCCGAGTGCTTTCTCCCAAATTCCAAGCGCTCGGCGAAGCAACGGATCTGCCTTGTCATAATTCCTTTGTGCGTAGTAGACGAGTCCCAGACCATCAAGTGAGGCAGCGATATCGGGATCTAATGGTTTGAGCAGCTTTTCGCGAATATTGAGCGCTCGTTGATATGCTTGCTCGGCTCCATCAAGGTCGTCTTTGCGGTATCGGACATCACCTAGATCGTTTAGCGAACTCGCAACCTCAAGGTGTTCCTTGCCGAGAATATTCTCCCGAATGTTCAAGGCTTGTTCGGCGACCTTCAACGCCTCATCATATTCCCCTTTGTCTTTGAGGTTAACCGACTTGTCGTGCAATATTCGCGCTCTGTGCAATTCTTTCTCTTTTTCGTTCGCTTCATGCACATCTGCTACGTGAAGCTGATACCGGCCACCCGCAGATCCATATTTTGCGGCTTCAACCTTCACCAGGAATTGGCCTGATGTTTCGGCGACAAACTCGATCTCTTCTGGTCCCCGCAATCGATTTGCGCTGTCGACTCGGATGATCTCTTTCTTAGTTCGATCAGACACACTCGCTTTCAGATCGAAACCCTGCTGCTCGATAAGAACATGCACGTACTGACCTTGCGTCAGACGTATCGCGTAGGAAGTTGACTCGCCTTGACGAAGGTTCGCCTGCACGGATTTTCCTTTTTCAAGGACTTGCGGTTTCCTTTGCTGCGTGACGAACCTGCTTGTTGAGCGAAGACTTCGGCGCTGAGCGCCGACGTCTTCTTGCAATACCATCAACGTGACTACCAGACTGACGGCGAAAAATCTGATGAATGTTCTTCCCTCAACCTTCTGTCTCATGGTCCTCTACCCCCTAACGCTTCTATGAGTAGCCGTTCTTTTGTTCTCTCTTTCACGCAAGAAGTTATTTCCGCGACGCTCGTACTTTTGCCAGAAGATTACGGGCTACTTTTGAATTGGGATTCCCCTTTAATAATAGCTGGAGCTCTCGCTCAGCCTTATCGACCAAACCGGCCTTCGCATAAAGAACTCCCAGCACTAAATGCGAGCGTGGCGTCTCGCCTTCAGCCTCGGCGATATCTTGTGCGTCGGAGGCGGCGATGACTTTGAATCGCCCTTCGCCCACTGCCAGATGCTGATCTTTACTCACCCCAGCGAGTACGGTACTCACTTGCCACACATAAGTATGGCCCGGTTCCAAACTTTGCGGAGTGGTCCACTCCGTGCCGGTTGATACCTCACTTGTCAAAATTGGGCCAGCGAATCTTTTTGCGTCATCATAAAGTTTAATGGTATAGCCCGAAGGCGCTGGAAAGGGTCTCCAACGCAGGGTGGGGGTGTGAGTCTCCACCACGACACCGTTCGGGTATTCCACGTTAATTAATTGCTTTTCGGAACCGCCCATCGTTTGCCCGCCTTGGAGAGATGGCTTGATGATCTCCACTGTTGCGCCGTTTCCCTCCCGTTGTACCGCTCGTCTAACGATTTCAGCTATTGGTGCAGAGTAAGGTTCCAGGCCACTCAGCACTCCGTTTTTAGTGAGCTTGATTGCTCCCTCTGCAAGTTCGATTTGTTGAGCCGATTCCAGTTGTGGGGGACTTGCGTTGGGAATCGGGCTAGGTTGTGGCGACTCCATTTTTTGCTGCTGCGCCTGTTCCTCTTTTTGAGGTAGCGGTGATTGGTCCCTTTGAAGGGGTTGCCGCCTGATCGGAAGAATCTGACGAACCACGTCGCGAAAAGAGACCCATAATTTTCCGCGATACTTGATGGCACCTGTGACGATCAGCAGGACACCTAGCGCTGCCACAGCCCAACGCGGCCGACGCATTGCTGAAGCTACACGAGCGGCAATCCGCTTAAATTCGTTCAGCAAAGCCGGAAACATGCGCTCCTTGTAGTTCAAGATTAAGCGAGCCGGTCGCGCAGCTGATTCCGGTTCAACCACAAGACGAATTCGCTGTCCACCCTTGAGTTTGAGTTGCGATTCCCAACGACGACCTTCTCCTACGTCTGTCGCCGGCAACGAGAGGTACGAAATTAATATTTCGTTGGGGGAGTTTGCGGATTTTGCAAAGAGTTCAACTCGCCTGGACTTAGGCGGCAGCAATACGACGGCTTGGGCCTGACGCCTTAGCCATCCAGTGAGATTAATTTTTTCCAAGTCAGTACGCTCGACTCCATCGACTCTGACGTGCAGGTGCGCGGCGCGCAACTGACGCCGTTCGTGGCCAGCTTTGGCGATCTCGATCAAAGCATGGTTGAGCTGGTCCGAAGACAACCCAGGAAACGGCCGCACTTGCCGAGGAGGTTGGTCATCGTCGCTTGTCATTGCTTCATTCACCTGAGGCAGCCTCGCCATCTTATCAGGATCGTCGAGCTCAAAACTTGTTGTCACTCGTTCGAAGTGAGCCGGACTCGTCACTGTGGCAATGCGTTTCTCTTCAATCGGAAGTTCGTCGATAACTCTCTTGCCTTTGAAACTGAGTTCGCGCCAACCTCGCTTTGGGTCAAACTGATCGACCGTCGGCAGCGTCACTCCCCAGGGAAGAAGTAGTTGCAACGCCTCGTGCAGCCAGTTCGCCTCGCTGTCAGTGGCCGTCTGAAGCATCAGGTGCTCCTCTGAGCTTGGATCTTCTCGAAATACCTTTTGCCCGATGAATCGCTGATGCTGGAAGGCGCACAACTTTCTTCGCCATTCGGCAAGTGTTCGGTCGTCGGCGCCACCCTCGTTGGGAACATGAGGGGAGCCCATCAACAACGCCAGGTAGATTTGCCACGTCGCGTTGTTGTCATATGCCCGCAAGACCTGGGCTAACGCAACTACCGTATGGTATGACCGCCGATAAAGCGCTTGAAGCAAAAGATGTTTTACGTAGCGCAGATGCAAGGTTGTTGACGCCTGAGCACGCAAACCCGCTCGCCAATCCTCCTCTTGCTTCTTCTCTTCGTCCTCTGATAATTCAAACAGCAATCGCTGGAGGAGGAAAGGACCTGACAGTACCATCTTAGTAATAACGTGCGACGTGCTCGCTGACGTCCAGCGGATCTCTTCATCCCTGTGTGCCACAGCCCAAGCATTCACACTCTTTATAGCCAGGTTGAGGGCATCCTCTATCTCTCCGTCCAGCAAGTAATAAGCTAGACGGGTCCCTTCAGATACCCAACGATCTGGCTGGCTCAGTTCGAATTGTGCGTAACTACTCAAACTCGTTCCCCTGCTATCACACACTGCCTGGCCACTGTCACCACTCAACGTGGGCCAAACAGGAAGGCCTCATTGTAGCCAAATCAACGGGCTTAGTCTGCCGGTGTTTTCAGAATAATTTTCAGAAAACGCCCACTGAGTTATTTGATTTGCTTTGCTAACTTGCGGCCTGCATAGCCGGGGTCAGAGGGATCACGGTCTTAAACTAAGAAGGGAGATGCGAAAAATGAAAAAGGTCAAAATGAGTTTGGTTGTAATGTTGCTGACGCTGTTTGTGGCGTTGGCCAGCGCGCAGGCCGTGCTTGCGGACGACAACTGCTTGGGCCAGTCCAGTCCGGGAAACCCGTACGGTTGTTTCGGCAACGGCAACTGCGTTTGGTGGGGCTGGAAAATGGCGAAGGACAATTGGGGTGATCCACTTCGCAAGTGGGGAGACGCTAAGAATTGGGCAGACGGAGCGCGCAATGCAAATTATACGGTAGACACGGTGCCCGCGATTAACACGCTGGCCGTCAATACCTACGTATACTCGGCGGCTGCGGGCTACATCACTGGACACGTTGCCTATGTGGTGGGCATGGACAACACCTACGTCTACGTGTCTGAAATGAACTACGGCACGGGCACGATCAACTATTGGAAGAAGTATCCCAAGAGTTGGTTCAACTGGTACATACATCCCAAGCCTCGTCCAACGATTAATTACATATCGCCGAACCCGAAGTTCTGGTCCTGGGGCGATATCTCCTACATGGTCTATGGCTCGAAGCTGGGTTATAACGAACGCGCGCGCATCTGCTGGCCGTCTGGTGGTTGCACCGTACTGTCAGGCGCTCAAGTTCCATCTTCAGATCCTTACTACTTCATGATGCGGGTGACCATTGGTCAGCGCGGCTGGTGGTCGGTTACTGCAATCAACAACGACAACCGCGAATCAGTTCCTTACTGGTTCTACATTTGGTAGCAAGGATCCTCTTCGAACGCCGCCGTGTTAGAACTCGATGGCTGGCGGAGCTAGACTCCGCCAGCCACTTTTTCAAAAACCTCGAAACGTTCCTGACTCGCCCCTCGCAATTGATGGCCCAGCGAATTCAACCTTAAGACTCTCGGCAAGACCCAGCTTCCAATTTGTACTTCCGGCAATGTGAGCTTCCAAAACGGCGAAATTGAGGCGCAGCAAAGGTGTGAAATTGCTGGATTTTCTCGTACTTCCGCAAGGAATTGCTTCAAGTCGCGGCAAGGAATCACTTCAAGTCACATAGGTATCTTTTTCGGATGACTGGAACTTTGGTGCTGTGATCCATGAGTTGCGGAGGGGCAAAACCGTTTCCTTTACGGGTTTGTTCATTCCAGTGGTTTACAAGCCAGGGTTTTTCGTCAGCTGTGAAGTATTGGTTTTCAACGAGGTCAGGCGGGTCTGCGATATCTCCGAACGTTTTTGTGCAGGAGTGGTAGTGGGCCATTGGAATCCTGGTTCTGAGGTGGCCACCATCACAGTCCGTTTCCTACCTGTTAACTCACCGTACAGGGTTGGGTCGAGGACTGCTGCGTGGACGAAGTAACCTGCGCGCTCGAGAAAAAGTCGAAGCATGAAGCCGGCGCCGCTGGTGAGAGCAGTTGGTGATCTGGGTGGCGAGGACAAACATTCTCTGATATGTTTCCGTCGCTCGTTCCTAGAAATGTTCCGAAACGCTATGAGCCAAGAGGCTTCTCAAGACCGATGATGAGAGCCTCCGGGGAGTTAAGGATCGGCCTTCTCCCCGGTGATCCCTTAATGCGTTGATACGCGTGAGTAAAAAAAGGAGAAGTGACGATGCCTCCATTCACCTGGACCTTTATCATTTGGGGCTGTGTGGGAGGATTATTCCCGGACATCCTGCGAATCATTCAAAATAGATACAATCCCAAATTGCCGGAATATCTAAGTTCAGGCAATTTCTGGTTGGGGCTTTTCTTCCTGGTTCTCCTCGGAGGTTTCGCCTCATGGATTTCCAGTGCCAGCCAACTAAAGGAAGCCTTGCTCATCGGGTTTACCGCCCCTGAGGTTATCTCCAAAATCTTTAGTGAACCTAAGTCTGGACCTCCCCCGACGAAGGGTGCCGGTAGTCGCACGCTCCGATCATGGTGGGCCGCCTAATTCAAGTCGAGTGGAAGACGTCCTGGTTCAAGGCCGGATGGGTCTTTCCTCCAGAGATCAGCAAGGATGAGACTCTGCTCCCCAGACGGAAACTCTGGTGGGTCCCTCGCCGACTGCTCGATGCGGCTCTTAACCATAGGTTCAAGAAACTCGTTTCGGGAACGCGCTTCCGCAACTTGTGGGGAGAAATCTGCGGTGGACTGGATAATCCTTCGGACAAAACCTTCTTGCTCAAGTTCGCAGATGGCGCTTGGGACGTGCCTTGGGAGTTGTTAATCGCGGAGCTTGCAAGTTCCAACAACCGGAAGACCGTTTCGCTTGTTCGCAGTTCAGGCGATTCCACCCCTGTGGCTCCGAGCGTTTTTGTCGAGCCCTTAAGAACCTTGATGTTGAAGGGAGCACCGGATGGACCTGGTCTGGATCGCTTAAACCTGGATGCAGAGGTGCAAATAATTCAGAAGGCTTGGGATTCTTTAGAACTAAATGTTCAGCAATCCATAAGCCGGCCGGAAGTTGCCGAAGCCAGGCAAGAAGATTTGTCAGAAATATTGACCAAGGCAAGGCCCGACATTATCTGGTTCACCGGTCATGGAGAGGCCGAGCCTGCGAGACTTTGGTTTGCTGATCGCACGTGGGTAGACGCCTCCAGTTTTGCCCGCTTCATCAAAAATTCAAATCACAGGCCATTGTATGTCGTACTTTCGGCGTGCGACACCGCGCGGGCGGAAACAGGCAACGGGCCCAGCTCTTACTCACCACGGCTGTTTCAGGAGTTGGCACAAATCGGAGCGCTCTCAGTTTTGGCGATGCAGTCGCCTTTTGGCGCGGCGAGTGCGGCGTCTCTCACTCAGGGTCTTTTTCGGTATTTGGCAATCGGGTTGCCACTGGAGAAGGCTCTCGCACGTGTCCGCGCAGAAATGCTGGACCATCCCCCTCATGACTCTCAGCCACTTGACTGGGCCAGTCCGGTTGTCTGGTCGGCGGGGGTCCCTATAGAAGAGTTGCATTGGAATGAGCGAAAACAAAAACTAGCTCAATACCAGGTGCTGGGCCGCTACGTGCTCGATTGGGGACAGGAGACGTTCCCGCGACAACAAAACTTCTTACACATCAATTCTCCGATCTCAGACGCGGAGAAAACTCGTGCAAGCGAATGGGCTCAGCGGACGCGAACCTGGATTCAGCATACCATTGACGAGGGAGAGCGCCGCGTCTACTGGTTACGAACACTCCAAGCCATACATGCTCAAACAGAAAGATTCGTCATCACTCTCGAACTGGACGCGGGCGATCCGCTGAAGTCACTACCCGCTTGGGCGCAGAATGTGTACCGGCAAATGTTGCCGATGGATTTTCCCGAGGAGATTGCTCGCGTTGTGGAAAAGATAGGCCGGATCCCGGTCGAGGGTTGGAATGAGCTCTGCCATTTTGCGGGCATTTATATAGCCATTGCTAATCCACCTGCGTATCATGACGCTATCGCAAACTGGTTCTGGAATCCCTTGCTTGCTGAATCAGACGAACTACGTGTCGCTGTTATGAGCGATCAGGAGGTGCCGGGTAATTTGAATGAGAAGTGGCAGATAGACAGAATGGCTGACCGCGCAGACGACAAGCTTATCGAAGCTGCCATCAGCTCGGCGCCGAGATTGGCGAGAGCGATGGCTTTTCTGAACATGCCTCTCAGATCCTCTCATCTATTTGTTAACGCCGAAGCAGGAGAAGGCATAGGTTCTCTGCGGGATTGGGCCGAGGCGAAAGATGTCACAGTTGAAACTGCGGCCGGGCCAGTCATGACGGCAATAGCGAGAAAATCTATCCTTGACCGTATAGCGTCAGGGCCGGAATCAATTACCGCACATCGAGACTGCGCGAATATCCTGGGCAATCCGGAAATACAACGTACCACGGCGATTCGGGAACATCTCGTGGAACATCTCTTGAAAGCCGAAATGGTGGACGATGCAATCATTGAGGCGATGAATTTGTGTCTAATCTACCGGTCGGAAGATAACCCTTCTTCCGTCATTAAGCTGGTACAACACTTAGGGAAAAAAAACCGGAAACGTCTTCTTGCTCACGCACATCTGATCGTTGCCTGGGCTTACTTGCAACTCGGCCGGGTGGAACGCGCTGAATTCTGGCTGAACAATACTAACGCCACGGCGCCTGAGGATATTGCCTGGCGACACGGCTTGCTCGCCGAAGTGTACAAAAGCAACGTAGTTGAGGATTCAAAGAATAAGGCCCTCGAAGAGATCCTCCAAGCAATACAGGTTTGTGAAGAGGCAGAAGTTAAGCACCCCCAGGGGTGGTTGTTTAGAAGAAGAACGCTGGCTTACCGTCAGGACCTGGCCCGCATCAAACAGTTTCTTTTTTATCGTTTGGAGGAGGCTGCTGGCGAATATCAGGAACTCGTCAAGCAGTGGAGCGATCAGCCAGATTCCGGATTAGACTTAGCCACAGTGAAACGTAATTACGCAGAATGTCTCCTCAGCGTCGCACAAGGGCGTGGCGAAGTAAGGGACAAAGCTATCGAGCAGTTACAAGACGCTGAGCAACTGGCGGGCGATTACCCGCACGCTCCGGTACTGGCAGAAATCCTGTATGAGAAGGCTAAGATAGCTGAAGAGGCGGCAGCGGCCGGCTCACCCTGGGGCGACCCCGACAAATTTCTGCAGGAATGCCTGGACGCCGCGCGGACGAGTCGTCATTACATGCTGATAGCCATTGCCGAAAGCCGACTCTTCTGGCGCCACGACGGTGGTCCGTTCAATCGTTGGCGAGAAATTGAGGCCGAGCTCGAAAGCTTCTCAGAACACGGTTGGGCGTTTCGCACAATGATTCAGGGCAGGCTGCGCGCTGCCCGCCGCTTGGAGCGCGCCGGCGACCTGGCTGGCAGCCTAACTACACTTGAATCAAGCCGCGCGAGTCTTGAAAACAAGCCCACCTATAATGAAGGTCGTAGTGATAGGTTCCGCATTGCGGCGACTATGGCGGGACTCGACGTCGTTGGGAGAAAGCAGGGAACAGTCATTTCGGCCTGGAGTGATTTTCAAAACCGTTACGGATGGGCGGAGGATTGGCTGCGCGAGCAGCCGCAACAAACTGCCGAAGAAATTTGGCAAGAGGTTAAGTGAGATGGGTACCGGATCGTTTGGCGGAGGCGGTGGCGGCGGTTTAGGCAGCGGCGGCTTGGGGCCTAGTTTTCAGTCAAGCGATGGAAAGCCTGTGAGCGTTGCACCGAACCTGGATGCCGTTAGTGCTGAGGTACGGTCAGTATTCAAGAAGCTGAATAAAGACTATATTGCGAAACAGTTTGGTAGTGACTTGATCAGGAGCATCTTCGAAGAATTATTCGTCTTTGGTGAAGCTGTTAAGTCAGCCAATCCCTGCGCGGCCTTGAAAGCGAAATATGGCGTAAGCCAGGGCGAAGGTTTTTTGCAAAACTGGGTAAGCCTGGTGATGAAAAAGTATTCTGCTGCGGAACCCAATGTAAAGGTACGCGACGTGGCGCGCATGACTATAGATGGTTTCCTCACTAAGGCCATTGGCGACGACGAAGACCTTTACCTTGATGGCACTTGTCAGGAGGTGGTTGCCAAAATAGACCGAAACATCTTCCATTCGACTTCCGGACATTTTCTGGGCCTTATGATCTGGCGCGTAGTGGAACGTGAGTACGAACGCCAGCAACCGAGAGTACAGGTGCGTTTCGAGGAGGCCGCGCAGAAGTTAGCCAATGGGGTCATAGAGGCCTTCAAGGGCAGGTTTGTTGATCCCAAAAACGCCGAGTATAAAGATTTATTCCGCGTGGTCCAGGAAAACCCTGATTGGTTTGTGCAGGAACTAAAGAAATGAGCGCCGCCAAAACAGTGAAATGCCTGGTGCGTGGTATTCGTGCTGGTTTTGCCGAACAGCGGATTAACTTCAGCACCGGCCGGGATCTGAGCCTTTCAGTGAAGGGGGAAGTGGGCTCGCGCGGTATCACCGATACCGCCGCTGACCTCATTGATTTGGCCGCCGCCGTCGCGCAAATCGAACGGCAATTGCGCGGATTCCAGGGAACCAATCCGCCCGAACTTTTTCAACTCTCCATGCGTCTGCGAAAGCCACAGGCCTGGACCAACAAAGCCATCGGTATCGTTCAGGAGATGCTTCTCCTTCTCGGCAACGCAGAGTGGGCTATTGACTTCAAGGGAGATCTCCGCGCTCCGATTCCTGCTCACCAGCCTGCGGCAGGAAACCCGGTCAAGCAAATCGTGCTTTTCTCGGGCGGCATGGATAGCACTTGCGGCCTTACCAGCCTTCAAAATCACGGGTCGACTTCTCGTCTGGTGTCCTTTTACACCCGACAAAAAAGTTTGCAAACGAAGATTGCTTCGGAACTCGAGTTCGTCCCGCCCGTTCAATGGTCCAAAACCTGGAAGCCGCAAATGGGCCCGTCTCATAGCTTTTATTATCGATCGTTCTTATTCCTTTGCTTAGCTGCCGCCGTGGCCGAATCATGGAAGGCAAGAACCATTCTGCAGTTTGAAAATGGAGTACTCGCCTCCGCTATTCCACCTTCGCCAGCCTGGATGATGACAAAACATGCCCATCCGCAGTTACACAAATTAGCTTCTGAACTGTTTTCAATTCTTTTTGGCGGAAAGTGGGATATCAGGAATCCGTTTGTGCTTAAGACCAAGCGCGATTGTTTTGAGGAGGCTGCGAGGACAATAGGCAAGAGTAAGGCAACTGCGGTATTGGAGAAAACTGAAACCTGTTGGTTCCATTGGTCAAATCGGGTAGTTGGTGGCATGAAAAAGCCGGGAAGGTCATGCGGAGTGTGCATTCCGTGTATTGTCAGGCGCACCGGCCTGCGCGACAACGATTACGAGTGGGATCTGCGTGAGGTATGGGTTCAGAATGATCTCAAGCTTGGGAGAGCCTACAGATCCTATTTTGGTTTCACCGAGGAGGTTTCTAAAACAAAAGGCTCGCCGGGCCAGTTTCATAAACTACTGCCTGCCGCCGGGCGAAGTCTAGTAGACCCCGATGGCCCATTAGAACTGGATGAACTTCATTCACTCTTTCTGAAATTCTCCAGCGAATTCGCAAAGACCTACCGGCAATGACCCCCAATATTCCTGCCCTTAGCATACGTCAGCCTTGGGCTGAACTTATTCTTCTGGGAAGAAAGACGATCGAATTGCGAACGTGGTCAACCAATTACCGGGGACAGCTCTGGATACACACTGGACTTCAGTCAGACCCAAACGCGGAACAGGAATTTGGCCATTTGTTCAAGGGAGGATACGTTGGCAGTGTAATCCTTGAATCGGTAATTCCGTTACACCGGGATCGCTGGCAGGCATGGCAGGCAAGGCATTTAGATCATGGTCCGTATCAACCAGGTGTCTACGCCTGGATACTTTCGAACCCACGCCGTTTGGTAACACCGATTCCAGGACCGGGGCAGCCAGGATTGTTCTACCCTCCACAAGACAGTGTTGCCAACCTTCGCGAAGCAAGCTTGGACTAAAGTGATTGCCAAAGGTCGCAAGGAGGTGATTATCCAAGTTCATTTAAGTTCCAGTTTCGGTTTTCGCAGCCTACATGAGCGGAGACACACTTATTCACAAGTAGGACGATTTGCCATCGTGGAGGTTTCATAGGGGTAAGTCTATGAGCGTTGTTTCGGTGTATTTCCTACAAGCATGAGCGGAACGTGCGTCAGTACGGTGAGTCGCAACCGTGGTCACGAGACAAATGGGCGGCGAAACGACTATGACGCTATTCGAGGTCACTTCGTCGAAAGTCCATCAAAATGATTTTGGGGGCAGAAATACCGTTTGCCTCATAAGTCGACGCGGTAATCCTAGTTTTGAGGCAAAGCCGTCAGACCAGCATCCGTTTTTGTGGGATTGTGTTCTAAATAACTTTGCTTGGCGCTTTCCAAAAGGCCCAGGCGAGTGGCTTCCAACTCGTCATCTGTCCCCGCAAAACCGTGGCTTCTTTCGGACCGAAAGAAGTCCTCCTTGTCCGCAAAGAACTCTTCGAGGCTTCCCGTGAAAAATGAATGTTGTTTGTATAGTCGCTCCTGACTGTTGGGAGTCCGGTTCGCAAGCGTGCCAATAAAGGCTGACAGGCGTTTGCGCTCTTTCTCGCTCAAATCTACTTTTGGCGCATCGAGTAATTTCTTGATTATTGGCGCGGACTGCCTCTCGTGTTTACTTAGAGTCTTGTCGACCTTGTCCTCGTAGTAATCCTCGTCGCACGCGACACTGCTAATTCCTACCAATTCCGGCGCTAGTCCTCGCCTATAGAGATAAATCTGATTTTGCTTTCCCCCAGGGGAGAAATTTCTGAGATAGAATTGTGGTACGTAGTGATCCTTCGCCATGAGAGCATCAGTTTAGCAAATACGGAGCTTCAGCATGTCGACAGCGAGCAAAGGTCGGTTGAGAATTCAAAAGCTCACCATGGAGCTGAGGCACGACCGTAATACGAAGCTCATTATCTTCAGAAACGATCGGCGCGATACTCCTTATCTGACGCTTTCGTGGAATAACCCAAGCAAAGTAATAGATGTGCATTTGAAGAGGAGGGGTGCGGGAGGAAGTGAGATTCATCGTGAAATTGGAATAGTTCAAGAGCGCGCTTTGCTTAGACTGCTAGGAACCTTCAAAGATAAACTTCGCGATAGTGTGCTCGTCGAGTTGAGCAGAGCGGCCAAGATAAACCCTGGTCGGCTGGGTAGGTGGGGATACGCTGTTTTCTGTCTGGATGAGGATGAGAAGCGCGAATTCATCGACAAAATTGCTCCGTTGAGAAAACATGGCAAGCGTGAGCGAATGCTTGATCCAGAGGGGTTGGTGGATTGGGCTAACTCAGCGGAGGTCAGAAATAACATCTATCATCCGTCGGCACTTCACTATATCGCCGCTGCTGGTCGTGATGACGTCATTATGGCCGGACGAGTACGCGGGAATCACAGACCGAAGCTGCTGCCGTTGGGGCTGTTTAGCGCACCTGATGGTCGACCAATTTGGATCGCCATGGACCGACTAAGCAAGAAGATGCTGAGTCTCTCCGATACCTTTACACTTTCCTGTCTACAGCAGCTCCTTCCAAATGACGCTTGGGATATTGTTTTCAATGAACTTCATCTTGCGGAAGTCGAACTCTTCGCTGATTAGGGATTCGATTGCTCCAACTGACGTGGCTCACGCACCCCAGAAAAGCGATTGATCTCCGCAGGTGACAGCTGAGCGAAAAAGGTCGGCTTCCATACCAAAGCAATGAATTTGCGATTCTCGAAGAATGTGAGCAGCCAAGCTGAACTCATTGGGATGTCTTCAAACTGATCGAAGACTTCGAACTGATATCGGAAAATATCTGGCTCACAATCGTAGGTCGGCATTGCATCCACAAATTCTTTCGGAATTCCAAACCTCAGAACATCGACGTATACCATCTCATCAGGAACTGGTGACCATAGTTCATGATGATAATGGAGTCCCCGAACCACTTTCCTCATGACTCTCAGAAAACGAACATCCGATGCCGGGTAGATCTTGTGCCGCTCACCCTCAGGAGTATCAATCGGCTGCATCTGTGCCCATACATCGGAGAATCTACGCCGACCGTCGATATCGCGAAGGCTGCGATTGACCTTGCCATTCCACAGTTCTCTGACTGCCTGATTAGGTTCGCCTGCAAGCGTCAGGACAGTTCGAAAGTGCGGTTCGTCATCGGACCAACTGTGATTGCACGTTCTACAGGCTGGAACCTTCAACCTCTGAATCTTCGAGTTTGATTTTGACGGCGGGTAAAGCGAGTTCGGAATCACATGATCGTCTGTGTCTGCATTCTCAACTCCACAATATGCGCAAGTGTTGTTCATAGTCTTAGGTTTACGTCATCGGGTCTCGCTTCGACAAGCAGGGAAAAAGTCCGAAACCACTAGTCTTCGGCATCACGAAATATTTCGAAAGGATTATTGGTCATTTCGAGGAAGGCTCTGTGCAACTAGTCCTTCTCGCGTGACAACTCGCCTGCCTCGAATTCGCGCATAAGTATTCCGTAATTTTGATCTCTTTGACGCCGTAATTCCCGCCATTGTGTGTTTAGGTCATCTATCGCATCGTGAAACTGCTGATCCTTGAGAGTGATCTGCGTGCAGAACATCGCTAAGTCCTGACACCACTTCAGTGCAAGTACTGCCGCATTGGAATAATAAATGCGATCCAGATTAGTGACGCCCGCCATAGTTGAGTGAATCAACCAGTTCATCCTGCGATACTCCGTGCGGTAATACTCGGCCAGCGACACTCCGAGGCTCGCTTTGATCTGATCGCCGTATGCAGCGTCCGCGTTTTCAGCATCCCTAAAAAGATCCCTACCGGTCCAACGCTCCGGATGGACTGCCTTCTTAGGATCCTTAGCATTAGGCCACAACGTGCGACGCATATCATCTATAGAATTCTTCTCGCGCAGGATGAACGACTCAGCCTCAGAGTGAACGGCGGGAACATTTCCTGCACCGTAAAATGCGACTAACTGCTCTGCGGCTTTCAATCGCTCTGAAAAGGCGAGGTGGTACATTTTCCAGCCGCTGCCGTTCGTCGAATCGGTATGAAGAAGCACGAGGTCAACTGAGAACTCAAGCAATGATCTATTGCCTGCCGAAATTGCTTGTATGTGTTTGGTATGATTTAGGAGTTCGAGACTTTGCATCCAAGCGTAGGCTCGGATCCATACTGCCCGAATCGCGTCGTCTCGATGCTTGAGCTCTGGGCGCGGTAATACCGACATGATCATAGGCTCGCATTTGTGCATGTACTCTCGATAGAGTTTGATGCCGGCGAACATGGCATTAGCATGCGCTTCAGCGGTTTTGAGTTCTCGGTCGCTGCTCAAGTTCTTCTCCCGTCGCATTCACAGGCGCACCGAACCGGTATTACCTAATCCTACGAAGGTATCCAAGTCAGTATTTACTCTACAGGGTCATCGCGCCGCCATCTTAGTCCCATCTTTATCTCCACGAGTGTGTGATGGTTTCGTATCAGGACGCCCTTCGATTCACGATCAACTCAAAGTCAGGAAGCGACTCTTTGCCATCGCAGTGTTCCGATAGATTTGAACTTACTCACACTTAGCGCGCCGCGAACATTGCGAGCCTTGGAACCAGGCGCTTTTAGAGCAGCTTCGACGTTCTCCCTTTGTGCTTCGTAGATCTCCGTTGCGTTAAACTCGTAGTCAAGCAACACCATAAGGACTGCGTCCCAGTCGTGCTCCGTTCGGATCGATCCCAATCGCTGTCCCGGTTTACAGTTTTCCTGTAAACAACGCCCTTTGATTTGCAACTTCTTTGTCGCGCCACCAACGCGTTCAATGGCATCATATCCTGTCGTGCTGCCGTGAGTTCAACACCAAGAATTCGTGCTGCTTCGTACTCCGCAACCTCGCCAGTCACCCCGAGAGGTTTTCCGGTAAGAGCGTAATATTCACGAGCAAGAGCCTTCGCCTCTCCCAGTAATTCCATTACGCGTTCGTGGTTCGCCATATACCTCCGGGAAATTCCAGCGACTTAGACAACTTAGCGAGGCAACATACTTGACTACGCGACCGCCCTGCGAAATTATCAGCGTGACGTTGGGCATTTGAATTGTATCCCACAACAAGTTCGTTCTGTCGCCGTGCTTTGGTAATACTCCGATGCTTCTGGATGCCTACTTGGATGAAAGCTACGACACGAATTCCGACCTAATCGTCGCAGGCTTTGTCGCCTCTGTCGATCAGTGGGCACAATTTGCCGAGAAGTGGAAAAAGGTGCTTGATGAACCCGGCTTGCCATACTTCCATTTCCTAGAGTTCAACAAGCAACACCTCTCATTTGAACAGCGCACACAAATTCTCAGTTCCCTGATCAAGATAATCACGGAATGCGTAATCCTCGCGGTGTCGTCAAGAATCTCACCATCGGAATACGAGTCTCTTACCACGCCGAACTTTCGCAATAAATATGGCAATGCCTATAGTCTTGGAGTTATGGGTTGCATCACGGACGCGGGGTTTCGCTTGAAAGATCGGTCTTATGACTATCAAGAGCTAGGCGTATATCTTGAACAAGGACATCCTAATATGAATCAAGCCCTTAACTTGCTTAAAACATTCAAGGATAGCTATGAACAACCTGACCTGTCTGCCTTTCGTCCTGGTCATGTGACGGAACTCATCCTTGATAAAGATGCGCTTCAGCCTTTTGTAAAGATCGGGACAATAGCGACGGGAGACAGGCACACGATGCGCCCATTGCAGGCTGCGGATATGCTGGCCTACAGTGCGCGGACTTCGGATAAAGCGGTGTCTCAAATGGTTCTGAAAGAGTTGCGCGACAGCGTTGATTATGTTGAAGGACACTGGACAAGAAACACGATCTCATACTGCGTTAAAGAGCTTGGAATTATCGAGGAAGAAGAGGCGGAAAAGATCCGGCGGGTCAACGGTTTAAGATTCCTGAAACATTTTGGAATAACGGTGCATATAGTTTCGCGTACTCTTGTTTTCGATCTTCGACAACGAAAGGATTATTCCGTTGCCGACCTTCATCAATTTCTCCGTGAGTTTTACGGGGATTCAGGGAAGTGGCCTAAAGACCCAGCTGAGATTTGGGCAGACATTGAGGCCCACTTCGATGCTAATGGGATCGTCGTCCATGAAGGCTTGAAAACGGAAATGAGAGAACGGATCGCCGAAATGGAGGCCCAATCGAAAGAACCTCCCCCAGATTGAAGTAAATTTCAGGTTCCGATCAGGCACCGGAAAAAACACTCCGCCGAATTTGATGAGTTTACGAAATCCAGGCGCGCGTTGCTTTTCTAATAGAGAGTGTAGTGTTGGTTAGAAAATCGGTTTCCTTTCGACTTCTTCAACTTTAGGGCTTTTATGTCTTGAATCACTCTTTCAAGACTCTCGTCCCTGAGCCCTTCCAAATCGTCCGTTGTCACAACCATTTCGAAAAACTTGTGATCCTCATAATCGACCTTTCGCCGTTGCCAATCCCGATAGTATTTCCGAACATCTAGCATGCCCAGGTGTTCCCAAAAAACCTTCTTCTCCTTATCCAGAAAAATTGTGAAATCTGGGTGAATGACATATGAGCGATTTGAAAGGGACAGTTCGTCCTCATACTTGAACTTGAGGCCGCTCTTTTCAAGCGCTTTGTAAATGATGAATTCTGCTTTGGATTTAACGAAGACGCCCTTTGCTGGCTCAAGTAACCTCTTATTGTCGCTCGGCGGAGTAAAGATCGATGTGTTTCTTCCGAGGAGGTGCGAACGCGACCTAGCAACCGCCAGCAGGTTCTCTTTTGTATTTTGAAGAAGGATTACGAGGCGCTGTCGCGATCTGGTCAACGCAGTGTAGATCAACTCCTTACAGAGCAACGTGAGTTTGTTCGGGATGATGAGAAACACGGTCTCGAAATCGCTTCCCTGGGCCTTATGCACTGTAATTGCGTAAGCGAGTTCGAAGTTGTCTTCACTATCAATGGATTTGAAGGGTGTTTCGAGATCTGGAAAATAGTATTTGCGGTTCGGCTTTTCGCCTTTCGCCACGCCCATCGAACCATTGGAAAGTGCCAGCCGGCGTTCGGGTCCGTATCCCCAATACCAGTTCGAAACTCTGATCAATTTGTCGGAATGATAAAACGGGTTCGATACGTCTTTGTCGTCTTTCTTTCGATATGTTAGCTGGATGGATTTATTGAGACCCAAAGTTCCCGAGTGCCCGGCTCGATAGGGGGAAAGCAATTGAAAGACGTCTAAGTGAAGGGTCTCGCGGAAGCGATAATCGTGGTTGTTAACATGGCCGTTGTCGTACAGCCCAAAGAACCTGTTAAGTCGCTGCGTAGGTGTCAGGGGCTCCCCGTCGGCTGTTGTTCCCTTCGGAAGGAGATCCTCCATTGCGCTCAATAGTTGTTTCTGCAGATCATCCTTGTTGGTCCAGCGCAGGATTTCAAGTCCACTGCTCACCTTACCCGTGCGCTCGATCAGTTCCAGTGCCTCTTCGTAGTAGCGGGTCTTGTCTGTAAAGGCTTCAGCAAGGTCGAGGATCTTCGGATCGTTTTCCTGACGGCAGTTCGAGAGCAAGTTCACATAGTGCTTATCTCTCAGACGATCTTCAGACAACACATACATAATGATGTCGTGAAATGGCTTGCCGAATCCGATAGGAGGTAACTGATTCTCGTCACCAACCATGATCAGCCGCTTCAAAGACTTGATATCAATGCGAATTATCGAAAGAAGGACATTGAGCTTTCTCAGGTCGACCATGGAAGACTCGTCGATGATCAAGTTCTGGATTGTGAGCTTCTCTTTGTCGGGCAACTGGCTAAGTCTTTCCGGGTCGTCGGTAGCCCACCCAAAGCCTCTGCTGAAAATAAACCGGTCAATAGTCTCGGCTTTTAGGTCGAGCTTTGTATGCGCCGCGATGTTTTGGGTCAGGCGTAGCGCGGCTTTACCCGTTGGCGCGAGGACAATAACCTCTTCTCCGTTATCCTTCAATACTTCGATTATTTTGCTTACTTCGTAAGTCTTTCCTGAGCCAGGACGTCCAGTTAGAAGAAACACTGATTTTCGAAAAACGTTTTGAAAAAGTAACTGGCGCTCCGTGCTGAACTGGCCCTTGTCAAAGGTCGGCAGTTTTGCCAGGCCTTTCACGCTGCTATCTATGTACTTTGCAGCGGTGAATTTGCGGATTGTCGGATGATCTTTACGCTTTGTCAGCGAGTTCACCACGGTCTTTATCCGGCCTTCAGCCTCCCAAATGTCTTTGAGGTAGAAGAATACCTTTCCTTCTTCCCTCGCCAGATGAAGCTTTTCGATAAAGTGGCTGTTGTAATCCGAGTCCTTCCCGTCAAGGGCTGATTTGTCGATCTGGACATTTATCTTGTAGATGAGGGGCTGCTCGACTAAGGCTTGCATTATTGACTCGCCTTGGTCATAGCAATGACCTTGGACTTCGCCGATCACCTCAAGGTAGTCCACGATTACGGCGCGGAGTCTTTGCGGACTGTCTTCACCTAGGTTCTGGAGGGATCGATGCCGATTGACAAAACGTCGATCGGGTATCATTCCAATATCCACTTTGTAAAGATCGATAGGCTCATCAATCAAGTCCGGCTCATCGAGATCGCTTTGATCAGCTCGATAGTCCTCGTAGAGCGAGTAAGGATTTTCCTTCAGAGCCAGTAGAAGGTCGGAATCGTCGATAATCTTGTTTATCTGTTCGGCGGTCAGCTGAAACAGGCTCAGCTTTATTAGGGGTTCGAGGTACTTACTGAAGCGCCGATTCTCTAAGAGGTCTAAGATAAGATCTTCATGCTGGCTAAGTTCGTCGGGAACTTCATCATCGTCCTTGATCGACTTCAAAATCCCAAGCACGTCCTTCTTTGAAGTTGCAGACTCCGCCAACGAAGTGGCGAGGGTTAGTGAAGCTTCAGGATC
>JAWVCT010000095.1:0-13615 GCA_033858155.1 Blastocatellia bacterium
GCTTCGAACAATCACGCATCCTCGTTTGGCCCATCGCATATGAAGGCACGGTCTCATACGGCGGAGGCACTGGCCGTGGGGCCGAAGCGATCATCGAGGCCTCGCGCAACATGGAGCTCTATGACGAAGATACCGATGCCGAAGTTTACAAACTGGGCATTCACACACTCGACGAATCTTCATCACTTGAGCCGCCGGAACGGATGATGGCTGCGCTTTATGATCGTGCGAAGGAGTTGTTAGACAGCGAGAAATTCGTCGCGATGATTGGCGGCGACCACTCAGTGAGCGGCCCGGTGATTCGCGCGCATGCGGAGAAGTATCCGAACCTCTCCGTCCTTCAAATCGATGCGCACGCCGATCTGCGTGACACTTATGACGGCACGCCGCACTCTCATGCGTCGATCATGGCGCGGGTGGTTAAGGACCTGCGCATCCCTGCCGTGCAGTGCGGCATTCGTTCCATCTCAGCCGAAGAGGCGCGGAATCTGAAGTCTCTGCCGACGCGAATTTTCTGGGCGAAGGACATCGTCGGACGCAGCGACTGGTGGGATGAAGCTGTCGACGGCCTGACTGAGAATGTCTATCTGACAATCGACATCGACGGCTTGGATCCGTCGCTGGTTTCGGCAACAGGTACGCCCGAACCGGGCGGCCTGGGCTGGTACGAGACGATTGGTTTGATTAGAACGCTCGCCAGAAAACGCAACGTCGTCGGGATGGACTTGACCGAGTACTCTTACGTCGAAGGACAAAGCGCGTCCGCATTTCTTTGCGCAAAGCTGATCTATAAGACACTGGCGTTTGTGTTTGAGAGGGAGACTGAGCGGGTGAGGAATGTCTAAAGGCGACCGAATTCTCGTTGCTCGGTTAGGAGACAGAACGGCTCCGTTAGGAGCCAAATGTTTATAGCCCGCGTCCAAAATAATCCTCAAGCTCCGTTAGGAACGAAACGTCATGTCGCGCCTAACGGAGCTCTGATTATTCGACTGCCTCGTGACTATAAATATTCCGCGCCTAACGGCGCTTCAACTCGCCCTGGGATCGCGGACGGCCCGCTCACAAAATATTCGCACCTCATAAGATGAGGACTTAGATCTTTTCGCGCTTCGCGCTCAGGATGCCTGCGAATCGCCGACAGGGATGTCGGGCTCCAATGGCGCTCCAATTACGTTAGCTTTTTCTTAAACGCTTCTTTCAATCCTGACTGCGCTTGATCATGAGCGTCGTAAACGTTGGGCCTCGACAACACCGCGCGATACTGCGTCATCGCGTCGTTCCGCTTGCCTGCCAAATCGAGCGCGCGAGCGGCGTACAGGTGCGCCATCGTCGCCAATCCCTGCTGCGCGCCGGGCACGTCGGCGGCCGCCAGGAATTCTTTCGCGGCGCGTTCGTAATGCCCGGCAGTCATCAGGGCCTCGCCGTATTTGAAATGAATCAGATCGAAAGCGCGCGCCGCCGTGTCGCGCACTGCCTTATCCTTTAACAGCGAGTCGAAGGTGGCGAAGGCTTCGTCCGCGACTGTGGTCGTCGCGGTCGTGGTGCTCGGGTTCGCGCCGCGTTCGAGCGCCGCCTGCGACACTAAAGCGTCGGCCGCTTCCAAACGGTAGAGATAGTTGCGCGGGTATTTCGCGGCCAGCTCCTTCGCGATGGCCGCCGCTTCGGCAAAGCGTTTCTCGCGCGCGTACAAAACGATCAGCAGCGTCCGTGCTTCGTCGCGAATCCAGCGGCCTTCCCTGGTCACCCGCTCGAGCGTCGCCAGTCCGCGTTTTTTCGAACCGCGAAACCCGGCGACTCCGGCAATCAGCTTCACCGGCAGAGGCAAAGAGCCCACCGTAAAGTCATAGAGACCAATCGTAATCTCAGCGTCGTGATAAGTCGGATCGATCTTGAGCACCTCGCGATGCCGGTCGACAGCGTCAGAGCCATCTTTCAAGGCAGCGAAGTGGCGCCGCTCAACCGCTTCCTCAAACGAAGCCTTCAAGCCTTCGATTGCCCCGAGAAAATAGAGGGCTTCCGGGTCGCGCGGATTCTGTTTCACACGGGCCTCAGCAAGCTGGCGGGCCTGACGCGTCAGGTTCCGGAATTGTTCGACGATGGCGGGATCAACCTTATCGTCGCTGGTCGAATAGAAGGTATCGTCGCCGCCGTAAAGCGAGGACTGCAAGCGCCGCGTCTGATAGAGAGTTTCGATCCAAAGACTGTCCGCCAAAAACTGTGGGCCCGCGGGATAACTCGGAAATGCCTGCGCCATTTCTTTGAAGCTCTTGCGCGCAGTTTCGTAGTCGAGATTGAACAGCGCTTCCGAACCCACGATGCGCAGTGTTTCGAATTTTGCGCGTTCCGTATCGGAAAGCCAGGGTGCCGACGCCTGCTGCGCCAATGCAACGCCCGGCAGAGCGAGCATGAAAAGTATCGCCAGAAAAAGAACGGTATTTGTGGAGTCCCGCATAAAAGTTTCCTTAGTAAGTATCGGGCTAGTGACTGTTGCGCTTACGCGGCTTTGCCGCCTGATGTGCGGTAAGGCTATGCCTTACCGTTAAGCTACCCGATTGATTAGGAGGCTGCGCCTCCAGTTCTGTAGCGCGCGTCATGTACGCGTACTTTCAGTTCCAGGGTCGGAAAGGGAAAGCCTTCCCGCACATCAAGCGGCATAGCCGCGCACAACATCCTTAGTTCGAAAAGCTCTCTACATACTTAACGCCGCTCCCGGTATTGAAGATCACGATCCGCTCATCTGCTCTTACAGATCCGTCAGCTAATAATTTCTTTAGCGCCGGTAAACATGCAGCGCCTTCGGGCGCGCAAAAAATCCCTTCGGCCGCACCGATCTCTTTCGTAGCCGCAATCAACTCTTCGTCGGTGACTGCGATGGCGGTGCCACCAGACGCGCGCAACGCATCGATGATCAGAAAGTCACCAATCGCTTTGGGCACGCGCAAGCCAGAGGCCGTTGTGTGGGCGTTGGGAAATTCATCGGCAAAACGCTTCCCTTCTGCAAACGCGCGCACGATCGGGGCGCACCCGGCGGCCTGCACCGTGACCATGCGCGGCCGTCTTGAGTCGATCCATCCCATCTCTTCCATTTCATCGAACGCCTTCCACATTCCAATCAACCCAGTGCCGCCGCCAGTGGGATACATGATCACGTCAGGGAGTTCCCAATCGAACTGTTCGGCCAACTCATAGCCCATTGTCTTCTTGCCTTCGATGCGATATGGCTCTTTCAACGTCGACACGTCAAACCAGCCTTCGGCTTCTTTGCGCCGCGCGACCTCCGCGCCACAGTCGGTAATTAGTCCATCAATCAACGTCACGCGGGCGCCCGTTTGTTCGCATTCGATCACATTCGCGCGGGGTGTGTCGCTGGGCATAAAGATATGCGCTTCCAAACCTGCGCGCGCCGCGTAGGCTGCCAGCGCGCCGGCCGCATTCCCTGCTGAAGGTACGGCCAGTTTCTGCGCGCCCAACTCTTTGGCCATCGAGACCGCTGCCGCCATGCCCCGCGCCTTGAAACTCTGCGTTGGGTTCTGTCCCTCGTCCTTGATGTAGAGCCGGCTCAAACCCATCTGCGCGCCGAGTCGCGATGCCGGCAAGAGCGGTGTGAACCCTTCACCCATGGTGACGATGTTCTCGTCTTGCTCGACCGGCAGGACTTCGCGATAACGCCACAGATCCGGGCCTCGCCCCTGCAAACTTTCTTTTGTCAAAGAAGCCGCCGCGCTCTTCAGGTCATAACGAACCAGCAGCGGCTTTGCGCATTGCGTGCAAAGGTTGTGCAACCGTCGTGCCTCGTGCTTTGTGCCGCAGGCGGCGCATTCAAGATGAGTGACATTCATTGATTTCGTTTGAGATTCCTTTCAGAAGCTTCGATAGAGCAGCCAACCATTCGCTCGTGATAATGATAGCTGTTTGTGGGCTAATGCGTCAGGTGGAGCAAGAATCGTGCGGGAAGTGCCACACACTTCAGTCTGTGATTTTGTAACGGCCGAATCACAGACTGAAGTCTGTGCCACTTAAGACGCCCTCCTAACGTGCACTTTGTGCTTTGTGAGGTTAAGCTTGCGAACAACACTTAAATCAAACAGGAGAGAACACGAGATGGCTAATCGAACCGCGACGATCCAAACCAACAAGGGCACAATTAAGTTTGAATTACTGGAAGAAGACGCACCCAAGACGACCGAGAATTTTCGCTTGCTAGCCGAGAAGGGCTTCTATGACGGCGTGATTTTTCACCGCGTCATAAAGGGCTTCATGATTCAGGGCGGCGATCCTGACGGCACCGGCCGCGGCGGCCAATCGGCCTGGGGCGGAAAATTCGCGGACGAGATTAATCCGTCATCCGAGGTCTACAAGCGTGGGTATAAAGCAGGCACTGTGGCCATGGCCAATGCCGGACCGAATACCAATGGCTCGCAATTCTTTATCATGCACGTTGATTATCCGCTGCCGCCGAGCTACACGATCTTCGGACGCGTGACCGAAGGACAGGACATCGTCGACGCAATCGCGACCTCTGAGACTGATCGCGGCGATCGGCCCGCGTCGGAGGTCAAGATGGAAAAAGTTTCCGTGGAATAGATCAACCGCCGTCTGTGTCAACGATGGCCCATGGCTTAGGTCCGTCGATGAGGTCAGTCGCTTTGGCGTGACGGATCGCATTCGCGACAAACGCTTTCGCAGCCCTGACTGACTCTTGCAGGTTCATGCCGTGCGCGAGTCCCGCTGCTATCGCTGCTGACAGCATGCAGCCAGTACCCCGCACCGGCGGCGCATCGATCCACTCACTGCGAAACACAGTCACCGCTCCATCGTCGTCAAGTAAATCAATGGCCTCTGCTGGGAGCGCGGGCACCCTGCCCGCTTCCGCCGGTTCACCGGGCGGGCAAGATGCCCACGCTCCGGCCAGGTGTCCGCCTTTGATCAAGACTGCGCGGGCGCCCATTTCGCGCAGTTTGTTTGCGGCTGCACGCATATCGGATTCATTCGCGATCGGCTTCCCAGTCAAAACTTCAGCCTCCGGAATGTTCGGCGTGATCAAGCGCGCCATGGGCATCAATTCGATCAACCACGCTTCCCTCGCTTCCGGTTCCATTAGCTCGTGACCCGAGGACGAACGCAGGACCGGGTCGATGACCGGCGCTGGCATCCTTGTCTCACCCAAGAGCCGCACAACTTCCAAAACGAGGGCTCGCGTTGGCAACATGCCAATCTTCAAGGCCGCGATGCGAAACTCTTTAAGGACGGGCAGAATTTGAGCGCGCAACGACTCTGCGCTCTGATGAATCGCACCGTCGAACCTTTCGGAGTTTTGGAAAGTCAGCGAAGTCATTGCCGCCGCCGGCCGGCAACCGAAAGCCACCAAGGTTCTGACGTCCGCGATCAGGCCAGCACCGCCGGACGGATCGAACCCGGCGATGCTAAGCACGACCGGAGATGCGTTTGATTCAGTCGGCATGAGCGGAAGTTTTTGGTCTATTCCAATCTAGTCCTTGACGAGCTTTCTTATTAGCACCGGGCTTCAGCCCGGTGAATTCAGCACCCGAGAAACCGAAAACCGTTTAAACGGTTTCCCTCTCGAAGGAATCGATGGGTGACCGGGCTAGAGCCCGGTGCTAATAAGACTGACGCCGGTCCTTTAGCGTCTCAACGGTCGTCGAGACGGTGTTCGGTTCACCGAATAGAGTAATGCCTGCGATGCCGCTGGCTCCAGCCAATAAACATTCGTTCGCGTTCTCGAGAGAAATGCCGCCCAGAGCGATCAAGGGAAATGGAGTTAATTCCCGCGCAGCCTCGGACAGCTTTTCCAAGCCGAGCGGAGCGCCATACTTCGCTTTCGACGGTGAGGGAAAGATTGGTCCGAAGACTGCGAAGTCCGCGCCTTGCTTGCAAGCCTCACGAGCTTCAACCACGGAATGTGTCGAAGCTCCGATCAGCAACTGCGCGCCAAACGCGTTTCGGAGAGTGTCGGCCGTGAGTGAACGCGTCGTCAGATGAACGCCATCCGCACCAGCACCGGCCGCGACGTCGGCGCGATCGTTGACCAGGACGCGCGTAGAACTCTCTCGGGCGATAGATACAACGGTGGCCGTAAGTTCAAAGAGAACTTGGACGGGCAACCGCTTCTCTCTAAGTTGGATCAATTGAACGCCGGCAGTGACGGCCGCGGAGACCTGCTTCAGGATGTGCTGAAACTCTTCACTGTCCGGCGTGGTCGCTTCAGTGGTTGCGCCGCGGGTAATCAGATAAAGGATCGGCTTTGACAGGTTGAGCGTCATTAGCAGAAACGCGTTCGGGCAATTTCTGGCGCGAGCTTTCCACAGAAGAGTGTCCCGAGTCCAGTGCGCGAACGTTGCGGCTGAAATTAATCAACTCCCAAATTCCCAGGCCGAGATTCAAGATCCCGATTCCAGAAACTGCACCCCGCACCCAGCCCGACGCCACAAATCGCTGCACTCCATAACCAGCTTTGTGGGCCGCAAGCAGTAGAAAATAGTTGTTGGACCAATCGCTCAATCCCAGCCAACCATGGGGCACCCATGGCAGAACCGTCAGCACGATGCCGATCTCCAGGCAAAGGATGATGTAAAAGATGACTGACAGCCGCGAAGACACTCGTCTGCTCCTCAAATAGACAAACTTACAGACGCCTCAAGCGGCGTCTCCTTGACCCGACAAATAAAACCTAAAGCGAACCCGGAAATTAGTTTACGCGCTGTTCGTGGTTGTTGTTTCGTTCCGAGGCGGGCGCAGCTTTACCATTCTCGCCATTGGCGCGCGCTTTCAGCTCTCGCAATCGTTCTTTAACACCACGATAAGAAACATCAATGCCGTAGACTTCAGTAAAAAGATCTATGGCGCGATCCATGTCACCGACCTGCTCGTACGCGGCAGCCAGCTCGTAACGCAAAGCCTGGCGCTCATCTTCCGAAGCGCTCGGAGTACTGAATCCCTTATTAAACCATTTTACGGCAAGCTGTGGCACGCCCTTCTGCATGAAACAATGTCCCAGAAGGTTGCAACATTGCAAATAGCGCGGCGTGCCGTCGTCTGACGCAACCAGTCCAGCGGCCATCTGGAACTCTTCCAGGGCTTCTTCGAATAAATCCATTTCCTTATAAGCGAGACCGAGATTGTAATGAGTTTCGTAATCTCCATTGCCGTTTGCATCGTCGTCACCCTCGGCGGAAACACGGTACTCTTCGAATATTTCAGCCAGGCCGGGGTCAATTCCCTGAGGCTTCTGGGGTATAGGCGAAGAGACCGGCGCGATCTGCTGAATTGGGGCAGAAGGCTCCGGATTCACAAAAGCCTCGTTCGAAGTGAATTCAAATTCACCGAATTCCGCTGCCGGCTGCGGAGGAACGGCAATATCAACGGGGATGGTGGAATCGCTTACCGACGAGTCGCCGGCAGCGCCCATGGTTTCGAGCTGACGACGCCGCTGATCGATGTCGGCGTGCGCTCCGAACTGCCGCTCCAACAAATCGAGAGTGTCGACCGCTATGTCCGCATAACCCTGCGCAATGTAAAAGTCCACGCTCTCGAGTTCCTGTGTGCGAGCGTCCTTAACCTGATCGTCGTAAACCGGAGTTGCCATCACCTCGTCAGGAGTTGACGCAAGCTCCTCAGCCGCAACGGCCTCGAACGTAAAGCCTCTCTCTATTTCCAATTCATCGCCGGCCCCGCTGTTGACCTCGTCCATGTCTTCAACGGAGTTCCATTCGAACTCGCTTTCGCCCACCGGGGTCGAGGCTGGCGGATCGAACGCGTACTCATCGTGGGTCGCGTCAACTGATGCAGCTTCAGACACACCCGTCGGCTCGCTTACAGGTAAGACTTCGGCCGCGGCATCCTCTGCAGCACCACCAAGTTCTCTCAACCGCTCGGCGTGATGGGCCTGGTCGGGAGCGAGTCGCATCAACTGCGTCAAGGCGTATCGCTCGTCGTTCACCAGATTCGCGGATTCAGCAGCTTCTGCTAGTCTTTCCAGCGCCGCTTTCAATTTCTCCATGTCTCGCTGCCACCAAAACACGCGGACCAGCAAGCGCAGAGCCTGCACATTGTCAGAATCACAGGCGAGAAACTCGTCGACCAGGTCGAGAAGCTGATTGTCTTCGCGCTCTGACAGCATCTGTTCAGCGATGCCTGCCGCGACGCGTACCGCATCGTCCACCTTGTCGGCGCTGAGATACAGACGCGCGACTTCAGCCTGTTGCAAATACGCCGATGGATCCCTGGCGACTAATGAAGTCGTTGCCTGCTCAGCCTGGATTGGATCTTCAGCCTGCAAGTGGGCCCTGGCGAGCATCGAGAGCAAATCAACGTCTTCCGAATTGTCGGCTGCAGCACGTCCGATCAGCTCGGCAGCCTCATCGGCGGTGCCGCGGGCGCTATGCGCTTCGAGTAGTCCTTTGAGCACGACACGATCAGCGGGCTGAAGCTCAAGAGCTTTACCAAACACAACCAGCGCATCGTCGAATGCGCCCCTGACCAGGAGATGCTGGCCTGCTTCGGTAAAGGCCGCCGCGGCCTCTGGCCCCATGCCTTCTTTGAGGTAGCCTTCGGCCAACCTGATTCGCAGCGCAGTGTTTTGAGAATCGAGATCCGCAATCTTGCGCAGGACTTCCAAGCCATCTTGAGTTGCGCCTGCCTTATTGTGGGCGTTCGCTACGGCCAGATAATGGGCCCGAGCTTCGACGACGAGATCCTGTTGAGCATACAGATCGGCGAGGTGGGTGGAGATTTCGGTGTCGTGAGGTTGGAGGCGATCGATCTTTTTGAACATCGCGATCGCTTTGAGAGCAAAATCCTGCGCCCGGTAATGCTCGGCGATGCGACGGAAGCAGGCAATCGCCGCGGGCTGATTGCCGACCCGGACATATAGATCGCCCAGCATGTTTACCGTGGTGAAATCGTCAGGGTCGTCTTCGACAATTTTGCAGTATTCTTTGACGGCTGCCGGGATCTTTCCCAACGCGAGGTATCTCTCGGCCGCACGCAGAGTCTTTACCTTATCAAACGCCATGTTTTTCGAAACTCTTGGACTGGAAATGATTACAGGCGAGGTCGAGTGCCTACCGCCATTGAGGAAACAACTGCTTAGCAAGCCGAACGTCGCTCTTGGAGCTCAGCGGCCCTTCTACGCTAACACGCAAGGTGGGCACTGTCAACGAAGTTGTTCTAAGATAAACCACGGCCAACGGCATGGGAAGCACATCAGGCGCTAGATGACATCGGCAAAGTTCTTCCTGGTACGCGCGAACCACCAGTATCCGAGCACAAAACTCACGATTGCGAAGACTCCAAAATAAGTCAGACCGCGCCAATCGGGAAGGCTTCCTTCCAAAAGTATCCGCCGATAGTTTCGCACCAGGGGCGTGAATGGATTGAGGTTTACGATTCCCCGATAACGCTCTGGCACCAACGTTTCCGGATAAATGATCGGGGTCAGGTACATCCAAGCCATCAGCAACAGGGTAATTCCCTGCACAATGTCGCGAACAAAGACCCCGAGCGAGGCTATCAACCACGCAGCGCCAAAGGTTGCGAGCAGTTGGGGGATAACCAGTAGCGGAAGAAAAACGATCGTCGCATGAAGTTCACCGCGAAGCAGAACCGCAGCCAGGAGCAGGGCCACCGTCCCAAACATTTGGTTCGCCACCGCGGCAAGCGACAACGAGACCGGCAGCGTCTCGAGGGGAAATACGACTCGCTTAACCAGATTCGCATGCCCGACAATAGTCGTCGAAGAAAGCTGTAGAGACTCCTGAAACGCATTCCACGGCAGCAGCCCGCAGAAAAGATATAAAGCATAGTCCCACTGCGAACTACCGGAGCCGAACCTTGCCTTAAATATTCCCGCGAAGATGATCGTGAAGATCGCGATCATTACCACCGGCGTCAGCACCGCCCAGACAAACCCCAGCACCGACCCGCGATAACGCGCGGCCAGCTCACGCTTAGTCAGAGACAGGATCAGATCAAAGCGCCGCGGCAGTTGCCATAGCGGCCGCCACACCGCGCGTCGTGCTGTTTGAGCCGAGATCATCGAAGGTATTCTAGTTGGTCGGCTCGCGGTTGTCAGTAGGCGCGCGCATCCGAAAGCGCAGGAGTGCCTCGACTATTCAGTCTGTGATACGCTGGCAAAAAAGAATGCCGGATCGAAGCGCGACAACTCTATTTCCAGAAATGTCCGAAATCGACGACGCCACAGCTGGCTCAAAGACGGCGGCGCCGCTGGCCGATCGCATGCGGCCGCGTGCCCTGGCTGAGTTTGTCGGGCAGGAACATCTGGTGGGCGAGGGTCGCGTGCTTCGTCGTCTGATCGAGGGCGGCGGCACGCTGCCGTCAATGATTCTCTGGGGCCCACCGGGGACTGGGAAGACCACCCTGGCGCGGCTGCTGGCAGAGAAGACCGACGCTCGCTTCGTGGCCCTGTCGGCGGTCTTTTCGGGCGTAAAAGATCTGCGGGCGGCGATAGCCGAAGCGCGCCTCGACCGTCAACGAAGTCGCCGGACAATTCTGTTCATCGATGAAATTCATCGCTTCAATAAAGCGCAGCAGGACGCACTCCTACCCGCGGTCGAAAACGGAACCGTCACCTTGATTGGCGCTACCACTGAGAATCCTTCTTTCGAAGTCACCGGCGCTTTGCTCTCGCGCACCCGAGTTCTGGTTCTGCATCCGCTTGACGAAGGCGAAGTCGCAACCATCCTGCGTCGGGCACTGACTGAGAAAGAACGCGGACTTGGAAATCTTAAGCCCGAACTGTCTGATGAATTGATTGCGCGGCTAGCTCATTCGTCCAGCGGCGACGCGCGGATGGCGCTGGCGGCGTTGGAGGCTGCGATCGGGGCAACTCAGCCGAACGAGCTCGGCGTGCGCTCGATTACGGGCGATACGCTGATCGAAGCACTTGGCCGCGCGCAGTTTGCCTACGACAAGGGCGGCGAAGAGCATTACAACCTGGCCTCTGCGTTGATCAAATCGGTGCGCAACTCCGATGTCAATGGCGCGCTCTATTGGCTGGCACGCCTGATCGAAGGCGGCGCCGATCCGATCTTTATCGTACGACGACTTTGCATCCTGGCCTCTGAAGACATCGGCCTTGCCGATCCTCAGGCGATGGTCCAGGCGGCCGCGGCCGCTGAGATCACCAAACTGATCGGCCTGCCCGAAGCGCTGTTCCCGCTGACGCAGGCGACGATCTATCTGGCGCGCGCGCCGAAATCAAACGCCGTCCTGCGCGCCTATACGGCAGCGCAGAGTGACGCCGCGGAAACCGCGCGCGAGCCGGTGCCTTTGCACCTCAGGAACGCACCGACGCCCCTCATGAAAAACTTTGGTTATGGCAAGGACTATCGCTATGTTCACAGCGATGCCGGGGCGAAGGAAGAAATGTCGTGTTTGCCTGAGAAGCTGAAGGGGAAGGTTTATTATGAAGACGATTAAACAGAGGAAGTAGAAGCGTAATGGAAAATGACGTTTGTTTTCCTGGTTTCGTATTCGTGTGATTTCGTGGATCGTCCTCCGATGAAGAAGACTCGATCCACGAATTTCACACGAAACCAAACGAAAGAAGAGATCAGACTCAAGTCTAAAAACATTTCACTGCTATCTGAGTGAACTTCAAACTCGCTTATGGAAACTAAATCACCCAAAGAACTCGCGTTTCTTTACGACCTCTACATCGCTACCGACTGGTCTGAACGGTTTGCAGCTCTAGTCGACGAGAAGGTTGAATTACCGAAAGAAGGCCGCGCGCTTTACGTCGCCGCCGGCACGGCGGGACACGCCTTAGCGTTGAAGGATCGCGATGAAGAGCTCAATCTTCTGGTCGTTGACGAGAACCCTGAATGCCTCGAGATCGCCCAGGCCAAGGCCGTCGCAGTGCATCAGGAAGCGGAATTTCAACGTGAAGACCCACAGGCACTCTCCTTCAAAGACGATCAGTTTGATTTGGTGCTCGGCGATGCTTCGCTAACGCCGCCGACTAATCTGAGGTCCATGTTGGCTGAGTTGGTACGCGTGGCCAAACCGGGAGCCACAGTGGCCGCTTGGTTTCCGACCGCGGCAAGTTTCGGCGAAGTCTTTTCCATCTATTGGGAAGCGTTAACGCGCGCGGCCCTGGGAGATCACAGTGCCGACGTCGAGAATCTAATCAACGAATTGCCGACGGTGGCGACAGCCGAAGGCTGGGCGCATGACGTGGGCTTGCAGAGCGTCACTGCCACTAATGCGACTGAGGAATTCAGCTATGACTCTGGCGAAGGGTTCCTCGCTTCACCGCTGATTTCGGATTTCCTTTTGCCGAACTGGTTTCAGCGTGTGCCTGCCGCTGATCAGGACCGGGTGATCCAGGAGCTAATCCAGATCATTGACGAGGAGCGGCACGACGGAGAGTTTTTGTTGACGTTGAAAGCCACGGTGGTAGTAGGAAAGAAGAGCGTGACCAACTGAGCGCCGTTAGGCGCGGAATATTTATAGCAACGCGCTACCTTGCCAAGAACAACGCAGGCGTGAAAGCTGGGCTTTCACGCCTGCGTTGATGTATCTACCTCACTAACTATAAATATTGCGCGCCTAACGGCGCTCTGGACTCAGATCCGGGCCTAACGCTCAATCTTCTTACTCTCTTCAGCCCGTATGTTTTGGGCGCGACGGCGCGCTTCTTCAAACAAGGCTTCGTCGTCAACCGCGTCCAGCTTCGCGCGCGGGTCCGGCCTTAGTCTGTCATCCCGATCAGCCTCGTCCATCCCATCCTTGAAGGCCTTCTTACTCTGGCCCAGCGCCTTCGCCAATTGCGGCAGCTTGCTACCGCCAAACAACAAGAAGATCGCCGCGACGACCATGATAATGATAGTAGGGCTTTCCAGTGCGAACAGCAGCACGTTCATAGGGTTCTCCTTCAGTCTTTCAGACGCAGCGTCATGCGCGCACGCACAGATCGCTGCCGCCGTCGGACTCATAGAAAAGATACTTGCGCCAGGTTTCGTCGGCTCGACCCAGATAGCGCATGATCTGGCGATTGACGTGCAGTGAAAACGCGCGCGGCCGGCGCAGCAGAGTCATATCCGACTCTTCCGGCGTGCGGTTGCCCTTGCGATGATTACAACGTTTGCAACAAGCAACCAGATTGTCCCACGCAGACTCTCCACCGCGCGAGCGGGGCACTATGTGGTCCAGCGTCAGTTCGGACGGCGCGAATTGTTTGCCGCAATACTGGCAGCACGAATGATCGCGAAGCAGGATATTCTTTCGCGAGAGTGAACGGCGTTCAAATGGAATGTGACGATACTCAGTTAACCTGATCACCGACGGCGCGTGCAAAGTGAACTTTTGCGAATGCAGCATGTGCCCGTTATGTTCTTCCATGCGCGCCACGCCTTTAAAGATCATGACCACCGCGCGCCGTTCGTTGCACACGTTGATCGGCTCGAAGGAAGCATTTAAGACTAGTACGCGCGCGTTCATGATCGTTGGGATATTACGCGAGCCCAGCAGAGAGTGTCAAAATTATGGTGGCGGCAGGCGCAATGGACGAGGTTAGGACGCCATTTAGCTGGGAGCGCGGACGTCCCGTCCGCACTGAGCGCGAAGCGCGAACAAC
>JAWVCT010000096.1:0-46340 GCA_033858155.1 Blastocatellia bacterium
CTAACGAGGCCTGAAAGCCATGCGCTTTCCGCGCATCCGACAGGTACTTAACAAAGTTGCTCGCTCTCGTTGACTAGGGTATCGTGCTACCGAAATCCCGCAGTCCCGAACAGACCGTCATGAAAAATAAACCCCTGATTGCCTTTCTGCTTGGCCTCGTCATCGGCGTACCAGCCCTGGCCCAGCAGTCGATCGACAGCATGATCGATCGCGAAATCGCGCAACTTGTCGGCACCTACAAGATGCTGCACGCCGCACCCGAGCTTTCGCATCATGAGGAAAAGACTTCGACCTTCTTCGCCGCGCAGCTTCGCACGCTTGGCTTCACGGTTACCGAACGAGTAGGCAAATACGAACGGGCCGACTTAGTTGGATATGGCGTTGTGGCAGTAATGAAAAACGGTGATGGCCCGACGGTCTGGGTGCGAACCGACCTCGACGCGCTACCGGTGGAAGAAAAGACCGGCGTGCCGTATGCCAGCACGGTGAAAGCAAAGAACGATGCCGGGCAGGATGTCAGCGTGATGCATGCGTGTGGTCACGATATTCACATCACCAACATGATCGGAACGGCAAAGATACTGGCGCAACTGAAAGATCAGTGGCACGGCACGCTCGTAATACTCGGACAGCCCGCGGAAGAAACCGTCACCGGCGCACGGGCCGTGCTTGCCGATGGTCTGTATGCTCGCTTTCCCAAGCCGGATTTTTTGCTGGCGTTGCACGACAGCGCGGACGTGGAAGCCGGCAAGATAACCTTCTGCCCAGGTTATGCGATGGCAAGTTCGACGTCGGTGGATCTGGTAATTCGCGGACTGGGCGGCCATGGTTCAAAACCAGAAGCCACGAAGGACCCCGTCGTCATCGCGGCGCAGACCATCCTGGCGCTGCAAACAATAATCAGCCGCGAAAATTCGCCGCTCGATCCGGCAGTAGTTACCATCGGATCGATTCATGGTGGGACCAAACGAAATATTATTCCCGACGAGGTGGTCCTGCAACTAACGATTCGCACTTACAAGGAAGAGGTGCGCCAGCATATTCTGGCTTCCATCGAACGCATGGCGAAAGGAATTGCTTTCGCGGCCGGCGTCCCTGATGATCGCGCACCCATACTCAAAGTGATCGAGAGCGAAGGAGCGCCGTCGCTTTACAACGATCCGCAACTGACTGAGCGGATTACCAACGCGATTGGCCGGGCAATCGGAACCGAGAATGTGGTCAAGGCTTCACCCTTAATGGCCAGTGAAGACTTTGGCCGGCTCAGTCTGGATCATCAGATTCCATCTGTAATGTTCTGGCTCGGCGCCATCGAACCGTCAAGAGTCGCAGCCAGCCGCAGTTCCGGAAAGCCTCTGCCTTCGCTGCACTCGAGTTTGTTTCAGCCGCTGCCGGAACCGACTCTGCGCACGGGGATCAAAGCAATGACTACGGCGGTGCTTGAGTTGATGAAGAAGTAAGCTGTGGACTCAAGGCGCTGAAACGGGTTTGCTTTTGGTGAGAGGGAGCCAAATCGCACGAGTTGGTTCGTGGAGAGCTCATAGCAAAACTTGGCACCAAAATAAATATTCCAGCTTCAACCAATACGAGGAGCATCAATTATGGGCAAAGGTGATCAGCGTTCGCGGCGTGGCAAGATCCATCGCGGAACTTTCGGGCGTCGTCGACCTAAACAAAACAAGCGCGCCGTTAAACCGGTCGCGGCGGTCGAGAGTGCACCAAAGAAACCTGCGCGTAAAGAACCTGCGGCCCCTGAATAGATGTACTAGATGAAGCGGGCCGGACGCGCCATGATGGCGCGGTACTCCGCGTTGAGCGAAACTCAAGATGAGATTTGCGATAGGCAAGAGTGTTCGTGAACAGACGCCGATGGGCGTCAAGCAAGCCTCCGAAGGATCGGGCATGAACTCGCGGGCCATCAAATTGGGACGCCGCGGCGAAGCGCTGGCCATCGAACATCTCGAGCGCGCCGGTTATCGAATCGTGGCGGCAAATTTCAGTCTTCCGATTGGGCGCAATCTGCGCGACGTTGTGATCAGTGCCGAGATTGACGTGGTCGCTTACGATGGGCCCACGCTCTGCTTTGTCGAAGTCAAGACTCGTGCGTCGGATGAATTTGCGCCACCGCAAGCTAATGTCGACCTGCGCAAGCGCAGACAGATTGCGCGCGCGGCGCGCGGCTATCGCAGAATGCTCGGTCTGATGCCTGAGCCGTTTCGTTACGATGTGGTGACGGTGCTACTGCCTGGTGAAAGTGAACACGGCGCAGCGATTGAGCTCTTCAAGAAGTTTTGGACCGATGAAAAACTACGCAAGCGAAACTGGCACGAACCTCGTTGGGACTAGCGGAGCGCGGACATCCTGTCCGCACAGCGTGCGGAGCACGCTCAACACGATTCGAACCGTAACATTCAGAAAGGCGCGCGAGATTCAGTTTCGCGCTTCGCGCTCAGGCAGACATGATGTCCGCGCTCCGGCAAGGGTACGCATGAAATGAATAGCCTCGATAGTTACGTCGGTCAGACTCTCGATGAAAAGTACCGGCTCGAGCGCCTACTCGGGCAAGGCGGCATGGGTGCGGTCTATCTGGCCACTCACCTGGGCACAGAACGTTACGTCGCTCTCAAGCTGATTACGCCGCAGTTCATGCGCAACGAAGAGTTCGTCGAACGCTTCAAGCGCGAAGCGCGGGCCGCGGGACGGCTGCGACATCCGAACGTGGTTGATGTCACCGACTTTGGCTTTGCGCGAGCAGGCAAAGAGAGTGTTGCGTATCTCGTCATGGAATACCTCGATGGTTGCACGCTCAGCGACGTGCTCGCCGAAGAGAAGCGTCTGCCGCTCTACTGGGTGGTCGACATTCTCGAACAGGTTGGTTCCGCGGTGCACGAGGCGCATCAGCAAGGCATAGTTCATCGGGATTTGAAGCCCGACAACATCTGGCTGGAACCCAATGCCCTCGGTGGCTATCGCGTCAAGGTACTGGATTTCGGTATCGCGAAGCTTGCTGAAGTAGGCGACCTCCCGGTGGAACCAGCCGCCGCCAGCCCCGGTACGCAAAGCACTGATGAAACAGCCACGATTCATTTCTCTGAGTCACCGTTGGCGGCAAAAGCTGCTGCCGGCGCGGCCGAGCCAGAGTTAACCAAGGTGGCGCTTAATCCGATCAGCAATCTCGAAACAGAAACATTGATTCAGCCGTCATCGCAAGAGGAGGCGCACGCGACGCAACTGATCCAAGACGACGGACGGGCAACCCGTTTAGCCGAACACGACGCCCGCGCTACCCAAGCGGGCGATCAAGCCGATCAGACGCGGTTACTGGATGGGGGAGCGCAACAGACAGCCTTGGCAGGAGCGGTAAAACATCGGATCACTGATGCGTCTTCGACTGCTGCCACTTCTGGCTTGACGCGTGTGGGAGCGATTCTGGGAACGCCTTTGTACATGTCGCCGGAACAATGCCGGGGCGAAACCCTGGACGCGCGCTCAGACATTTATAGCATGGGCATCATTGCGTACCAGATGCTTTCAGGCACGCCGCCATTCACCGGCCAGACGACAACAGTCATGCGCGCGCACACCGAGAGCCTGCCAAAGCCTTTACGAGAGCACGACGGGAAATTGCCCAAGCGAGTGTCGCGTCTGATCATGTCGGCGCTGGAAAAAGATCCGGCCGCTCGGCCACAGACTGCGGTGGCTTTCTCCAACGCGATGCGCGCGAACGCCGATGGACTGGGCGCGCTCTATCGCCGCGCGTTTGCTCTCTATAGCGAATACTTTCCAAAATTTTTGAAGCTATCGTTGCTGGCGCATATTCCGGTCATCGCCGTCACCCTAATGCTGATCGGTATGCGACTGGCCGAGCCGCGCATGAGCAAGGTGACCAGAGTCGCGCTGCTCATTCCTATCTTTTTGCTTCAGCTAACGGCGGGCTTTGTCACTCCATCGATCATTTCCGGGGTCACTGCGATCATCATCACTCAGCTAGCCGTCGCGCCGCTTAAGCCGGTGGAACTGCGCGCGGCCTTCGCCATCTTGCAAAGGCGTTGGCGTCCGTTTCTTAAGACCGGCATCCACGTCACTTTCCGTATTCTGCTCGGCTTTATATTGTTTTTGATTCCGGGATTCGTAATGATGGTGCGCTATTCGCTTTGGGCGCCGGTGGTGCTGATGGAGGGACTGGAAAAGACTGAGGCACGGAAGCGGGCGCGCTCGCTGGCTTCGCGTTCATGGAGGACGATCATCCTCGTGATGTTGTTTCAGATCCTCGTGCCGGCCATTGTCGGAAGTGTACTGGGGGCGCTGCTGGGCGCGGCCGGCAAAGGGACCATTCATGTCAGCGTATTCACTCCCCTGACATCACTGGTTAATATTTTCGTGCTGCCGTTAATGGCCATCGTTCCGGCTTTGCTCTATTTGAAGATGCGGCAGTTCGGCGGCGAGACTCTCAACGACGTGATGGCCCAACTGGAAGCTGAAGACGGCGCACGCAGCAAATGGCAAAAGCGCATGCGCAGCAGATTGAGCAGTGTCAACACTCCACACAGCCGCGCCTAAAGCAAACTTTTTGGAGTGCGGCGGTAAGCGTAGCGCGACGCCGCTTTTGATCAAGAGGGAATCACATTCAAAGCGCCGTCGCCTCTTCGCTCTGCCGGCGCACTCCAAAATCAATTGGCCGCGGTCTGTTGTTTGGTCCGCGGCGGCGCGTTCTTCACGTATTTATCAAACCAGCTAATTCGTTCCGCGAGAATATGCAAAAGCGTTTCGCGACCCGCATATCCGTGCGCTTCAAACGGCAAAGTCACGTAACGAACGGTTGCGCCCTGGCCTTTGAGCGCCATATAGAATCGTTCCGACTGGATGGGAAAAGTTCCCGAGTTGTCGTCTGCTTCGCCGTGCATCAGCAGGATTGGATCCTTTACGTCGTGGGCGTACCAGAACGGCGACATCTTCGCGTAGAGATCGGGGACCTCCCAAAACGTCCGCCGCTCGCTCTGAAAACCAAACGGCGTCAGCGAACGATTGTAGGCCCCGCTCTCGGCGAAGCCGGCCCGGAACAGCCGCGAGTGGGCCAGCAGGTTCGCGGTCATGAACGCGCCATAGCTGTGGCCGCCGACACCGATCCGATCGCGATCGCCGATGCCCATCTCAACCACTTTGTCGATTGCCGCTTCGGCGCTGGCCACCAGTTGATCGACGTAATGATCGTTCGCCGTTTCACCCGGCCCCACGATCGGCATCGTCGGGTTATCGAGGACCGCGTACCCGGACAGCAGCAGGAATAGATGCGAGTAGCCGCTGACGATCGTAAAGCGATTAGGCGAGCCGGTAATCTGGCTGGCCGAATCAGGATCGCCGAATTCGCGCGGATAAGCCCAAAGGATTACCGGCAGCCGCTGGCCTGGTTTGTAGCCGGGCGGAAGGTACAGCGTTCCCGACAGTTTCACCCCGTCCTTGCGTTGATAGGTAATGAACTGATGTGTGGCGCCGCGCAATTGCGGCTGCGGATCGGTGAAGGTGGTTACCGCGCGCTTTGATTTGCTTTCAAGATCCCGAACGTAATAGTTAGGTGGATCGCTCGGCGTCTCATAACGCGTCAGCACTGTCTTGCCATCATCGCTGAGCGGCGCGACGACTGTCTCGTAAGACTTCGCCTCGCTGCGGAACAGTCGATCACTCGCGAGCGTCTTCAGGTTGAGGCGATCCAGAAACGGGCGATCACCTTCCGGGGACGAGCCCAGTCCGGTGAGATAGATGAAATCCCCTGTCTGCATAATCACGTTGCCGCCCCCGCCGAAACCGCCGCCACCGAAACCTCCGCCGCCACTGTCACGCCGCATGACGGGTGTGCCAGGGTTGTCGTAGGCCGCATCCTGACGACGGTCCCACAATTTTCGCGGCTGGGCGCCGGGCTCAAGGATCCAAGTGCGCGTGCGTCGCGTCGCGCGGTCCGATTCGCTCAAGAGCGCGATGCCCTTTTCGGTAAATGAAATATTGCTGAAACGCCATTCCGTCTTTGCGACTTCAGTTGGTGTTTCCTTGAACGGTGCCGCGACGCTCATGATCTTGTCACGGAAAGGGACTTTGTTCTTCATGTCGCCGCCGTCGAGCGCTTCAGTCCACACAACCGTCGCCGGCTGATCGGGTCGCCAACGATATCCGCGCGGTCCCGTCTGAACGCCGGTTAAGGGCACTCCTTCGCGCGAGGGCACATCGGCGATCCGGTGCGCGACTTCGCCGCGGCGGGTCCAGATCTCGACGTCTTCAGGAAATCCGTTCACGGGGATTAAATGGGAGAAAGGACGCTTAGTCCTTGAGACGAGTAGGTACTCATCATTAGGCGAGGGCGAAACCACGCCAAAGATTGCTGGTGATCCGATCAGGGCCTTCCGCCCGGAAGTAATATTTATAGCGGCGAGCTGGCTCGTGAAATAGTATTCGAAGAGCGCTTCATCGTGCGCGGTCTTGATCATATCCTCGTAGGTTGCGGCGGGCGCAGCCTTGCCGTTGCTCTCCTGAATATTCGGACCGGTGGGCACGGACGGTTCTTGCGGCGCCGGGCCGCGGCCGGCCGGGACCAACTCACAAATCAGGGTCGCGTTGTCATGCAGCCAATCGCAGGGGTCGCCGCCGGTAGCGTTAAGGCGGTCGGTTCCGCTGACTAATTTCGCGCGCCCGGTCGCCGTATCGGCTACCCACAACTCGATCCGGTCGTCTTTGCGGTTTTGGAATGAAAGATGAGAGCCGTCAGGCGAGAAGCGCACGTTCTGAAGGTTCGCTTGGGGCGGCACGGCGACCTTTACTTCGCTGCCATCGGCGATCTTCTTCAAAGTGATCGCGTAGATTTCGGTAGCGCGATGTGGGCCGTTGTTGCGCGGGTTGACGCGCGCGCCAGCCAGCCGCAGCATCGGTTGCGACAGTTCGGCAATCGTCGGATAAGCCCTGCGGAACGTCAGCGCCATGACCTGCTTTGCAGGACTCAGAATAGCTTGCGGCAAAGGCGGCGCATCGAAAGCTGCGACGATTTCTTTCGGCGGCATCAGGTAACGCGCTCCATCAGGAGTCTGCCCAAATCCTGCCGCCGCCGAAAAAAGAACTAACAGAGATACCAATGCAGAGTTTGTCTTTCGCAAGTCGAAACCTCCAGAAATCTTTCAGGCTAGTTGTTTGCAGAGCGCGGATTCTATCAGAAGCAGAATTTAAAGTGGAAGGAGCGCAGAGAGATGTTGGCAGGCGAGGAGTGAGGTGTCAGTACGGAAGCGGAAGCGACCGGGTGTTGCTGTAGCGCAAATTGTTAATTTGCGAACCAGCGCAAGGTAACAACTAGCTCTACCGCGGTGCGACCCGGTCGCTACCGCTCCCAGTACCGACTCGCCTTACCCGCGGACAAACTCATACGTGACATGCAGCGTCAGCGCCGACGGCGTTATCTCCGTCCGGATTTCCCGGGCGCGCAATTTCAACGCTCCTTTCGCCGGCTGAATGTTGACGCTGGTTGAGAGTTGCTCCAGCGTAAACAGATCGACGGGGTTGTAGCGCTGGTCAATCGCCGTTTGTACCATGTTCAGCAAGGGTCCGTTCGCGATGGCCGGCACATTGTTGAGATGAATGTCGCGCAAACGAAAGCGGGCTACCAGCGCGCGGCGCTCGCGGTTGAATTCGAGATTAACCTCGGAATCCGCCCAGCCGGAAAACTCTATACATCCCAGCAAGGACGAATTGTATGCACCGGCAAACGCCAAAGGACCTGTGATGCGATTGTTCTCAAAATGAACCGCGGTGCGCACGCCTTCAACTTCGCGCTTCAATCTAATCTCGCTAGCGCATTGGGAGTCGGAGGCGGCGCCGCCGATCGTCAAGGGCATTGCGGGCTCTTGCAAGTTATCGAAAATGGCCGTGAGAAACGAATTCAAGAACTGTTCGTTGACGGTCACCGTCGCTTCGGCTGCCGGAGCATTGCTCGTGCGGCGGCCACGAGTGGTTGATTCCTGGGCCTCGACAACGGTGGATAGTCCGGCAAGCAGCAAGACCCAAACGATGAAGGCGTGGACTGCTGAATATCGCACTGGATAATCTCTTCGCATCAACTTTTGACTCCGTAGATCAGGATTGACTACAGGCCCGAAGGGCCGACATTCAATAGCCACGCCCGTGAGGGCGTGGATCAAGACGAAGATTTTCTTGTTGAGCTCCGAAGGTGCGACACAAAAACCCGAATCGCCGCGCATGTGTCGGCCCTTCGGGCCTCGTCTTCTTATTCAATTCCCCGCCCTAACGGGCGGGGCTATTGCATGCCGCCTCTTCGAGGCTCAAATCACAACCCGCTGCGCACGATGTCGTGCAAACGAATCAGGCCTACACACAATCCACCGCCATCGACAACGGGGAGCACGTTGATTTGCGAAGGGCGATCCTCCATCAAGCGCAGAGCGTCAAAGGCCAGCGTCTCAGCCGTCGTAACGATCGGATTGCGCGTCATCAGGTCGTCGCACTTGATATTTGCAAAGGCGAGATCGGTGCTGCTGAGCCGCTGCAGCGAACGCCGCAGATCGCCGTCGGTGATGATGCCCGCCAGGCGGCCGTCGTTGTCGATCACGTTAACCGCTCCGAGACCGTAATGCGTGATCGTCGAAATGATTTCCATCCATGCCGCATCCGCTCCAACGGTTGGGTTTTGTGAACCGCCATGCATCAAATCAGCGACAAGCAACGTGAGGCGTTTTCCCAACTGGCCTGCCGGATGATTGTGGGCAAAGTCATCTTCCGTCAGTCCCTTTGCGCTCATCAAGGTCATCGCCAGCGCGTCACCGAGAGCCAGAGCAACAGTCGTGCTGGTGGTTGGCGCCAGGTTGAGAGGGCAAGCTTCCTGATCTACTGAAGCATCGAGGACGGCGTCCGCACGCTGGGCAATGGTCGATTTCAGCTTGCCGACAATCGCGATCAAAGGCACGTTGCGACGTTTGAGGTAGGGGAGAAGTTGCAGCAGCTCGTCGGTCTCGCCGCTATTACTCAACATCAAGACCACGTCTTCCGCGGTGACGATGCCCAGGCCGCCGTGCAAAGCATCCGATGGATGAAGATTGACTGCCGCCGTGCCGCTGCTAATCATCGTGGCCGCGATCTTTTGTGCGATGATCCCTGACTTGCCGACACCCAGCAGAATGATCTTTCCCTTGCAGTTCGTCAGCAGCGCTATGACGCGGTCAACCTCTTCGGCTCGCAAACGCGAAGCGGCTTTGGCAATCGCTTCCGACTCCGCGCGCAGCAAGTCCACCACCTGTGAGTAATCTGTCCGTTCGTCCATGCCGCCACCTTGATATACGACTAGCGAAGCAATTTGCAAGTAGCGGACCACCCTCTCGCTCCGTCTGGTGTCAGAAGCCCGACCGTGAGGGAGGGCTACCCGCGACTGCTGAGCCCTGACTGACGGTCGGGGTTCTGACACCAGCGGGAGAGGGAGACAAGACATAGACATACGATAAGACCATCCGTTAATATTGGCCCTCTTCGATCAAGTCCGGCTTTCGAGAATTCCAGTAGAACTTCGCAGGAGTCCGCAAATGTTTGCCAAGCTGCTACCGCGTGAAGAACAGTATTTTTCGCTCTTTGCGCAGATGACTTCATACATTAACGATGCCGCTAACACTCTGGTAGAAATGCTTTCTCAACCAGATGGCGATTACCAGGAATACGTGCAGCGGATCAAAGGCATCGAGCATGCCTGCGACGACCTGACGCATAACGTGGCGACCCGTCTGAATCAATCTTTCATCACGCCTTTCGACCGCGAAGACATTTACATGATGTCCAAAGCGCTCGACGACGTCGTGGATTTGATCGACGGCATCGCGCGAGCGGTGATGATGTACGACATTCACGAAACTACCGAGCCGGCGAAGCAGTTGGCCGGCGTGATCCAGCGCATGGCCGTGCAACTGCATCACGTAGTTTCGATGCTGCAAAAACCCAAAGGCGTCACCGAACGCCTGGTTGAACTGCACCGGCTGGAACACGAAGGCGACGATATCTACCAACGCGCCGTGGCCGGATTGTTTCACGAGACTCGCGACCCAATCACGGTGATCAAGTGGAAAGATGTTTATGAGAAGCTGGAAGCGGCGATCGATCGTTGTGAGAACGTGGCGAATATTATCGAAGGCGTGATCATCAAGCACTCGTAAAGTACGACAAGCTTCAGTTCGGGCACTGCGTCTTTCCTGGCTCCAGAGGAGCCAAATATTTATAGCCCCGTCGATAATCAAGCTTCGGCGCTCCGTAGGAGCGCGACAAGAAACATTCCGCTCCTACAGAGCGGGGAATCAGGCCAGCGTGGGCTATAAACATTTCGCCTCTACGAGGCGAGGAAGCGGAGTTGACAACCTAATCATAGGTAGCTGAGAGTGACTGCACTTACCCGCTGGCCCCAATTCCGCTCGCTGTGCTATCGTTTCATCCCAACAAGCGCCCGCGTAGCTCAGTGGATTAGAGCGTCCGCCTCCGGAGCGGAAGGTCGCAGGTTCGACCCCTGCCGCGGGTACCAATAAACAGAGGTCAGAGATCAGAAGTCAGTGGATCAGAAGCGACCGCCCTGAGCTCCGACCGCTGTCTTTCTGCTACGAAACCGCTGCGTCCGTGATCTCCAATCCCTTATCAATAATCGCGAAGGCCTCGCGCAACTCGGCTTCATTGATACACAGCGGCGGATTCGTGAAGAACGTATTCCAACGCACGAGCGTGTAGAGACCTTCCTGCCGGAAGAACTTGCCGAGCGCCTGCATCTCAGGCGAGCTGCCGTTGAAAGGCGCCATTGGCTCGCGTGTCTCGCGGTTTCGCACCAGCTCGACGATGCCGAAGAGCCCGATGTTGCGCGTCGCGCCCACCGATGGGTGACGACTCTGTAGATCCTCCAGCATGCCGCGCATCAAGACTCCCATACTTCGCGCGTTTTCGATGAGATGATCTTCTTCATACACCGCGATGGTAGCCAGCGCCGCGGCGCAAGCGAGCGGGTGGCTGTTGTAAGTCAGGCCGCCCCAAAAAACATTCTTCTCGAAGTGATCGGCGATCTGCCGTCGCATGCCCACCGCACCCAGTTGCACGTATGCACTCGTCAGTCCCTTAGCCATCGAGATCAAATCTGGTTCGACCTTCCAGTGATCGATCGAGAACCATTCGCCGGTGCGGCCGAAGCCGGCCATCACCTCGTCGGCGATCAGCAGGATGCCGTACTTGTCACACAGCGCGCGTAGCCCCTGCATGTAACCGTCGGGCGGTATCAGAATCCCGTTGGTGCCGACGACGGGCTCGACGATGATTGCGGCTATAGTCTGTGGGCCTTCGAGCTGCAAGACTTCTTCGGTCCGGCCCAGCACTTCCTCCGTCGTGTCGGATCCTTTCTGAATTCCGTGATAGAAGTCGGGGATACGGATGACACCGGGGATGCCCGGCTCGGCCGCCCAGCGACGCGGATCTCCGGTCAGCGTCAGGGCGCCGGCCGTTCCGCCGTGGTACGAGCGATACCGTGCGGCAATCTTGTGACGGCCGGTGAACATTCGCGCGATGCGGATCGCGTTCTCGTTGGCCTCGGCGCCGCCATTAGTGAAGAAGAACGCGTCGATGTCTCCGGGTGTGATCTCGGCGAGCTTTACGCTCAGGCGCGCGCGCACTTCGGTGGCCATGAACGGATTCGCGTAAGGAAGCGTCGCGGCCTGCTCCTGGATGGCGCGGACCACGCGCTCGTCGCCGTGCCCAATGTTCACGCACATCAACTGGCTGTTGAAGTCGATGAAGCGCTTCCCTTCCGGCGTCCAGAAATAGATGCCCTTCGCGCGCGCGACTGGAATCGGATCCACAGCAGCTTGCGCGGACCATTCGAATAGAGTGTGGCGGCGGCAAAGATCGACGATCTCTTCGCCCGTCATGGTTTCAGTACTGTCAGTCATGGGCGCGATGCTAACTAAATTGAACCGATTTCACAACCGAGCATTCAACACCTTCCACGGAGCGCCGGAATCCTGTCCGCCAGTGTACGCAGCACGCTCTATTCCCAAGCTAATCCTAGACAAGCGCTGTTCGCGCTTCGCGTTCAGGCGGACAGGATGTCCGCGCTCCTTTCTAACCTGCCGATTTGACCCGGTCCGTTCCTTTGTCATATCGTTTTACTTCACCCACTGTTTTAGGGTGCCACTTCTTGCCCATCCCCACTTGTTATCAATGGAAAACCAAACTGCCCAGAACCATGTTGTGGACGCGCTGCAAACGATCCTGCTCGTGGAGGATTTTGACGACACGCGTTTGATGATGAGGATGTGGCTGACCAAGAACGGCTACCGCGTTGTGGAAGCCGAAACCGGCGAGGAAGCAATCAGCGTCGCCCAGCGCGAGCAACCGGATCTAATCATCATGGATGTGATGATGCCGGGCATGAACGGCCTTGACGCTACCCAGCGAATACGCGAGTATCAGGCTCTGAGCCGGACTCCGATCGTTGCCGTTTCCGCCTATGGCGCCAACGAATATCGTTCGCTCGCCATCGACGCTGGCTGTAATGAATATGTCTCGACCCCGTTCGATCCGGACGAACTGGCTGAACTGATCAAGGACCTGATCGCGAAAAGTGAATCTTCAGGTGTCAATGCTTCGCCCTCCGATCTGGAAAATTAACCGAGCCTTCTGGTCACTCCTGATGGCCTTGTGCTCAACGGCCCTCGCTTCCGCTCAGCAACCGACCTGCGCTTTAAGAATCGACCAATTGCCTGACTCCGGAGAGCTGCGTGGCTTTCGCCTGGGGATGACTTTTGAGCAGGCAAAGGCACGCGTGCCGCAATTGAAGCTGGCCCGCCCGGATCAGTTTGGCGTGGCAAAAACCAGCATTAATCCGTATTTCGATCCCAGCTTCGACAAGGCGACTTTTTCAGATGTGCGTACGGTCTCTTTGGATTTTCTTGATGGCCGACTAGTCAGTCTGTGGATTGGATACGAGAGCAGTTTCAAGTGGCAGACTCTCGATGCGTTTGTCGCCGGCTTCAGCAAGTCGCTGGCTCTTCCCGCCGAATGGCCATTAAAGCGAGGCGGCCGGCAATTGACCTGCGACGGGTTCTCAATGCTGGCTTCGGTAATCGCCGGCAGTCCGAGCATTCGGGTCAGCGACGAAGCCGCACAGGAGACGGTAGCTACTCGTCGAGAAGAAGCAGCCGTCGCCGACGAGGCCGCGGCCGCGGTCGTCGTTGGCAATCAACAGACGAGACTTTACTATCCCTCAGATTGTTCGGCTGTAGTCAGCGTCGCCGAATCCAAGCGGATCAAATTCAAAGATAAGGATGAAGCCGAGAAGGCGGGGTTCAAACTCGCAAAGGATTGTCAGTGAGAGTGGCACAGACTCTAGTCTGTGATCCCCGGTCATGAAATCACAGACTGAAGTCTGTGCCACAAAGGAGACCACATGCTCAAAGAATTCAAGGAATTCATCGCCCGCGCAAATATCATTGACCTGGCGGTGGCCGTGATTATTGGCGTGGCTTTTGGCAGGATCATCACGTCGCTCGTTGAAGGAATCATCATGCCGCCGATCGGCTTGTTGCTCGGCAAGATCGATTTCGCGAGCTTGTTCCTGGTTCTGGATCACACGAAAGGCGTGCCTGTCTCGCTCGTCGACGCGAAGGCCAAAGGCATTCCCGTCATTGCGTACGGCGCTTTCATCAACGACATCGTGAACTTTGTAATCGTGGCTCTGGTGATCTTCCTGGTGGTCAAGATGGTAAACAAGATGAGAAAAACCGATCCCGCAAAGAAAGACTGTCCTTACTGCCTGACTGGCATTCCGATCAGGGCCACCCGCTGTGCCGCGTGCTGCGCAGAGTTGGCGGCGGCGTGAAGTGCTGAAATGTGCTTAGGTAGCGCAGACTGCCACTCTGCGTTACTTAACTGAACTCACCGAAACAAGCGGCTGCTTGACGGTCGTTCGGCAGGCTCCTTAGAATGAACTTGTAACCCCTGAGCATCGTACTAGAGTTACCAAAAGTTTAAGGAGCACTATCTAATGAGCACATCTTTTCAATCATCACCAGACGGGCCGGAAAAAAAAGAGGAATTGATCATGCACGAAGGCGAAGTAGAACAGCCGGACGACCATGCCCACGTCAGTTCATCAATGCGGGATATGGCCTCGCGCATCCCCGAACAACTTTCGGCGATTGGCCGCGACATCAGCCGCACCATTGAACGAGCAATCTCGGCCAAGGACGACTACATGCTCGCCGTGAAAGTGTCCCAGGACGCGCAGCATAAACTGGGCCAGTTGGTTCAGGCCGGCGTGTTCGGCACCCGCGCCGAAGCGGCCGCCTTTCTGATCGATGAAGGTATCAAGACTCAGGGCCCTCTGTTCGAGCGGGTCGAACAAAAGCTGGCCGAGATCGAACGCCTGCGCGCCGAGTTACGCGGCATGGTGGGCGAGAAAAAAGATTAAGGCTCATATCTGAGCCTGATCGAGTGACACAATTTTCGTCGGCGAGGTTTGTGAAAACCGATCCCCGGGACTGAAAGTTTGTGCCACTTATTATTCCCTGAGCATCGCAGAGCAGAGCAGCGTCCTGATTTGGGTTTTCGTTTTCCCCTCAGACTAGAACGATCCACGAAATCACACCAAGCCGCACTAATACTATCGGTTCCCTTTCGGGTGTTTTCGTGGATCGTTTACCAGGGAAGCGGCAATCTGAATACGACACCATCAAATCAGGCATCTTTGTTAATCAGGGGTATTACGCGGTAAACTCTTTCGTGAAGCTCTACAAATAATGTGTAAATCAATCGCGCCGAGCGGTTTGGATCGAGTTGGTACGTGCAGAAAACTTTTCAAGTTCCACACACCCCCATCGAACAATTTAGTCTTGGTAACGGCCTGCGCGTGGTTTTGAACGAAGACCACTCGGTGCCGGTCGTATCGTTGGCTGTGTATTACGACGTCGGCTCGCGCAACGAGCGTGAAGGCCGCACCGGCTTTGCGCATCTTTTCGAGCACATGATGTTCCAGGGCTCAGAAAACGTTCCCAAGGCCGCGCACTTTCAATACATCTCAAACGCCGGGGGCACGATGAACGGCACCACCTCGAGTGAGCGCACCAACTATTTTGAGACTTTGCCTGCCAGCCAATTACCACTGGCAATTTGGCTGGAGAGTGATCGCATGCGGTCGCTGAGTGTGACCCAGGAGAACCTGGACAACCAGCGCTCGGCGGTACAGGAAGAGAAGCGGCTTCGCTATGACAATCAGCCGTACGTAAACGGCTTTTTGCGTTTGTTCGAAATGTGCTTCCGCAACCACGCTAATGCCCATTCGACTATCGGATCGATGGAGGATCTGGACGCGGCGACTGTGGACGACATCCGCGAGTTCTTTCGCGTCTATTACGCACCCAACAACGCAGTGCTTTCGGTCGCTGGGGATTTCGATATGGCAGCGACGCGATTAATGATCGAACAGTATTTCGCTACCATCCCCAGGCAACCGCAACCACCGCCCGTTGATGTGAGCGAGCCGACCGAGGTCTCGCAACATCGGGATACTTTTCTCGACAAACTGGCGCCCGTGCCGGCGTTTGCGCTCGGTTGGAAGATTCCCGAGCGTCGCAGTCCGGACTTTTATTCGCTGTCTCTGGCAAGTCATTTGTTGTTCGAAGGTGAAAGCGCGCGGCTGTATCAGAAGTTGGTCAAGGGCGAAGAATCGGTCGTGCAGATTCAGGGTGGAATTGATGAGCGTCGCGGGCCCTCAGGCTTATTTATCGTCGTCATCCCCAAACCAGATAGTGAAGGTGGACAGATTCGCGAAGCTATCCTGACGGAAATCAGGGAACTGGCCACCAACGGACCCAGCGACGAAGAGATGGAGAAGCTGCGCAACAACCTCTTTAACAGCGCGGTCCGCAGCCGCCAGTCGTCATTGTTTCGCGCGCAGCAGCTCGCCGAATTTACTCTGTACGATAACGACCCGGAACTTTTCAATTCCGATCTGGCCAACTATCTAAAAATTACTGCCGCCGAAATTCGCGACGCGGTCTTGAATTATCTGGATACCGACAATCGCGTGCTGCTGGAGATTCAGCCGGCGCCGCAGGAAGTCCCCGCGGCCGCGCCAATGGAACCCGGCGACCCCACCCAACCGACTGCCCCCGCGCCCCAAATACCCGCAACGCCCGACGACCCGGCGACGGGCGCACCGGTCCTGGCGCCACCTCCGGCCGAAACTGCAAGCGAATCGACTAACTGATTTCGTAATTAAAACTAAACAATAGATCGGGCCTTACATGACTGAGACCGAAGCTTTTCGCAGCCAAATGCCGCCGCCGCTGGCGCCCCGGCCACTGAATCTTCCTGAGCATGTCGAAATTACGCTTGCGAATGGATTGGGTTTGGTCGTGGTCGAAGACAAACGTCTGCCGCTGATCAGCTTTCGGTTGGCCTTTAGCTCAGGCGACGCGAACGATCCAGCGGAGCTCCCGGGTTTGAGCGATATGATGTCGAGCCTGATGACCGAAGGCACTGCCAGGCGCAACAGCCGGCAGATTGCCGAAGAGGTGGAACGTTTTGGCGCGACCATTGCAGTCGGATCGAGCTCTGATTTCACTACCGTGGCGGCTTCGTCGCTCTCAGTGTATGCGGACGAGATTCTGGACTTGATGGCCGATGTTACGTTGCATCCGTCGTTCCCGCAGAATGAAGTTGATCTGGCCCGTGAGAACACCAAGCAACTGCTCATCCAGCAACGAGCGCAACCGACCTTTCTCGCTTCCGAGCGTCTGTCACAAGTCGTGTTTGGGAAACATCCTTATTCCCGGCTCTCGCCCACGCCGGAAATGCTGGACTTAATGACGCGCGAGGGCCTGTTGAAATTTCGGGAAACTACTTACATCCCCAACAACGCAGTCTTCATGGTCGTGGGCGATGTCGATCGCCAAGCGATTATCGCGCGCATTGAGGAACTGTTCGGCGATTGGAAACCCGGCGCCTTGCCTAACCTCAATCTGCCCGCACTGCCAAAACGGCACGCGCGCTCAGTCTACGTGGTCGATCGTCCCGGCTCGGCCCAGTCGAATATCGTCATCGCAAATGAAGGTATCACTCGCACCAGCCCGGATTATTTTCCGATGCTCTTAATGCACACCATCCTGGGCGCGAATGCTTCGTCGCGTCTGTTCATGAATCTGCGTGAAGAGAAGGGCTACACGTATGGCGCTTACACAAATCTGGATGCGCGCCGCCTGGCCGGGACTTTCCGCGCCAGCGCCGAAGTTCGAACACCCGTAACCGGCGCTTCCCTGCACGAGTTCTTTTATGAGTTAGGCCGGATTCGCGACGAGGCCGTCACTGCAGAAGAACTGAAGAACGCTAAGTCTTACCTAGCGGGTGTCTTCCCGATTCGCATTGAAACGCAGGACGGATTGATCGATCAACTGGTCAGCATCAGGATGTACGATCTGCCGCCCGATTACCTTGAGACGTACCGCGAGCAGGTCAATGCGGTTACTGCCGAGGATATTCAGCGGGTGGCGCAAAGTCATGTCACTCCCGATTCCGCCGCAGTGGTCATCGTGGGAGACGCGGCCGCGATCGGCGAACAGGTCAAGCCTTATGCAGAGACCATCGAACTTTACGATACGGATGGGAAACCGAAGGCAGTAGGCAGTAGGCAGTAGGCAGTAGCACCTCCCTATTTTCTGCCTGCTGCCCTACTCTGCTTATGCCGCGCCCTGCAAGCGTTCCACATCCAGCACACCTGAGACGTTCTTAATCGAGCTCATCACTTTGTCCAGATGCTTCACGTCAAAAACTTCGACGGTAACTTCGATTCGTCCCTTTTGATCGGGACCAATTGAAGCTCGCGCGTCCCGAATCCCGGTCTTCATGTCGGAGATCGCCCCGGTAATGCCGGCGATCATTCCGGTGCGATTCTCAGTGACCGCCAAAAGCTTCACGGCGTACGCTGTCTTTTCAGGTTTGGAAGCCCACTCGACGGTTACGATTCGTTCGGGATTGATCATCAACTGCTTGACGTTTTTGCAGCGGGCCGTGTGCACGGCGACTCCCTTGCCGCGCGTGATATAGCCGATAATTTGTTCGCCGTGCAGAGGATTGCAGCAGCGCGCGCGGTTCACCATCAGGTCTTCGACGCCCCGGACTACAATCGCGTCGTCACCGGTAATCAGGCGCTTTACCGCGCGTACGCCGGTGCGCAGGCGGGACACTTTCTGGTTGTCCAGGGCTTCAAACTTTTCCGGCCCCAGGTACTTCGCGATGATGTTCCGCGGCACAATCTTGCCGTAACCCATCGCGGCCAGCAGATCGTCTGTCCGGCCATAGCCATATTCACTCGCGATCCGTTTCAAATCTCCGTTGCCGTCACCCAGAATCTTCTTTACCGAAAGCTGGAACCGCCCGGCTTCCTTCTCGAACAGTTTGCGTCCGATCTCGATCGACTCAGTGCGTTGCTGCTCGGCCACCCAATGGCGTACGCGATTGCGTGCGCGCGAAGTCGCGACAAAATTCAACCAGTCGCGCGACGGGTGCGCGTTGTTGCTGCGAATAATCTCGACCACGTCGCCGTTTTGAATCAACGTTCGCAGCGGTACCATGCGGCCGTTCACTCGCGCGCCGGTGCAGGTGTTGCCGACTTCCGAATGGATCATATAAGCGAAGTCGACGGTCGTCGCGCCCCGCGGCAGTTGAATTACTTTCCCCATCGGAGTGAACGCGTAGACGTCCTTGGGATACAGATCGAGTTTTAGGGCATCGATGAATTCGCGCGAGTCTTTCACGTCCTGGGTCCACTCGACCAGCGAACGCAGGACCTTCAGCGCCTCATCATCGTCGCGCGCGCCGCGTTTTCCTTCTTTATATTTCCAGTGCGCAGCGACGCCTTCCTCGGCGGTCAGGTGCATTTGCTCGGTGCGGATTTGCACTTCGAAGGGCTGCCCTTTCGATCCAATCACGGACGTGTGTAATGACTGATAGAGATTATCGCGCGGGGTCGCAATCCAGTCTTTGAAGCGGCCCGGCACGGGCTTCCAGGTAGTATGAATCACGCCCAGCGCCGCATAACAGTCGCGAATTTCATTGGCAGTAATCACCCTCGCAGCTACCAGATCGTAAACTTGATCCAGTTCAATTTCCTGCCGGCCCAGCTTTTTCCAGATTGAGTAGAGACGCTTGACGCGACCTTCGATGCGCACGAACGGCACGCCCGCCTCCTCCATCTTGTGCTGAATCGTGCCGGTGACATCATTGAGAAATGCTTCGTTGGCAGCGCGCCGCTTTTCCATCTGCGCCGTGAGTTCGCGATAGTCTTCCGGATGAAGATTCTTGAAAGCCAAATCCTCCAGCTCACCACGCAGTTTGCCCATGCCCAGCCGGTGAGCGATCGGCGCGTAGATATCCATCGTTTCCTGCGCGATGCGTTGGCGCTTCTCCGGGCTGAGGTATTCAAGCGTGCGCATGTTGTGAAGTCGATCGGCGAGTTTCACCAGCACGACGCGGACGTCGTCAACCATCGCCAGCAGCATCTTGCGCACATTCTCAGCCTGCTGCTCTTCGCGCGAGACACTACTGATGTGCGCAATCTTGGTAAGGCCTTCAACGAGGTGCGCCACCTCTTCGCCGAAGTACTCGCGAATCGTGGCCGTATCGGCCAGCGTGTCTTCCACCACGTCATGAAGCAAACCGGTCGAAACCGACACGGCGTCCAAACGCATGTCGGCCAGGATATTAGCGACTTCCAAAGGATGCACCAGGTACGATTCGCCAGAGGCGCGCTTTTGTCCCTTGTGCTCGCGCGCAGAAAAGAGGTAGGCGCGCCGCAGCAGATTGAGGTCGGCCTGCGGATGATTGCGCCTGACTTTTTCGCAGATTTCTTCGATTCGGACCATAGTAGTTCGGACTCTGTTCTTTGTGCTTAGTGCTTGGGTTGGATCCAGCCAGACTGGCGTGCTTGGCGGAGAGTGCAAAGCACGAAGTACAAAGAACCAAGTTCAGAGTACAGTATAACAAAATAGGTGACGCTCGACCCGAAAGTCCGCGTCACCTATTGAAGGTTCAGATTGTTTTGGCGCCGAGCGCCAAATCGTGTGTTAGGGAGTTGGCGTCGCCGCGGACTGCTCCGCTGCTTCCTCTTTCTTGCGACGCTCCTCAGACAGGGCGGTTGCCCTCTTGGCGGCCACCTCGGCTTGTTTCTGATACTGAGCTTTCTGGTCAGCCTTGCCGTCCATCTCGGCGAGTTTGGCGGCCTCGAGCAGGAGATTAGTCTTGTAAGACCAGGCCGACTCGTTATTGGGGTCGAACTTTATCGCAGTCTCGGCTTCCTCAAGTCCGCGCACTACGCACTTCTGTGCGTTGTCAAAGTCCTTCTGGTCCTTCGGCTTCTTGTAAACTACGCTTGGCTTACCGCTTTCGTTCGTAGTGACTTTCACGTCGGGCAGTTCGGTAATCCTGAAAGAGCAGTCCCAGTCTTTGCCGGCAAGAATGGCGTACGCTTCCGCGCGCTTTTCGTTCGACATCGATGAATCCGTGGCCCGCTTCAAGATCCATTCACGTAGTTTCGTGTCGTCCTTGATGGCGGAATAAAGCACCGAAATAGCCTTATAAGCCTCGTCATTGTTTGGGTCTCTTTCCAGAATGTGCCGATAGGCCTCGATTGCATCGCGAGCTTTCTGGACGTTTTCGGGAGTATCAACGCCGGGCTTGTACTGCTGGTGAATGACCCGGGCAATGAAGACGGCAGCGGTCTTGTTGTTGGGATCGAGATACAGCGCGCGCTTGGCGTGCTGCTCAGCTTCTTCGAAGTGTCCTTCTCTGTAGGCGCGCGCCGTTTCGTTCAGCTCGTTCTTGGATCTTATCTTATTGACGAGCGTACAGCCGGCTCCGGCGGCGACAAACAAAGCCAGGATCGCCGTCGCGCCAACCCTGGACCAAGAGAGTCTCATTCTATTAGCTCCGTTTGAAATGAAAGATGCCGCCCCGACTCTCCGGCAAGCGGGAAAGCCTTCCTGGCGGAAGAAATACCGGCAATATCGTCACAACTTCTACTACGGCAGATCGTCAACCTGCAAGCCGACCGGATTGGCGCCGGCTCCTTTGATAGCGTCGATCACCTTCACCACATCGCCGTAGTGCAGGGCACGGGGTGCCTTTACGAACACGGTCTTCTCAATCTTTTGATCTTCAGGCACAGTCGCTGTTTCCATGCCGACCTTATAGGCATGCTGTTCCTTCCGCTGTTGGAAGGTCTGCTGCAGTTTAGCGGCCAGCGCGCTCGTGTCATTAACTGAGCCCATTACATCCTGGTTCAGCTTAATTTGCAGATCAGGCGTTATGGAAACAACCAGCGTGAGCGGATTCGGCTTGAGATTCTGAATGTTTTCGTTCGGGTCTCTTTGTGTTGGAATATCCGCCTTGAAGCGGCTGGGCTTCAACGGCGTGACCACCATAAAAATGATAATTACGACGAGAAGCACGTCGATCAGCGGCGTAACGTTGATGTAGGGGACGGCACGCTTGGTACCCCCGGTAGCCATTGCCATAAACTCATCCTCTGTTCGGCCCGCGAGCAATGAGGACTTGCGATCGCAGCTCCGAAATTCGTTCCAGATTAGGTTGCCGGTGCTGTCGCAGCCGCGCCGGCTTTCTTCTTCCTATCGGCAACCAGTCCAATCTTATCGACACCCTTTTCGCGGACGGCGTTGATGACTTTCACGACTTCGCCGTAGCTGACCTCGACGCCGCTCTTGATGTAAACGATCTTGTCCTCTTCCTTCTTATTAGCCAGGGCCTTCTCGACGGCCGCCTTGAGGTCATCGAGATTTACCTTCTTCTTCCCGAGGTAATAATCGCCATCCTTCGGAACCGAGATGATTACCGAAGACTCCTTGTTGATAGCCTGATCTTCGTCGGGGTTCCTCAGGTCGCGCGGGATGGCGACGGTGATGCCCTGTTGCAGGAACGGCGTAACCACCATGAAGATGATTAGCAGTACCAGCATCACGTCGACCATCGGCGTGACGTTAATCTCCGACTGAAATCCGCCGCCGCCGCCAGCAGACATTCCCATAAATCAATCTCCTTTCGCCAATAAGTAAACGGATATGGCGTCGGCCACGGATCGCTCCGCGCCTCGATCTAACCCGTCAGACGCGCGCTATGGATTCAGTTGCTTGGTGCGGTTCTTAATGAAATAGTCGACCAGCTCGGAAGCCGAATTGTCCATCTCCACGATGAAGCCATCGACCTTGCCGGTAAAGTAGTTAAAGAGCCACACTGCCGGAACCGCGACTACCAGACCCAGCGCCGTTGTAAACAGCGCTTCCGAAATACCGCCGGCCACGGCCGCGATACCTGCCGTCTCGGCGTTTTTCATTCCCCGAAAGGCATTGATGATGCCGAACACCGTTCCGAACAAGCCTACGAAAGGCGCCGTCGAACCGATGGTGGCCAAGCCAGAAAGACCACGGCGAAACTCGGCAGTCTTGATCGCGATAGCTCGCTGCAATGCGCGTTTGGATGCCTCGATCTCATCGCCCGAAATTTCATTTGATTGTTCGTGCGCGCGGAACTCCTGCAGCCCGCTATTAACAACCATGGCGAGATGCGACTTGCGATGCTTGTCGCTGATATTGATCGCCTCTTCAATACGGTTGTTCTTTAGCGCCTGGGCGACCCGCGGGGCAAATTCGCGAGACTGCTTCTTAGCCGCCGTGTAAGTCAGGTAACGTTCGACCATGATGGCGATCGAGTACACGGACATGATCAAAAGAATGATCACGACCGTAATCGCCACGGCGCCCATGTTCTTCACCATCTCGGTGAGAGTAAATTCGTTACCACCGGCAGCAGGACTGGCCGCTGGGCTGGCTGCTTGCCAGAAAACGAAAAGCAAGCCAAACGCTTTCGTTCCGAGGATGCTTGTCAAAATAGTCACGATAACTCCTCCAAAAGGTTTTTAATTACATTGATTCCCGACCGGCAGTTAAGACCGAGCGCTGGCAGCTCTCGGTTTTTTCTGGAGCGAACCAGCGCGCCGGATTCTTTATTGCGCTACAAAGTTATAGATGATTACACCATTGACCTTGACCGGCTGACCGGACAGCTTGGTCGGCGTAAACTTCGAGGCCCGCGCGGCATTGGTAGCAGCCGCCTGGAGCAACGGATGGCCGGAAGTCGCATGTGCGGCAACCACATTGCCATTCTCGTCTATCAACACCTGCACTACCACCTGCCCGGAAGCATGCGCGCTCCGAGCAATCGGAGGATAAGGTGGCTGCACCAGATGCACGGCCTTGCCGTTGAGCACACCGCCGGATATCGGCGCGTGCGGCGTCGGCTTGGGTGGCGGCGGTGGCGGCTCGTCCTTGATCTCTACCTTCGCCGGGCCGCTGGAGATAATCTGGCCCGTCCCCGTTCCCGGGGCCATCGGCGCGGCCGCATTCTGATTGCCCGAGCCCACCATCGTCACTACGCCTTTGCGGACCGGGGGCACATCGCTCGCCTTGGCCGAGATCTCCTTAGGCACCAAATCCGTCCGCGTTACATCAGCAATCAGCTCTTTGCGCACATCAACATTCTTGCTGATGTCCATCTTCTCAGGCTTCGGAGCTTCCTGTTTTTGCTGTTGTTGCTGCGGGACCGGAACCGGCGCGATCAAGGCCGTCAACTCGAGGGTCTGCTGGTCAATGTTTGCTGTGGCCCACCAGATGCCGGCGACGAAGGCTGCAAGCAGCAGCACGGCATAGATGGCAAGCGTCACTAAAATGAAGGAGCCTTTGCGCGCTACATCTTTGCTGTGCGAGCCAGACTCAACCAGATTTTCGAACATCTTCTGTCCTCCCAAATCGGTGCCAAATGGGTAAGGGATTACAACAATTATTGAAAATTGCGGCCATCAAACCCATCGCTCGAAATTCCGCTGATGACAACAAGAAGAGGAATGCAGTGGAGGCCCGGCGCATTCATCGCGCCGCCACGTTGAGCCCAGCCACCATGCGAGACACAAAGAAACCGGCCATCTCAACGTGCAAACCACCGTGCATCCTACCCTCTGAATTCAGGGCACGATAACGAGCGTATTTAATTGGCCAGCAACGTTTGCAGTCTATGCCGCAATTGCACGCAAAGTCAAGAACAAATCAGGATGCGAAACAGCATCTTTGGGACTCTTAACCTCGTCCATTGCCGGAAAACAAACACGGCATATTAGAACCCGAAGATGCCCCGAAAGTTCCCGCCTAAGCTGCTTGCGATGGCTTTCCGACACCGTCGCGCGTGCGCTCTGCGCGCGAGGCTCCGCGACTTGATTTGACACTGACATCGCGGGCATTCGTCGCCGGCGCCTTGTTTGCCGCCGCAATCTTCTTTTCCCACCAGACCATGATCGGACCGGCAACGGCAATCGTGTCGTAGGTGCCAAAAATGATGCCCATTAACAAAGCCAGTGAAAACGGCCTTAGAGTTTCACCGCCCAAAAGCACTAAGGCCACGACGGAAAGAAACACTAGACCGGAAGTAATCACCGTGCGGGACAGCGTCTGATTGATTGACAGGTTTGTGACATCATAAAGATTCATCCGTCGATAAAGTTTACGATTTTCGCGAATCCGATCAAAGATCACGATCGAGTCGTTTACGTCGAAACCGACCAGGGTCAAGAGTGCCGCAATCACCGTTAGGTTAATCTCGATCTGAAATATCGCAAACAGCCCAAGTGTCACCAACACCGTGTGGAATACTGCGATGACCGCCGCCGCACCATAAGTCCACTCGAATCGGAAGGCAATGAAGAGCAGCATGCCGACGAGAGCGGCAATAGTGACGGCTACGGCCTGGTTGCGTAGTTGCTTGCTCGCGACCTGGCCGACGGCATCGGTGCCTTCGATCTTGTACGCTGCCTTGGGATCTTCTTCCAGACTCTTGGCGGCTTCGGCTTCGGATCCGAACGTATTAATTGCCTGCCTGATCTTTGTCCGCGCAGCGTCTACCCCGGCCTGGTTTTCACCAGTGGCCGACTCCTCAAAACCCTGGTGCGGCACCTTGATGAGAAACTCACCCGGCTTGTCCAACACTGGCTGAATGACGGCGTCTTTAATTCCCGCCTGATTGATCGAGGCACGCAGAGAATCCACGGGAGGCGGTTGTTTGAACCTCACCGTAATTACCGTCCCGCCCTTGAAATCGACGCCCAGGTTGAACGCTTCGGTACCGTTCGGGTGGACCTTGTGACGGTAGAGCGCGGTACCCATACCGGCCAGCATCAGCACGATCGAAATGCCGATGAAGATGCGACGCTTGCCGAGCCAATCAATATTAATGTCGTGAAATAATTGAAGCATGAACTTCGTTACAATTGAGCCGCGCTCAGCGTTCGTTGCCTGCGGTAATTCTTCCCGTGCGTCTCAAAGCCCTCAAATGCTAAGCGACTCGACCCGCTTTCCTTTGCGGCTGAGCAGCCAAATGAAAATCGTCCGCGAAACATAAACCGCTGAGAACAAGTTAACCAGCAATCCCAGCACCAGCGTTACGGCAAAGCCACGAATGGGCCCGACGCCAAACGCGTAAAGAAACAGGGACGACACGATCGTCGTCACGTGAGTATCGATAATCGTCACAAAGGCGTGGCCGAAACCCTGCTCAACCGCCGATGGTATCGTTTTGCCTGACCGTATTTCTTCCCGGATACGCTCAAAGATCAGCACATTCGAGTCGACGGCCATGCCGATCGTCAGAATTATGCCGGCAATGCCGGGGAGGGTCAGGGTCGCGCCAAACATGATCAGCCCCGCCAGCATCAGGATCATGTTAAGCAACAAAGCTATGACTGCGTTAATTCCCGATCCGCGGTAATAAATCAGCATGAATAGCACGACCAGCGTCAGACCAAGCAACGAAGCGCGCACACCCGAACGGATCGAGTCAGCGCCGAGGCTGGGCCCCACGGTTCGCTCTTCCTGATATTCAAGCGGCGCCGGCAGCGCTCCAGACCGGAGAGTCAACGCCAAATCGTCGGCGGACTGTTTCGAAAACCTTCCCGTAATCTGTCCTTGATCGAAAATCTGGCCTTTGATGAACGCAATCGATTTAATTTCATTGTCGAGCATCACGCCCATGTACTCGTTAATATTCGCGCCGGTCCAGTCGCCAAACTTCTTTGACCCGGTATCTTTCAAGGAAAAATCGATCTCGTACTCGTCAGCGCCCGCTCTTGATTGGTTCGCGGTCGCGGTCCGCAACTGCGCCCCGTCGATTATCGCGGGCGACTCAACCACCACCCACTTCTTTACTGCCTTCGCCGCATCCTGTCCGGCCAACTCAGGACGTTCAGAGTAAGGCAGCACGCGGCGATTCGCCGGAATTTTGCCGCCGCTGTTAAGCGAAGCAATAGCCTCTGCTTCAGACGCGTAAGTCTGCACCGATCCCTGCGTCGCGGGGGGACTCACGACGTGAACCAACTCCAGATGCGATTGCCCCACCAGCAACTGCTTGACGCGTTCCGGATCCTGAATACCCGGCATCTGCAAAAGGATTTCGTGCGAGTTCTGGCCGCCATGCCTTTGCAAGGTTGGCTCAGCCACACCGACGGCGTTGATGCGGCTCTCGATAATTCTCAAAGCTTGCTCGGTGGCTGAATCCCCGAGAGTCCTCTGGGCTGAGCCGCTCAACGTCCAGGTAAGAGCATTTCCGGACGACGAGAACGACCAACCCGAGGTGTCCCTCAGGTCGACTTTCTTTTCCACCACGTCGCGAATCTCTTTGGCCTTTGAAGGATCGCCCACCTGCAATACGACGCGATAGTTACCCCCGGTCGTTTCCGCGCGAGCTTCCTTCACATCAAAGCCGGCTTCCTTCGCAGAATTCTGCGCCGCCGTCGCGCTGTCTTCGGTCAGTCGCTTCAGGTATTCCTCGACCTTCACCCGCATGACCAGGTGAGATCCGCCCTTGAGGTCCAATCCGAGATGAATGTTTTGCGCGAGATTCTCTTTGACGCCGGCAGGCGTAAAGTCGTGGGCGTGCGGGCGGCGCCCGTGAGGTCCAATGACTACATAAAGACCGACGAGGGTAACGATCCCGATAATAATCGACCGCTGGAGTAGGTTCCTTTTCTTCATGAACGTCTGTGGCACAGCCTTGCGGCTTGTGGTCTTTCAACTCCTGGTATCGTTACAGACCAACGTCTGTGTCACTATTTTTTCTCTTCTTCAGTATCGACGCCGGCCACGGCCGAACGGGCAATCTCCAGGATCGTTTTGTCAGCGCTCCTGATGAAAAAACTCGTGTCACGCACGGCGGTAATCGTCCCGATGACTCCACCGGTGGTAATCACCTTGTCGCCGGATTTCAGCTCAGCGATTGTCGCCTGTAACTGTCTCTGTTTCTTCTGTTGGGGCCTGATCAGCAACATATAAAACACCCCGAAGATCAACAACATCGGGACAAGAGCGCCGCCCAACCCGCCGATGCCACCCTGAAAAAAAAGTAAGGACATAAATGATTAGTTTTGTAAGTTGTGCCGCGATAACAGGCGAGTGGCGGGCTCAATCGAGGCTCGCACTCATCCCAAACCGGAGCTTAGTTGCTCAGTGTACTCTCGCCGAAATTTCGCGAATTGGCCAGAACGGATAGCTTGCCTGACACGTCGCATGGTGTCAAGGAAGAACGCCAGATTGTGATGCGTCAAAAGTATACTGCCGAGCATTTCTCCAGATTGATAGAGATGCCTGAGAAAGGCGCGTGTGTGGCGGCGACAAACTGAACACCCGCAAGCCTCGTCCAAAGGCAGTTGGTCGTCAACATAGCGCGCATTCTTGATATTCAGCCGGCCGCGCGAAGTGAAGGCCTGCCCATTGCGGCCGTTGCGCGTCGGCAAGACACAATCAAACATATCTACGCCACGAGCTACGGCTTCAATCAAATCTTCCGGGGTGCCGACGCCCATCAGATAGCGGGGCTTGTCCGCGGGCATCCGAGGCGCGATGGCCTCGATCACTTCCAGCATTACCGGCTTGGCTTCACCGACACTGAGGCCGCCGATGGCATACCCATCAAAACCGATCTCGACCGTGCGCTCCAGACTTTCACGGCGAAGATCGAGATGCGATGCGCCCTGCACAATGCCAAACAGCGCCTGTCTGTACCGCAAGTTGTTAACTTGCGTACTCGTTGCGGTCGTAGCTCCTTGAGATTCCAGAGAGCGCAAGTTACGAACTTGCGTACTCGTTGCAGTCGTAGCTCCTCGAGATTCCGGAGAGCGCAAGTTACCAACTTGCGCTACATCAAAAGCCTCGCGTGATCGTTTCGCCCACCGCAGCGTTAGTTCCATACTTTGCCGGGCTTCCTCCAGGGTCGCTTCGCCGGGCGCGCACTCATCAAACGCCATCGCTATTTCAGCGCCCAGGGCAGCTTGCACCTCCATCGAAATCTCCGGCGAAAGAAAACAAAGCGCGCCATCGATATGAGAACGAAACTCGGTGCCCTCCTCGCTAATCTTACGGAGCGCGCCCAGACTCCAAACCTGAAAGCCGCCTGAATCCGTCAACATGGGACGCTGCCAGCCGATGAACTTGTGCAGGCCCCCACAGTTCCTAATCGTTTCGATTCCCGGCCGCAGCCAAAGGTGATAGGTATTCCCCAGGATGATCCGCGCGTCGAGCTCCGGCGATTCGAGTTCTTCAAAACGAATTCCCTTCACCGTGCCTGCCGTGCCCACCGGCATGAACACCGGCGTTTCGATCACACCGCGACGCGTCTTGATCAGCCCGGAACGGGCCGCGCCGTCAGTCGCCCCAACTTCAAAGTCTATGGATTGATCAATCATTGAGTGAGCAGATATTGGGACGGGTGATGTTGAAAGTCCGGTTTATTCCAAACGGAATGATTTCGCCGCGCGCTCGATGAGATTTTCGAAGGCGTCCTTGTCTTTTAGCAGGCAGGTCCCGGTGAGTACGAACTTCTTACTACTTCCCGCAACGAAATAATACTGAATACTTGTGATCTGGAGCCCCTTATACTCAACTTCAAAGACGGCCCTGTCGGCGGCCAGGCCGGAGGTTGAGGAAAAATCCGTCCAACGCACCAACTTAATGCTAGTCGCCCCAACTGTGTTAGCGAGGACCGTCTTGATCGAGGCGCCGGCATAATCCGGCAAGGAAAAAGTGGAGTTCTCATTCTTAATGTTGATATTGGGAGTGAAGGTTTCTGCCGCCGGGCCAAACATCATCTTGAATTTTTCACCCTCGCGGGCCTGGACGCTCCAGCCGTCGGGTACGCAGAGCGAGAAGCCACCCAGCGGTTCAACATTGCGTTTGCAGGTTTCCTGAGCCACCCCCACTGAGAGCGAGAACAGAATCAACGCAAGCCCAGCCATTACGCTTCTTACAAATTTCATATTGGTTTCTCCCTCATTAAGTAATTCAACGCCGGCGCTTCGACTTATGCCGTTCGACAAATCGGATCGGCGTAGCCAGGAAACCAAACTCTTCGCGCATCCGGTTCTCGAGATGCCTCACAAAAGAAAAATGCAGGCCCGCTTTTCCGCCTGAAGTGAACACGACGAAGGTCGGCGGGCGAATGCCAATCTGCGTGATGTACTGCACATGCAAGCGCGAACCGCCATGCGGACGGGCCGGCAGGATGCCTGAGCCCTGAGTGATCTCCCTTTCATAAAATTCGTTCAAGCGCGAAGTTGAAATGCGCATAGTACGGGCTCGGTTGGCTTCAACGACCAGCGGCAAGAGCTTTTTCACACGCTGTCCGGTTAAGGCCGAAATCGTAACCACCGACGCCCAACTGAGAAACTTCATCTGGTCGCGCACTTTGCGTTCAAACTCGGAACCGGTGTGCGTGTCCTTGTTTTCGACCGTGTCCCACTTGTTGACCACCAGGATAATTGAACAGCCCGCTTCGACCGCATACCCGGCGATGTTCGCATCCAGTGCGGCGATTCCCTGCTCGGCATCGAGCACGATAATCGCGACGTCAGCGCGCTCCAAACTTTTGCGCGCCATCACTACGGAAAGCTTTTCCGCCATCGCTTCGGTTTTGCCTTTGCGCCGAATCCCCGCCGTGTCGATGATGCGAAAGCTTTGGCCTTCAGTCTCGAGCAAAGTATCGACGGTGTCGCGCGTGGTCCCGGCTACCGGCGAGACAATTGCCCGCTCTTCGCCGAGCAGACGATTGAGCAAAGATGATTTGCCGACGTTGGGCCGTCCGACAATCGCCAGCCGCAATTCTTTAGCTGGGAAGGCGGGTGTCTCTTCCGCTATTCCGCCCTCTCTAACACTCGGACTGCTGCCGTGGAGTTCCGGCTCCAACGAATCCAGCAGTTCGCCAATACCGTTTCCATGCTCGGCTGAAATCGCAAACACGTCCGCAAAACCAAAGCTGTGAAATTCACCTGCGTCGCTTTCCAGCACAACCGCATCAGCTTTGTTCGCCGCTACCAGCACGCGCTTTCCGGTCGAGCGCAACAGCAGCGCCAGTTCCTGATCGAGTGGCGTGATTCCTTTCCGTGCGTCGACTACCCAGATGATTGCCTGCGCCGCGTCAATCGCAAAGCCCGCTTGCTTCAGAATATTTGCGGGAATCAGAGCGTCGTCATCAGGCACGATGCCGCCCGTATCGACGATCGCAAATCGTTTCGTCCGCCAGTTTGATTCGCCGTAGATCCGATCGCGGGTAATGCCCGGCTCGTCGCCGACAATCGATCGCCGCTCGCCGATCAGACGATTGAAAAGCGTCGACTTGCCGACGTTGGGCCGGCCGACGATTGCCACGAGGGGCAACGCTATGCCAGCCGCTTGCTGCTTGGTTCGAGACGTCATTGGTGAAAGTCGATGATAACAAAGCGTTGCGTAGAGCGGAACCGAGGGTCATGCCAGGTCAGAACTCAGCTGGTTCCGGTCTTGGTATTTACAATGCAACTATAATGGTTTAGAAGACATTCGGATTCACTGCTTCTCACAAAGGAGACTACTCTTGGACTCGATAACCTTGGGATCGATTCTCACATTTCTCTCAGGCGGGGTGATCGGTGGATTCATTGGCGGGGCCACGAAGTTTTTTTGGGAAAAGTATCTTCCGGATCGAATAACCTGGCGCCGACAGCAACAAGTTGACCGTGAGCGGTTGATGTCGCAGTTCCGAGGCCCTGCGATTCGAGCGATGCATGATTTGGAGCGCCGCATATATGGAACTGTGGAGGAACAAGCGAGCGGCTACCAAAACATCAAGCAGGAAGGCCAGGGAGAGTATTACATCAACGCGACAACTTTCCAGCTTGCTCAGTGCTGTGCGTGGATCGAGATCCTGCGCGAAAAGATGGGAGCGCTGGATTATGCCGAACTGGAAACGCGACTGAGTACCTTAAGCCAGTCTCTTCTCGGAGGTTATCGCCCACACTTCCACGTGTTTCTGTTGGAACAGCGTGAGATCGGAGAGCGAATGGTTTCGATCACGAACGGCGAGCTGTGTTGCAAAGGCTATTCGGAATTCCTGGATCTTCTAAAGCGGGAAGATGCGCCAGTGTGTTTCTATCATCTCAGAGTTCGAGTCACAACAATGCTGGACAATTGGGGTCCGGAGGCCGAGAAACTGGTGCGAATTCAGCACGCGTTGGTGGACATGGTGAAGTTCCTGGATCCCTCCGGTCGCTGGATCATCGAGGCGCGGCGTCCGGAGAAGCTTGATGCGAAGCAAGTAATCGACAAACTCCAGAAAAGTAGTCTGGTAGTCGCGAAGGAAGCGGACGAGATGAGAAAGCAAGCACGTGAGGATGGATTAACGGCCAAACCGTCTCGTCCTCGATCGCCAGCGTAGTGACGACACACTCCTTGAGAGCCCAGCAAGTTCCCTCGTTTATTATTGTGCAGTTCGCCAGAGGACTTCGATGCAAATCTGGTTTATCATCTTCGCTGTTCGAAAGAATTTGGAGAAGGAAAACTTTGAATGACTGAAGAAAACGTTGACGTATCATACGAAATTCGCGTTGCCCCAGGCGCCGCGGGCGCGGATCCGGAAGCGCCGGATTGGCAAGTGTGCGAACTGGAAAACGGCGTGATCAAGAACGACGCTGACATCTATGACAACCTGACCTTTGCCGAAGCCCAGCAGATCTGCGGCATGTGGACCAAGAAGAAGGAAGAGGCTGAAGGCGCTTAGCAATGCGGTTCCTTAATCGAAAGATCCATTCAACCGCAAAGGACGCAGAAGTCTTCGCAGAGGTACGCAAAGGTTCTTACTCTGCGTCCTCTGCGAGATCCTTTGCACCCTTTGCGTTTTGTTTCTTATTACCGGCGCAAGCCAAAGCTGAACTCTGAACGTCCTTAACCCTCAATGACCGAAACACCACTCGCGCTCACCAAAGATAACATTGACGCGAATCCAATCCGCCAATTCCAGCGGTGGTACGACGAAGTCCGCGCAAATGGAGTGTCGGAGCAGGATGCGATTTCGATGACGCTGGCTACTGCGACCAGAGATGGCCGCCCGTCCGCGCGCGTCGTGCTACTGAAAAGCTCTAGTGATCTCGGTTTTGTATTCTTCACAAATTACCTGAGCCGCAAAGCCAAGGAGCTAAGTGAGAATCCGCGCGCATCTTTGCTCTTTTACTGGCCCCAGCTTTGGCGGCAAGTGCGAATCGAGGGCGACGTTGAGAAGATTTCCGCCGCGGACTCTGAAGCGTATTTCCAGAGCCGGCCGTTGGGAAGCAAGCTCGGCGCCTGGGCTTCCAACCAAAGCGAAATCGTCGAGAATCGCGAGACGCTGGAAGCCCGTTTTGGCGAGCTCGAAAAACGTTTTGGTGAAGAAGTTCCCAGACCAGAGCATTGGGGAGGTTATCGTCTCAGGCCAAACTCGATCGAGTTTTGGCAGGGCCGCGATAACCGTCTGCACGATCGGCTGCGGTATGGGCTACAGGAAGATGGCGCGTGGTTGATCGAGCGGCTTGCGCCTTGATGTAGCGCAAATTGCTAATTTGCGTTTCGGCGCAAGCTAACAACTTGCGCTACAGTCGCGGATGTTCTGCCACGAAATCCACGAGAGCTCCCACGTATTCCGGAAAGGCTGGACAACGAATGCCGTGCGGACCCAGCAACGCGCGGGCGATGGTCGTGTCGTAGGTTTGCTCGAGAAAAAAATATGGCACGGCCGAATGCGGCAGCCCCGTTATCTTTGGCGCCAACGGCAGTCGCAGCACCGGATAGATAATTCCGGCCGGCACCGTCGCAAACGAATCGCGCCCGCCGATCGCTTTCGCAATCTCGGCAAATAATTGGTGCGTCGTCAGCGGCGCCGGATCGGCAAGCTGGACCGTCACGCCAATTGCTCGATCATCTTTGGCGAGCGCCGCCATTGCGTCGATTACAAAGTCGACGGGCACCAGATTGAGACGCACTTCATTGTTCCCGATGTTCAGCAGTGACAACCCAGCGGGCCATTTGCGCAGGTAGTGAATCAAGTAATAGATGCCGTCGTACTTCGCCGTCTCTCCCTTGTGCGAATCACCGCAAACCACGGCCGGCCGGTGAATCGTGATCGGTAGCTCAGACTTCAGCGCTTCCACTTCAGTTTCGGCAAGGTATTTCGTTTCCTCATAGTGATTGCGAAAGCCTGCATGATGACGCAGCTCGGTTTCCCTGATCAGCCCTTCGCGCTTGCCGGCCACATAACAGGTCGAGACGTAATGATATCGCTTGAGGTTTTCAATTGATTTCGCAAACTTGTTGACGTTGCGCGTGCCCTCGACGTTTACCCGCACGGCAACGTCCTCCGCCACCGCTAAATCGTAAATAGCGGCGAGATGAAACACGGTAGTTGTTTCGCTCCGGGCCCGTTCAAACTCTGCTTCAGAGAGCCCAAGGTTGGGTGCGGTGATGTCGCCTTCGACGATCCGAAATCGCTCGATCTCAACGCCTGCTTCACTCGCGATTTCGGCTGTCTCTGCCCGCGCTGTGCTGAGCAAGGCGGCCTGGCTCAGCAGAATAAACCGCGCGCCTTCCGCCGCCAGCCGTCTGACCAAGCGACTGGCGATGAATCCCGGGAAGCCGGTAACGAAAACTGTTTCGTTGAAAGCCATGTTAGAAAAATTGTTTGAGTTCAATATCTCATTAGCACCTGGCTTCAGCCAGGTGAGCGAGAGCCGATCAGTCATCTCAACCGTTTCAACGGTTTCTGCGAGAAGCCGTTAAACGGCTCACCTAAAATCCTCTGATCGCAACACCTCGCTAAAGCGAGGTGCTAATGAGATGAAACCGATCACATCCAAACGACCGCTCCTTTGATTAGATGATGGTGGCCTCTAACTTCCGCTCAAGTATAATCCAATCGTTTTGATCCAACACGTCCGTGATTGCGGAATGCTCAATTCTGAAAGGCGTCGAACAACATGATTTCTAATCGAGTTTCATCGCGGCGAATTGCGCTGGCCTCTGTCGCATTGCTCACTGTGATTCTGGCGGTTGGCCTCGCGACATCCGAAATCAGACTGGCGGCGGCGCAGGAACGGCGTGAATGCCCGGTCCACGTGACTCTTTTGCAGGTCAACGACGTCTATCAGTTTGCGCCCGTGGATGGCGGCGCGCGCGGAGGATTGGCGCGGGTGCTTACTCTGCGAAAACAAATCATGAGCGAGTCGCCGCACACACTTTTTTTCCTGGCCGGCGATACTCTCTCGCCTTCGATCGAATCGAATACTTACAAAGGCAAGCAAATGATCGAAGCCTGGGACGCGAGCGGCCTCGACTATGCCACCTTCGGCAACCATGAATTCGATTTCGGCCCCGACGTGCTGCGTGAACGAATGCGCGAGTCGCATTTCAAATGGCTGGCCGCCAACGTTATCGACAAAAAGACGGGCAAGACATTTGCCGACACGCCAGAGTTCGTCGTGCGCGAATTCGAGGGTGTGAAGATTGGCATCTTCGGCATTCTTTTGCCGGACACGCTACAGACTTCACGGCCGGGTCCGGACGTCGATATACAGGATCCCTGCGCGACCGCCGCGCGCGTAATTCCCAAAATCCACGCCGCGGGCGCGCAGGTAATCATCGCGCTGACGCACCTGTCGCTGGGTGAAGACAAACAACTCGCGCGTTGTTCGGGTGTCGATCTGATCATAGGAGGGCACGAACACACCCTGCTCGAATCAATGTCCGGCCATGCGGTGATTCTCAAGATGACTTCTGACGCGCGCGAACTGGGCCGCATCGATCTCAACATCTCGAAATCAACCGGGAGGGTCGAAAGCATCGACTGGCAGGTCATCCCCGTGACCGACAAGGTCAAAGACGATCCGGCCTTTGCTCCGCTCAATCAAAAGTACGGACCACTGCTGAAGAGTCTGGAACAAATAGTCGGACACACGGATGTTGACCTGGATCTGAAAAGCCAGGACATCCGCACACGCGAGACCAACATGGGCGATTTTATTGCCGATGCTTTCCGGCAAGCGACCGCATCGGATGTGGCGCTGGTCAACGGCGGTTCAATTCGCGCCGACACGATCATCGAGCCGGGTGTCCTGACAAAACGCGACGTGCTGTCGATTTTGCCCTACAACAATAAAGTGGTGAAGATGCGGCTTACCGGCGCGATGATTCGTGTGGTGATCGAGCATGGCGTAGCTTCTTTGGGAACAGAGTCACAGCCCGGTCGCTTTCCGCAGGTCTCGGGTATTCGCTTCGCATTCGACACCAGCCGGCCGCCCGGCAAGCGCATCACCAGCATTACGATTGATGGAAAGCCCCTGGATGATCGGAGCACTTATACTCTGGCAACGACTTCGTACCTCGCGATTGATGCGGGTGACGGCTATGACATGTTTCGCAACGTGCCGCTCGCCATTCGTCCCGAGCAGGCGCCGTCGGAAACGGATATTTTGTTGAAGGCGATTGCCTCTGTACCGGCGATTGCTCCGAAGACCGACGGGCGTATCACGCGTGTCGATGCCGCGAAGGACAAGAGTTCGTGTCAATAGTTTGGCACGTGATCACTGGGAACGCGGGCGCCCCTCGCCCGCATTGAGCGTGCAGCGCGAATACTTCTTTAGGTTGAAAATAAATTAGCGCCTGCCTCACTGGTGCGGGCGGCGGCGGCCGCGCTCCCACATCCACTGCATCTACGGCGCCGGCGGTTTCTATCGTCAGAGCGGCAGCAATCCCCTTTTGCTGGAACCAGTCTTCAACGATCCGACTTTGCGCAAGACAAATTTCGTCGTCGTCCATGGCGGCTATCCTTTCACTAAAGAGATGGGATCGCTGATGAGCAAGCCGAATGTCTACGCGGATTTTTCGGCGCAAACTTTCTTCACCTATCCGCGTGAGTTGAGCGAGAACCTCCGCAACTGGCTGGAATCTTATCCCGACAAAATTCTGTTCGGAACCGACGCTTTTTCTTTCGGAACGGAAGTCGATTGGGGTGAAGTGGCGTGGCTCTCTAATACGACCGCGCGACAAGCGCTCGCTTTGGCGTTAACCGGAATGATGAACGACGGCGAGATTGATCGTGTGCGCGCGATGGAGTTGGCGCGAATGGTTTTGCACGACAATGCCGCGAAGCTTTACGGCTTGAAATAGCTTTCTTTGCGCCTTTCCGCTTCTCTTTGCGCCTTTGCGTGAAATATATCTGTTCGAGCGTCGCAGTTCACGCAGAGGCGCAAAGTCCTGATGAAGGCGCAAAGAGAACCTCACCTAATCTCAACCTCCACCGGCTTAGCATCGTGCGACACGTAGCCTTCGGGCCAGTTGGAAATGTTCACGCCGTAGAGCCAATCCGATTCGGGCGTGACTGCAAACCGAATCCTCAGCGGCAAGCCGCGCGCGGCAGCCAAACGCAGGGACAGGGAAACGATCTTCCACTCCTGGATCAAAGGAGCTTTTGGATCTTCGACCGGAATCAGGCGCGAGCCGCAATCCTTTCCATTCACGAATAAAGTCACGCGAGTGCGAATCCAGTCGGCCTTGGCGTCAACCGGCAGCACCGGTTGGAGGTGCGCCCGCACGATGATTTGCCCCACCCGCCGATGGTCATTTCGTGCAGGCACGAGAAATTCAAAGTAGCCCGATCCGCCGCCCCAGATGTAGCCGTCACCACCACCCAACTTCTCAAATCGCCCGCGCACTGCCAGGTTCGGCCCGAATCGATAGAGCACCGTTCCATCCGGCGCAAAGGTAATCTGCGGCTGCGTGGCCGGATCGTTTTCGGCGCGCGCGAAGGCAAACTGCCGTGGTATCAAATGTTGTCCCGGGTCCAGCAGAGCCGGCGGCGGGGAAGCATTCGCCAGCGATGCAAACAGATGCGATGCGCCCGTCACTTCCGCCAGCACCGGTGCATCGCGCGGCGACGAATAAGTCACGCCATAACCTCGCTGCGGGTCGGGCGTAAGAATCCAGAACATTGCGCCGCTGGCGCCGGCGCGGGCCGCGCCTTCGAAATACGCGCGATACCAATCAGCGTGAGTAAAGCCCTTGTACCCATCGCTGGACATGCCAAACTCGCCCAACACCAGAGGTTTCTTGATCGAGAAAGCAGCCGCCACGCGATTGTCGATAAACTCCCCGAGGGCTTTGGGTGAGTCGACAAAACTGTCGGTATCATCGCGCGGATAATTGTGTACGTCGCAAATGTCGATGTTGGGCAAGGCGTGATCGAGAAGCCATTCGCGGCGCTCGGCAGCAGAACGATAGCCCCAGTCTCCCGCAGCGATCAGATGATCGGGATCGAGTGTCTTCAGATAGGCGCTCATCTCAGACATCCAAGCGCGACGCTCGGCCCAACGTCCGGTCAGACACTGCGCTTCGTTCATTAACTCGTAACCAAAGATTGTGGGATCGTCGCGATACATGACGCCGCTGACGGTATTGCGGCGGGTGGCAATTTTCACGAGGTGCTGGCGATAGAGACGGCGGGCAATCTCGTTCGAATAAAACAGCATCGCCTTTTCATTGTTGATGCCGAACGGATACTTGTCGTCGTCGGCGCCCTCAACTCCGGCCCAGCGCAGATACTGCGTGACGCCTCCGGTGTCGCGCCACCAGTTGGCCAGGCACAATTGCACGCGCAGACCGTTGCGAGCGGCTTCGACCAGCACTCGATCGAGAAAGACCAACTCCTCCTCGTTCCATTGGTCGGGTGTGGATCGAAACGAATGCGTGCGCGGCCAATCGTTGAGGTCGGCGATGGGCCGGACATCCTTCGGCCCGCCTTCACCCGAGGCCCAAACGCGCACGACCTTGATTCCGATTCGCGCAGCTTGCTGCAGGGTCTCGGCCATCCGCGCTCGGTCGTCGTCCCGATACATCACGGCCACGTTGGCGCCGACAAAACGAAACGGCTTGCGGTCGATCACCAGCCGCGGGCCGTCAGTCTGGACGAACGCGGGGCGACTCCGGCGCGCGCTGCCGCTCCAGCTCGAGATCGCAAATAAAACTGCCGCGCCCGCAATCAACGCGAACGCGGCGAAAAGCAATTGTTTCCTGGACATGAAAACCGAAAGACGAAGCTTTAGTGGCACAGACTTCAGTCTGTGAACCGGGTGCATGATAATCACAGACTGAAGTCTGTGCCACTTAAGTTCCGCAAAAGTCAGCGCGGATTGGTCAACCGCACAAAGCCCATGATGGCGCAAATCGCGCCCACTACCACAAAGACATTAAAGAAAGTAAGGATCGCGAACACCGTCCGAAAGTCTTTGATGATTAAGCCAAAGGCCAGCAACAGAAACTGCAGGTGGAAAAGCAGCATGCAAACCGCTGCGAAAGAAAACCATCGGGTCGATGAGCCGAAGGCCCGCGCCCGAGCGAAACCAAGTACCGCCGCGACCAGCCAAAGAATGGCGCCAAAGACCAATGAGCCCAAAATGACGGGAAAAAAGTAAGACGGCTCGTTGAAAGTTGTCTCGGTCTGCTCGGCAGCCTGGAAAAGTAAAAGCAAGGCAAAAGTCATCAGCTACTCCAGTATTGTTCGAACTCTGTTATTTGATAAGGCAAACCACAGGCATCATGCGTGAAAGGCTAAAAACAAAAACGGCCGTTTGCGCGGGCGAGTGCCGCGGACGCAAACGGCGTCGCTTGATGACGCCTTCGTCGCCGGTCGTCGAGCCGTGAAGCTCGCCCCGGCGATCAGGATCGATGATTTCTACAAGTCTGTCGCAAGCGATCATCACGATTCGCGCAGTGATACTTGCAGCCCTTCTATTGGGTGATGTGAATTTCCTCTTCCTTGTTCACGTGGCGCAGGAACAACAACAGGGCGCAGGCGCAGAAGACGACGGCCAGCACGAGAGCAATCCAACCATTCGTGTGCCCTCCGCCCGGGTTGGCGTCGGTTACGAACTTATAGAATTCAAAGATCGCGCCACCCAGTGCGGCCACTCCTACAATTGACAACAGAAAGTCAACCATAATTAACCTCCGATGTTCGCTCAGCTCTTCGAATGAAGGTTACAGATAAAGCCACCGGGACAATCCCGCTATATGAATGAACTAATTTGGACGGCTGCATGTTAACGCCAGCGCCGCGGATAAGGCAAGCCCCTTGATCGAGAAGCCGCCGGGTTCAATCCGTTGAGGGATCGATCGTCAGCGCGCCCGCCAGATAGACATATTCACCGTCAGTGGTCTGCAGACGAATACTGTATTCACCCGGCGGCGCGTACGGATCCACGGAAATTTCGAAACTGATGACTGGATAAGGCGTGTCGAACGGCTCGTCCGCTATGGAGGATCCATTTACGGTGATGAAAGGCGAAGTAACGGAAATCCCGCGAGCGGGAATCTGGTCGAGACCCTCGCCCGCTACCAGGATCGTGTATGTCCGGCCAGCTTCCAGAGGCAGGACTGTGGTCGATAACTCGCCGTTCATTCCAATGAAGCGGGGCTTGACGGTTGGCGCCGGAGTCGTCGAGACAAAAAAGCCTACCGACGTAGTCACATCCGACGTCACCAAAATCGATCGCGACGGCGAAGCACCGGCGCGCAGAACACTCCGAAACGGCGGCAGCGTGTCCAGCAGGCCGGCATACGATCCGCCCGCGCCGGCGATGTCCGCCGCGCCGACTGGTCCATCCAGACTCTGTCCAATCAAACGATATCTGCCCGGCTCGAGGGCGTCGATGCGATAGTCTCCCGAAGCCAGCGTGACACTGCCCGCGATCAATCTGCCCGTTAAGGCGTCTTCCGCAAACACATGTCCGCCAAAGATCGGTTTCGAAGATCCAGCAAACGCATTCGCGATGAGCTTCCCTGAGATTGAACCCATTCCGGCCTGCGATCCGTAAAGAGCGCGCGCGCCGGCAGCATCATCTTCCGATAACGTTCGTTGCGTAAAGGCCGGCAATCCGTACAGTCCGTTTTGCGCCTGGCGTGGCTGCATCGTCGCGCCAATCACCGCTGAGTGTTCGAGGCCGAGCAGGTGTCCGACCTCGTGCGCGAACGTCGATTCGAGATCATAGGTGCCGGGCGTGCCATCGCTCGAGAAAAGTTCGTTGGGATTGAGGGCGATGTCGGCTTCCACGATCGCGCCGCCTGAATCTGAAAAGACCCGTGTGCGGCCCGGGCTGGCGGATAAGCCAAACAACGCGGCGTTGTCGGCAGAGACGGTGATCAGATTGATCCGATCGCCGGCGTTGGGCGGGCTCACCGTCTGCGCGGTTGATCTGGTTTCGAGGAATTCAATATCAGCAAGACTCGCCCAGCTTTCCAGCGCTCGCCGGGCGGCGCCAATCACGTCACTCCCGGCTTTGATATTTTCCGGCGGAGAACTGAGCGAGCTCGAAAATGCAACGATGATCGGACGCGACAACCAGTGCCGCGCTACGATGCCTGAACTGTCCCGGTATTGCAGCGTGTACGCGCACACCGTCGCGGGCGCGTTAATGAGCGCGAACAGTGCAACGATGGCGCTCAGTCCTTTTCGAATCATTCTTTATTCCGGTTCGGTGAAAAGCGACGGTTCGCAAATCCGGTGCGACGGCTGCGGCGAGGGGCGGCGCCGCGCGGCCAATCTTACCACCGTCAGGTCACGTCAAGGAAGGCTGTTGATTGCCACTTCAGGCCACTCCGATCGGCCCTCACCCCGGGCAACTCAGTCGGGATACCTGTAATCTCAACCCGGCCTGATGTATATTGATCGCCCCGTGGTTAGCCGCCGCCGCCGGGTGTTCGAACGCTAATTGTTTCCTGCCGTCTAGTTTGCGGCAGTCGGTTAACAGGCACACGCGACACGTCAAGATTTTCAGCAGCGATTTTCCCAAATGCAATCTGTTTCATTTCTCCACGACCGGCCGATTTTCAAGCCGGTAATCCCTGGTCTGTTCGTTCTGCTGCTGTTGGCGGCGTCGATTTTGTTCGCGCCGCGATCTGAAGCGATCCATTCCGGTCCTTCTCAAGCTCAGGCAGAAACCAGTCAGAAGCGTCATCGTCCGGAATTTGTTCCCGGCGAGGTCCTGGTGCGATTCAAGCAGGGCCGCGCTTTCGAAGGTCCCGCCATGATCGCCGTGCCGAGTAATGACGTGGCCTTGCAGGCCCAACAAGAGACCAGCTCCCGCGCGCTTGCAATGTCGAATGAAGAGATTCCGATTAGGCTTGATCGTTTTGACGGCTCGGATTTGGTTGAGGGTTTGCGCCTCGCACGCATGTCGACCGATGACACTTTGAAAGCAGTAGCAGCGCTCCAGTCCCGAGACGACGTCTTGTATGCCGAACCGAATTACATCTTGCATGCCGACAAAACGCCGAACGACACGTCTTTTGGTTCCTTATATGGAATGACGAAGATTGGCGCGCCGCAAGCCTGGGACATTACTACCGGGAGCACGAGCATCGTGGTCGGAGTTATAGACGAAGGTATCGATATCATTCATCCGGATCTGCAAGCGAACATTTGGACGAATCCCAGTCCCGGCTCAATCGCAGGCATCAGTGGCGATGTGAACGGTTATGATTTTCGTACCAACAACGGCGCCATTCCGGCCGAGTCTCACGCTACCCACGTGGCCGGGACTATTGGGGCAGTCGGTAATAACAGCACGGGCGTGGTCGGAGTCAACTGGCAAGTCAGCCTGATGTCACTGAGGTTCATCGATCAGGCCACGAACAACGGCACGGATGCAGATGCTATCAAGGCCTACAACTATGCCAAGCAAATGCGTGACCTGTGGGTAAGTTCAAGCGGGACCAAGGGCGCCAACATCCGGGTTCTGAACGCGAGCTACGGCGGGGGTGGGTACTCTCAGGCAGCAGCGGATGCTCTGAACGCGGTCGGCCAATCGGGAATTCTTTTCGTAGCCGCCGCCGGCAATGAAACAACCGACGGCGATATTCATCCGCACTACCCCTCGAATTATTCGTTGCCAAATGTTATTTCTGTCGCCGCCACAGACCAGAATGATAGCCTCGCGAGTTTTTCAAACTTTGGCCTTCATTCAGTCGCGTTGGGCGCGCCCGGCGTAGGAATCCTGAGCACAACTCCGAACAACACCTACAGTTCATTCAGCGGGACTTCGATGGCTACGCCCCATGTCACGGGCGCCGCGGCTTTGCTGTGCGCGGCGAATCCAAGCCTTTCCGTCAGTCAGTTGCGAGCCTTGCTGTCATTCAACGGTGACCAGGTGGCCTCTCTTCAAGGCAAGACGCTCAGCGGTCGCAGGCTGAATGTTTTCAAATCTCTGCAGGCGATGAACGAAGGCGACACGATTGCGCCTGGGACCGTGAGCGGATTTCAGGTTGCTTCGCAGAGCGGCCGCCAAGTCAATCTTTCGTGGACAGCCTCCGGAGATGATGGAGCAGCGGGCCAGGCTTCGCTTTACGATGTCAGTTTCATCGATCAAGCAACCAGCGCCGTGGTTCCGCTTACAAGTGTAGCGCCCGCCACTTCCGGTACGCCGCAAAACATCACCGTCAACCTTCCCTATCGCCACCTTTCGGGCACGCTTCGTTTGCGCGAATTCGATAACGTCGGGAACGAAGGCACGCCCGCGACTACCTCGGTCAGCGTCCCCCTAAATTTTGCTGACCCTTACACGACCGCGCTGAACTCGCCGGCTTCACTCTCGCCTGGCGGAACGCCTTTGGGTCTGACTTTCGACGATCGCTATAAGGAAAACTACCCACTACCATTTGCTTTCCCTTATTTTGGGCAGGCTTACAGCACCGTGACCGTCTCAACAAACGGCAATTTGTATTTCTCAGCTCCGCCCAAGCGCCCCAATGGCGATGCCGACGATGTGCCGGGGTCAACCGCGGATCTGTCTCTGTCCAAAATGATTGCCGGAATGTGGGACGACCTGGATTTATCAACCAGTAGAAGGGCGGACGCCGATGTGTACGTTGTCCAGCCCGATGCCAACCGGATCATATTTCGCTGGCAGGGAGTGCAGTTTGGCGATGGCACCAATGGCGCTCCGATCAATTTTGAAATCGAGCTGCGCTCAGACGGTTCGGTGATTACACGTTACGGCGCCGGCAACATCAATCTGCTACCCGTCGTCGGAATATCCGGAGGCGAGCCCGACCCTTATGTGATCGATGCGCTGACCTCCGAACTCAGCCCCAAGACTTTAACGAACGCACAGAGCGCGGTCTTTACGCCTAGATCTAACTGCACCTACGCACTCTCTCCCTCGAGCCAGAACGCGTTCGCCAGCGGTGGCGGCGGAACTGTGGGCGTGACGACGCAAGGTGCTTGTAACTGGATTGCGACCAGCAACGCGACCTGGATCACAGTCACTGGAGGCAGTAGCGGTACGGCTAGTGGAACAGTGAGTTATTCAGTTGCGGCTAATCCGATCAGTTCGCCCCGCTCCGGAACAATGACTATCGCCGGGCAGTTTTTCACGGTGAATCAGGACGCCGCGCCCCCAGGGGTTATTGAATTCAACGCTCCAAGCTATTCCATGAGCGAAGGCAATCGGATGGTGAGCATTAACGTGACGCGCTTAGGCAACACGGCCAATACCGCTAGTGTGGCTTATGCAACCAGCGACACTGCCGGGTCGCAAGACTGTAGCCTCGCAAACACTGGCCAGGCTTCAGCTCGTTGTGATTACATCAGCACTTCGGGCACGTTCACCTTTGCTCCCGGTGATAGTTCAAAGACCTTTAGCATCCTTCTTATTGACGACGCTTACCTGGAAGGCGACGAAACATTTACGGTAAGTCTCAGTAACCCTGTGGGCGGCGTCCTGGGCCCGCAGCCAACCGCGACCGTTAAGATCATTGACAACGACAGCAGTACCGGCGTGAACCCATTGGGCGATGCCAATTTCTTTGTGCGACAGCAATACCTGGACTTTCTAAATCGCGAGCCGGATACGTCCGGGCTGCAATTCTGGGCCAACCAAATTACTTCCTGCGGCAGCGATCAGGCATGTATCGACAATAAACGCGTCAACGTCTCGGCTGCCTTCTTTCTCTCGATCGAGTTTCAGGAGACCGGCTATTTGGTTGAACGTATTTACAAGGCCGCCTACGGCAGTCCCAACGGCGGGTCCACGTTCCTCGGTCAGCACACACTTTCGGTACCGGTCATCCGCTTCAACGAATTCCTTCCCGACACGCAGGAGATTGGGCAGGGCGTCATCGTGGGACAAGGTAATTGGCAGCAGCAACTGGACCTCAATAAACAGGCATTCACTGCCGAGTTTGTGCAGCGCTCGAGGTTTACCGCCGCGTTCCCAGGTTCGATGACGCCGCAGGAGTTCGTGAACAAACTGAACACAAACGCAGGTAATCCGCTGTCAACATCCGAGAGCAATCAACTCGTGAGCGATCTCACTTCAAACACAAAGACGCGGGCGCAGGTGCTGCGCGCGGTAGCAGAAGATTCGGATTTGAACAGCGCGGAGTTCAATCGCGCCTTCGTCTTAATGCAGTACTTCGGCTACTTGCGGCGAAATCCGGATGACCTCCCGGATGCTAACTACACCGGGTATGACTTCTGGCTGACAAAGCTAAACCAGGCCAATGGCAACTTTCAAAACGCGGACATGGTTAAGTCGTTCCTCGTCTCGAGTGAATATCGCCAACGGGTCGGGCCCTGAAAAAACTCGCCAATTTCGGCCTGCGCTGCGTCAAAGTTGAGGCCGAAAGTATTGATTGACAGCCCTGTGCCGGCCCGTTACACTTCCAAAGCCTCTCAGGTGTAAAGCACCTTTTCCAGACCAGACGACGGCCCCATTTCTGGTTGGTTTTCCAATCAAGGACCCAGGAGCAGAAAGATGAAGATCGCCGTTACCCTTCTTGTCATCGCGCTGGCTGGCGTGAGCGTCTCTGGGCAGAGTCCCACGCTGAGAGTAGTTACCGACGACCCAAACCTGCCATCTGAACTTTATTATGGGAACGTGAAGGTAAAGCCTCTGCGTGTGCGGCCGGGGACCAATCCCGCACAGCTCATTACCATCGATGATTCTGATTTTTTTGTGCAGCAGCAGTACGTGGACTTCCTCAACCGAATGCCCGACGCCAGCGGCTTCGCTTTCTGGAACAGCAACATTACCAACTGCGGCGCGAACGCGACGTGCGTTGACGCCGCCCGCGTGAATACTTCGGCAGCGTTTTACCTCTCGATCGAATTTCAGACCACCGGATATCTGGTCGAGAAGATGTACAAAGCAGCCTTTGGTAGTACAACGGGCGCGTCTACGTTTGGCGGGTCGCATACCCTGCCCGTGCCGATTGTAAAGCTGAGCGAGTTCCTCCCTGACACTAAGCAGATTGGTAAGAATCTGATTGTCGGACAGACTGGATGGGAAACGGTACTCGAAGCAAACAAGCAGGCCTTTGCCGAGGACTTTGTGCAACGATCGAGATTCACCACTCCGTTCCCGTCGAGCACGCCGCCAACCAACTTTGTCAATGCACTCTTCGCCAACGCGGGTATTACGCCTTCGGCAACCGAGCTCTCAACCGCCATCGGTGAGTTTGGTAGTAATGCCACCGACATCAGCAACGTCACGGCCCGTGCGAAAGCCTTGCGGGACGTGGCCGAGAATTCGACGTTGTCGAGCCAGGAATTCAATCGAGCGTTTGTGCTGATGCAGTACTTCGGTTATCTACGACGCGATCCAAACAACGGGAATGGCGACACGGACTACACCGGCTATGACTTTTGGTTGACGAAACTAAACCAAGCCAACGGAAACTTTCAGAACGCCGACATGGTTAAGTCGTTTCTCGTCGCGAGTGAATACAGAGGAAGGTTCTAGGCCCGGTCGCGATCATTGGGTAAGTCAAAGGCCGACGTTTCGACGCCGGCCTTTTCGTTTGGTGCTTCACGCTCAAGGTGTGGTGGTCTGTTACGGAACCGCGAGCGGTAGCGAGCGG
>JAWVCT010000097.1:0-34044 GCA_033858155.1 Blastocatellia bacterium
AGCCGCGACCAGCGGCGAATCAATGCGCGTCGTATCACGGCGGTCGCGTTCGGTGATGTCAACGAGTGTCTGCTCGTAAGTAGCCGCCGCATTATGTTCACGCTCTTCGGCCAGTCGTCGTTCCGCTCGTTCTTGCGGCACTGCGTCCAAAAAGAATTTCACTCCGGCCGCTGGAAAGACGACGGTGCCGATGTCACGTCCATTCATTACGGCGCCGCGGGCGCCCAACTCTCGTTGCCGTCCGACCATTGCGCGCCGCACCGCCGGAATTGTCGAGATAATCGAGGACATGTTCGTTACGTCTTCATCGCGGATGCGATCGCTAACGTCGCGCCCATCCAGAGTCACCCGGAGCGAATCGGGATCGCCCGCCAGATCGATGTCAATTCGTTGCGCGAGCGATCCGACGGCCACGTCATCCGTTTCGCTGACCGTCGATTCAATCACGGCCAGGGCCACCGCGCGATACATAGATCCCGTGTCGATGTAGAGCAGTCCCAATTCGCGCGCCAGCATCCGCCCCAGCGTGGATTTGCCCGCGCCCGACGGACCATCGATAGCAATGATTAAGGGCTGCGACATTATTCGCGTTAGGTTGATCAGGATATTAGTACTGTTCAGCAGTGCCCGGTCAAGGAGGTGAGGCTGCCGGATAAGCAAGAAAAAACGCCGGGCGGTTCTATTCCAGTCTCTGATAGTCGTCCGCAAGGCGCACGATGTCGTCCTCACCCAGGTAATCACCAAGCTGCACTTCGATGATTGCCAGACGGACATCGCCGCTGTTTCCCAGGCGATGATTGGTCTCCGGTGGGATGTGAATGTGCTCACCCTTTTGCAGTTGCAGTTCCCGGTCACCGCAGACAACGTCAGCCACGCCTTCGACCACGACCCAATGTTCACCGCGCCGCGCATGTCGCTGCAGGCTCAATCGCGCGCCGGGCTTCACCTCCAGCACTTTAACCTTAAAGCCAGGTCTTTCTTCCAGGACTTCGTAACTGCCCCACGGTCTTTCGTCAAACTCTCGCACAGCATTTTTTTCCTTTGTCGCGAACTGTTCTTAAACGATCTCAGAGAAAGAATATGTTGAGAGTTGACAGCGCTGCAACTTGAACTCGGGCGCAGTGCTGACAAAAATAATAGGAACGGCGCGCTGTAAAGCGTTCGCCGTTCCTTTTGAAAGGGCCTTCAAGGCCTCAGAGGATGTGCGCCACTTGAACGTGGTCGTTAGTGTTTCCTGCGTGAACGAGCTATCTCTTCTTAGCGGATTTCTTGGCCGCTTTTTTCTTACCGGCTGCTTTTTTAGCGGCCTTCTTCTTAGTTGCCATAGTGTCGTTTCTCCTTCTTTAGCTTTCTGGTTATGACCACAAGATAGTGTGTTGCTGTTACTCTTGTGGTCTAGAGAAAACGGCGCACAACATCTTGCTATATAAACTTATATTCAAGGCTTGTCAACAATTTATTACTCCGTGATGAAAAATATTTCGCGCGCCGGCGTCGACAACGAACGCTCAACACGCGATTCGCAACTCCGATTGCTCTCCACTTGATCGTCACACTCACTCAGGTTGATGAGTGTGCTTGCGCCGCTGATTGAAAATTTAATGTGGCCTTTGGGAAGAGAGATCTTTGAAGCGCGTGATCACGTCGAATGATCAAATTGTAGGTCATCGGAAGATCGGTGTGAAGATCCACTGGTCGTGTCGATCGATACCGTAATAGATAATTACAGAGTTACGCTGACTGCGGCTGCTAACTCCCACGAACGGTCCGGAAGAACTTTCAGAATCATCTTCACCACCCGGCGCCGACTTGGTCGACTTAGTGTTGAGGATGTTTGTCATTGGCGGAATCGCCAGCGTTTGAAAATCGCTTTTGGGAGTTGGGGGCACGCCGTTCGTATAGGCGGTTAAATTCTTGATCAACCCGGCGAAGTCCTGCGATGTAGGCGACACCAACTTCCACTCGCCTGAGCGTGAAAGCGGATCCCTGGCGGCCGCGACTCTGAGAATTTGCAGCTTCTTTGTTCTCCCTGGGATTTGAATGCCTTCGAGTAATTGATCCATGTTCGTCGGCAGAGAATTAACCCCCTGCCCGCCTTTGGCGCGGTAGTAGGAGCGGATGGCATCAGCCACTTGTTCCCCCCTGAAAATGGCCTCTTTCTCACGTTCTCGCTGGACCTGCTGCTTAATGTTTGACGCCGCGGTCATGGCGAAAAGGGCCAGCAAACTCATGACAACCAGCAACGCAATCAGGGCATAGCCACCCTCGTCATTCGCATCCTTGATCTGCTTGGCGAGCTTCGCGCGACGCAGGATAGCCAGCGGCCTCTTACTGGAAAGACCTGTCGGATCTGGGCTGGCGAATCGAGTCATACGGATCTTCACTTCAATCTCGAAACCTTCGAAGCTGTACTTCACTGTGGCTCTTCATCGCTCACACGCACAGGTGGCCTGAAGGGCTGGCCGTTGGTGTCGGCGGTAAAACTAATCGTGTGCCTGATCTTCAGCGTCGTATCAACCAAAACGATTTCCTTCTCAGAGATGCTGCTAACTCGAAATCGTCCACCCAGCAGATCCCCTCGTTGAGCATTGATGAGGTCCTTGCTGTTCTTGTCTTGCAACACCGCCGTATCGTTGAAACGCGGCTTGCCGATGATGCCGATGTAGTTGTAGTTCGGCAGCGGCGGAGGCGTGACTGTCAGCGTTACTGGATTCGAGTAGAGCGTACCATCATTGCTGCGCACCATTACCTGGCGCGGGCCCGGGTTAGTAATCAGCGCTGACGGTACGGTAGTGAATAATTGTTGCGCGTTAATGAATCGAGTCGGCAAGTCGCGCCCATCGATCGAGACGTGCAGAGCCGGCGTGAACTTGTCGCCCGTGATCTGAAGACTGAAATCGGCCGTGCGCGCATAGACGTTTGACGGCATCAACGAAGAAGCCGTCAGAGGTGGAGGCGGCACAGGCGTCGGCGTGGGAATGTAGGGAGCCTTAATAAGGGGCGGCGGTGGTTCGTAATAAGAAAAGATGTTACGCGCTGCCTCAGAGACTGCCGGTAAGATCGGATTATAAACAATGGGTTGAAAGGACGACGAATCTTCGGCGACGGTATTCGTTTTTTCTGCTGGCCTGGTTGGTGACGGGGATGCCTTAGCGATGGAGTTGTTGGTTGTAGGCTTGCTTGAGCTACCGCCAAAGAACACATAGCCTAGTACTACAATTGCGGACAGGCCGAGCACGCCAGCCGCGATCATTTTCTTTTTTTCGTTCGGATTGTTTGGATCAAAAAGTTGCATTGCAATAAGTCCGATCTAAAGTCTGAGGATCCAATCTAAACTTCGGCGGCTTTTCCATTGAACACTCTCTCGATCGCCCCGGTTTTTTATTTTGATGCCTCCGGGGCGCTTTTCGCTTCAGGCCGCTGAAAATATGTAGCCAGATCAAGTCGCAGGCTTACCAGGGAGCCGCGGCTGCCGGCCGGCGCGGTTGTCGTCGCTGGCGTGCCAACGCGAGGCGGCAAGGCCCTCGTCACCGGCGGCGGCAAATCCTGGGTTGCGCCAGACTCTCGCACGCCCTCAAGTTCGACGGAATTAATGATTAAGAAGTGACGGCTGTTTTCGATGTCGCGCACAAAGTGGCGGACGTTCTGATACGGTCCCTCAACCGTCACGCTCACCAATACGCCGGGATAGATGCTTTGCCACTTAGCGATCCCTTGCTTCTCGGCGCTCTCTGTTGCTAGTCCCTGAGCTTTAGTTCCGGCGGGCTCCAGCGGGGCGTAGGTCGGTCCGGCTGTGTTACGCAAGCCATTGCTTCTGATCAAATTGTTCAGTTCGGCGTAGAGAGACAAACGGCCGGATCCCGATACCGAAAGCCAGTTACCTTCAAAGTCCTTCACGCTCGCAGTCATCTGATCGACCGCCTCGCTGGTGCTGGTTGTTTGAGTGAAAAGGTTTTGCGAACTTCGAAGTTGAGTCTGCAGTTGTTCGCGTTCGTGTTCGGTCGAGGTTAGACGAGAGTGTGCCGGCAGATAAAAGTAGACGTAAGCAAAGACCGTGAGCACAGCCAGCAGGGCGGCGCCGGCAAGACCGATCAGTTCCGGTAATCCAATCACACTCAAAGCCGGCGCGCGCTTCAACTGAGCGAAGCGGATAGTAGTCTGCCGGCGCTTTGGGAGCGCGGGACCCTGAATTGGTTGCTCCTGGCTCATTGCGTCTTAACTCTCTCTCCGGCGGTGTCCACGGGGCGGTTGTTCCTTTCGCCTGGTGCAATAGGCACGCCGGCGCGGGGGACGTAGCGCACGTCCATTTCATACTCGGCGCCACTTTCACCTCGGCCCCTTTGCAGAGTTTGGTTCCGCAGCTCCGCGTGAAAGACGCCTTGCCGCTCCATGTCTTCGATCATTTGAGTGATCGTCGTAGGGTTCTTACTCGCCACAGTCAGATCGAGGTTGGCGACGGTGCGATCATCCTGGACCCGCACCTGGTTCACGACAATTCGCGAGACGCGCACACCACCGGGCAGGGCAGCTTCGAGATCAGCAAACAACAGCGACCAGGAAAACTTCTTGCGATTGACGAGGGTGTGCGCCGATTTAAGCGTGCTCTTTTGTTCCGGCGTCAGCGCCGTATTAATTGCATCGGCACGCTTGTTGAGGGCGTTGATGTCTTTCTGCAGCTTGTTTACGTCGCTCTGCGCAGTCGCGACCTTGGCGTTGGTTTGAATGGTCGACTGGGCGATCAGAACCAGGGCAATGAACGACACCAGCGTGACGATGATAGCAACCGTCCAAGGCAGGGCGCGGTTGCGAAAGGGATTGCTGGCGAGATTAAGCTTCGCTGTCATTACTTCTACTCTAGCCTCAAAAGCCAAACGTTCATTAAAAAGGATACAGCCCGCCGTGAAGCGGCGCAAACCTGCGCGGCGCAAGCCGCGGGCCTCGTTCAGCGTTCAAGCTTTAGCTCGCGCCTGCAGACAGCCTAAAGGCTGAACTCTGAACTGAAATCGCGTAGCAGCGGCGGCGGCTGCAAAAGAGTTAAACGCTAGGAAAGGCTTTTGGTTTCGGAAACCCGGGGGAAGGAAACTATGCGCTGGCGCTCATCTGATGGCGGTCGAGCTTGAGATAGAGACCGCGACGAGTCAGACCAAGTTCGCGCGCAGCTCGCGAAATATTGCCATTATGCTTACGCAAAGCTTCGGCAATCATGCGGCGTTCGACCTCGGCCAGGGCGTCGGCCAGAGTGACGTTTTGCAGTGGGACCGTAACGGAAGCGCCGGCGCCCGGCGCGCTAATCGGGGTGACGGTACCCGCGGGCGTAACGGGTGCGCCCATGTGGCGCAACTCGGGCGAAAGTTGTTCGGGAGTAATAAGAGTGCCGTCGTCACTGCGGGCGATCACGCGTTGTATTTCGTTGCAGAGTTGGCGCACGTTACCGGGCCACTCGGCGACCATCAAGAGGTCGATTGCCTGCGGCGTAATCTGAATATCGGTGCGTCCAAATTTTGCCGAGTAGTGATTGACATAGTAATTAACGATCGTGGGAATTTCCGAGCGGCGCTCGCGCAAAGGCGGCACGCGCAGCCGGATCACATTTAATCGATAGTAGAGATCCTCGCGAAACCTTCCCTGCGCCACCATCTCTTCGAGGTCACTGTTGGTCGCGGCGATGATCCGCACGTCGACCTTCACCGGTCTTTGCTCGCCGAGGGGTTGAATCTCGCCCTCCTGCAGAAAGCGCAAAATCTTCGGCTGCACATCGATCGGCAGATCGCCTATCTCATCCAGAAAGAGTGTGCCGCCCACGGCCGTGCGAATCACGCCGGGTGAATCCTTAACTGCCCCCGTGAACGAGCCGCGCCGATAGCCGAAGAGATAACCTTCGGAAAGTTCCTTCGGCACCGCGGTGCAGTTGAATGGGACAAAGACCTTGTCGCGACGGGACGAGAGCGCGTGAATCGCCCGGGCGACGAGTTCTTTGCCCGTGCCTGATTCACCCGTGACCAGAACCGTCACATTCGAGGAACGAATCTTATGGACCTCTTCAACCAGACGGGTCATTGCCGGACTCGAGTGGATAAAGCCGGGCATCAGGCTCGCGCCCGCCAGAGCGCTTTCTTCGTCGGCTCCGTGAGCCGCGCGACCCCGGATCCGCAAAGCGCAAACGTCCATGCCCAACTCAACCACCCGCAGCAAAGGATCCAGTGAAAGCCCGCCGGGCAGTCCGGCCCGTTCGCGCGGTGAAATCAGTAGTGTGGCCGGTGGCGCGTTTGTCGACTTTAACGGAATGACCGCCACGTTATGCTTCTTGCAAAACGATTCAATTTGAGATGGTTTCTTGAGCGCCGCAAACTCATCCGCCAGCGCCGTGCTTTCGTTCTTGATGCAACCGTGCTCAATGACTACGCGTTGCCGGCCGCCCTCGTCCGGCTCAATCACCAGCACCTTGCTACAGTTAGTTTCCTGCCGAATCACCGCGGCCAGTTCGCGCAGTAGTAACTCTCTTGAGGCGACTGCTTCCGCCAGGCGCAAGGTCAGCAGTTGCACGACTGTGTCGCGCCGTAGCAGTTGCTGCGGTCTGGTCTGATCGAGTTCGGCGGCTGCTTCCTCCGCGCGTTGGAGATCAACTCTTGCTCCCAATTCACGGAAGATGTTTACCGCGCGCGACAGATGCTCGGCCGCGCGTTCGGGCTGAGCCATGGCGTACGCGCGTCCCAGTTCGTAATGCGCGCGCGCGCTCCGGTAACGATCTCCGAGCAGATCGAAAATCGAAACGCTGCGGCCAAAGTGCTGCACCGCCATTGCCGCATCGCCGCGGGCCATTTCGAGTAATCCGTGCAACCGCTGCGCCTCGCCCGACAGCAGGAGGTCGGTCGGCGAGTCGGTTATCATCTGGGCCAGGGTCTGAAGATTCGCAGCCGATGCGTCGGTCGCTCCGCATTCCAGAGAGGCTTCCGCAAACAAAAGCCTCGATTCGCAGATTGCCTGTCGATCACCGATGACCTGCGCGAGTTCCAGTGCGGTCTTCGCGGTGGCCAGGGCCTCTCGGCCACGCTTCATTGCCAGATAGCAACGTCCGAGCGTGCGCTGCGTCTGTCCCTGATACCACTTGTTCCCACGTTCCTTGGCTAACGATGCCGCGCGTTGAAGGTAGCTGTAGGCTTCATCAAGATCGCCACGCAAAGTGCACAACTCGCCCAGGGAGTCCAGAATCATGGGCACTTCCGCGCCCTGATTGTCAGCTTCAGTAGCGAGGGCCAGTGCACGTTCCAGCGCTTCCTGGCCGCGATCCCACTTGCCGATCAGCACCAGATTTACGCCAAGATTGTTATAGCCGTCGGCCGCGCTCTTCTTATGATCGGTTCGTTCGTAATAGCCAATCGCCTTCTCGAGATAGCGAATCCCTTCCTGGGGCCGCTTTAGAAACCAGCAGGCGCCCGCCATGTTCGAATAGATCCGCCCCAGCAGAAAACTGGCCGGGTGATCACCGGTCAGCTTTAGAGCTTGCCCGAAGTTTTCCAGAGACTGCTCGTGCAGTCCTTCCTGAATATCCGCGGCTGCCAATCCGAAATAGCTTTCGGCTAATCCGCGCCAATCGCCGCTGATGCGATAACTTTCCAGAGCGCGCTGCGAATAATCGCGGGCGATGGGATACTCGCTGATGCTGCGATAGACACGCGCCAGAGCGGCATAGACTGCGCCTGCTTCCGCGCCCCCTTCAGGAAGGTCACGCAGCGTAGCCTTCAAGAGCGTGACGGCCTTGGGATGATCGAGGTTGTAGTTATAAGCCAGGGCAATCTGTACCCGCAGGCGCGCGCTCAGGGTTAAATCAAGTTTGGCGCGCGCTTCGGCGTCTTCGTACATGGCGACCGCTTCGAGCGATTCGCGATACTGACCCTGCATCTCGAGCGCGATCGACAGAGCGCAACGCGCCTGCGCCAACAGCGCGGGTTGCGATCGAGTTTGTGCGAGTAGTGAGTTAAGACGCGAGCGCGCCTCGGTCGTCAGTCCCTGATCGAGCAAGCCGCGAACCACCTCCAGATCGTCAGCCAGGGATTCTGGAGAAGGCGTGCCGGCGCGCGTCCGCAATCGCACGCGAGCGTGCTCGAGATCGACAACGGAGTTATCCGGACTGTTCTTTTCTTTACTCAAGCGTGCAAGTTCCCGTTAAAGGTGATCGCCTCTGCCGCAACTTTCGTGGCAATTCGAAAAGGTTATAAAAGCTCAATGAGTTGCGCTTTTCACCGCGGAAGCCCAGGGCAGGAGATGACGGACTCAAGAATGACGCGCTTAGTCGCCTTCAAACGACCTGAAAATAGCATAGTCCGCAATAAGGGTCACGCAGTAACCCAACGGCGGCGACATATATCCGATCGAAACTGTCACCGATCCCATCGGGTCCGCTGGTATTTCGATCAAGCGCGGGACAAACACGATCGTCGTTGTCAGAAATCCGATCGGAATAACCACTTTTCCGATCGAAATAACGACTTTTTCCGATCGGAACAGCGACTTTTCCGATCAGAATAACCACTTTACCGATCGAAATAACCATTATTCCGATCGAAATAACCATAATTCCAACTGTAATAATCATTATTTCAATCGAAATAACCATTATTTCAGTGGGAATAGTCGTAATTTCCGGGCTTTTCTTAGCATTTACTGCGTAAGGGCACCGACTCCCCCCGCTTCGCACCCGAAGTTCGAGGCGGACAATTTAGCGGGGTGCGGCCTACAAATTTGGAGTGCGCCGACAACGGCGGCGCTTTGGATTTCATAGCATTTTCGCGGTCAGCGAATCCAAAGCGGCGTCGCGCTACGCTTGCCGCCGCACTCCAAATTAGTTTTTCAGCGGCCTGCTAACGCGGATAGACGAGGACAGCGTCGCTGACCGGGCGTTCGCCGGTCGCGTCCGAAGGCTTATTTACCAGCTTATTCCTGATGACCATCGTGGTCGACCCGCCGCCGTCGAGATTGATTGCCTCCGTGGCGCCGAACTCGAGTAACAAATCTGCCAGCATAGTCAGAGACATGCCGATGCTCTCGCCGGGCTGACGGCCATCGACGGTAACGAGCAGGATTTGTCCGGACTTCAATCTGGCGATGGCCGTGCGTGGGTGGCCGTCATTAACAAAGCTGGGCAGGATCTTTTCCGCGGCATTCGTGATCGCAACGCGCCCGTCTTTTATTAATTGAGGGCCCCCGCCGATAACGCTGGTGGCTTTCTTCCACGAATCTGCCTGCTCAGTTTCAACGGGCGAGAGATTCAGATCCAATTGCACTCGCGTCCCCATACGTAGATTCTTGAGGGCCCATTCACGGGCTGCGCCTGAACATGAAATCACAAAACCGTCGGCGGGTATCAGGCTGCTGCCTTTCAGATCGCGCACATCAACCACTCGACCACGGCGCACGATGAGCTCGAGGCCGTTCGGCTCGGTGAGTGTAGTGCGATGAAACTCCGGAGTGAAAACGATCAGTTCGTTATCGGCTCGAGGCCGGTTCAATCCATTGACTGCGTGTTTGAGTTGTGGCACGCGCATCTTGCGCGTGTTTTCAACCGCGAGTCGCCCGCGCCACCCTGAACCGGCTATGATCTGCCCATCGAACTCTACATGTCCAAAGATCAATTCCTGGATTCCATTCTTCTCGATCAACCCGAGCGCCGCGCGTGCGTTGTTTGATTCGCTCAGGATCTTTCCATCGAGCACTTCAATCCCAACTGAATCACCTCGATAAGTTCCGGTGGTACGAAAGTAGCCGCTATTAACTGCCGCCAAGGCTCCGTGGCGCGCCGCGAGCGAACTGACTGTCTCGAGCCCCACGATTTCGTCCATCGCATGAACCAAACGCAGCCGCGCCTTTGAGAGATCAATCCGGAGCATATTGATGAACCACGGGCCGGTCATCTCTTTGTCTGATTTGAACCCGCGAGTGATTTGGAGGTGCTCGATTCCTTGAGCGATGAACTGAGATTTTTGAGTGGAAACCGGATCTTCAGATTGATCTGAACGGTTTCTTGATAGCTCCTGTGCGCGTGTAGAGGTTCCCGGGTCGAGGCAAAAAAGCAGAAGCGACAGTTGCAGGAGTGTCGACAGACCCCACCCGAGGACTCTTTGTGACCAAATAGTCTTATGATTTGTCATTGGTAGGAATACGCTCGGCTTCAGGTTTGCCGGCTAGGCCTTTTTTCCGGCTATGCCGTTTGATGTGCGGAAAGGCTCCGCCTTTCCGTTAGGCTTTTCAACTCGTTCCCGAGGCTGCGCCTCGGGAATCGGAGGCATAGCCTCCAGGAATAACAAAAGGACATAACCGGAAAGGCAGAGCCTTTCCGCACATCGGGCGGCACAGCCGCAACAATTGATCCTTCCGTCTCCCTCCGGCGCGCGCCAGAGCTTTGTAGTGTGGCATCATATCAGGCACGAGCCCATTCCTTGACACCCCTCAGACCGCCCCTTATCATGCTTGTTTCCGCGTAGACCGGAATCTTCGTCTAGCAACGTATGTTCGAGTCTCTTTCCGACAAACTGAAGCGGACGCTAAAGAATCTGCGCGGCGAAGGCGTCCTGACCAAAGAGCACGTGGACGCGGCCCTGCGCGAGATTCGCCTGGCTTTGCTTGAAGCCGACGTCAATTACAAGGTCGCCAAAGACTTTATCGCGTCGGTCAAGGAGAAAGCCGAAGGCCAGCAGGTCTGGATGGAGTTGAAGCCATCCGAACAGGTTGTCAAGATAGTTTTTGATGAGTTGGTCGATATGCTGGGCGGGCAATCCTCTCGCCTCGTATTCACCAAGACGAGCCCTAATGTCGTCATGATTGTCGGCTTGCAGGGTTCGGGCAAGACGACCTCGACCGGAAAGATTGCGCGTTGGCTGGCGCAGAACCAGGACCGCAAGCCGCTGCTGCTTTCGACTGACGTGTATCGTCCGGCAGCGCGGGAACAGTTAAAGGTCATCGCAAAAGCGACGGGCCAGTCGATCTTTGAAAAGCCTGAGACGAATGATCCGCTGGAGTTGACTCGTGCGGCCGTGCAGCACGCGCGCGACGTTGGTTATGACACGCTGCTGATCGATACGGCCGGACGCCTGCACATCGACGATGAGTTGATGGAAGAGTTGGTCAACATCAAGAGCGAAACGCGTCCGGTCGAAATTCTTTTCGTTGCGGATGCGATGACTGGACAGGATGCGGTGCGTTCGGCGGAAGAATTTCATCGACGTATCGGCATTACCGGGGTAGTGCTGACCAAGATGGATGGCGATGCGCGCGGCGGCGCGGCCTTGTCGATCAAACAGGTCATCGGACAGCCGGTGAAGTTTGTCGGCGTGGGCGAAAAGTACGACGCGCTCGAGCCGTTCTATCCCGATCGCGTGGCCCAGCGCATTCTCGGCATGGGCGATGTGCTTTCGCTGATCGAACAGGTTCAGGACAAGGTCGATCAAGGCGAAGCCGAGGCGCAGCTCAAGAAGCTGCAAAAGAACCAGTTCTCGCTCGATGATTTTCGTTCGCAGCTCAGGCAGGTAAAAAAGCTTGGTTCTTTCTCAAAGATCCTCAAGTTGTTGCCGGATCAACTTCTGGGCGGCGTGGGCATGCCGGATTTGACCGACGAGCAATCTGAGTTGATGGAGAAAGAAATGAAGCGCACCGAAGCCATCATCGATTCGATGACTGGCGAAGAGCGGGCCAACCATCTAATCCTGAATGCTAACCGGCGCCGGCGAATTGCGCGGGGATCAGGCACGACGGTGGCGCAGGTGAATGCGCTCATCAAGCAGTACACCGAAATGCGCCGCATGATGCAGGGAATGTTCAGCGGTGGCGGTTTGCGCGGCAAGATGATGCGTCGGATGGCCGGCATGCAGGGAATGGAAGGCGATGGCGGCGAGGCAATGATGAGTGGGATGGGCGGAATGCCCGGCTTGACCGCTGGATCACCTGGTTCGTCGCGCAGGAAGAAAAAGAAAAAGAAGAAGCGACGTTAGATTGCTTTTAGTTCGTTTAGAGGAACTCAGTATTGGCTGAGAGAACAGATCGGATCGTTTAGAGGCGGCACTTGTGCGGCTCCTGCCCACAAGTGGGCAGTCTAAACAAGACGCTCTAGAGAAAATGGTCTAAGAAATAGTCTAGACAAAATCGAATCGTTAGTGCCTGGAGGAAAGACAATTGTTAGCAATTAGATTGATGCGTATGGGCTCCAAGAAAAGACCCTCGTACCGGATCGTGGTCAAGGAAAAGCAGTCCAAGCGGGACGGTGCGTGCCTGGAAAACCTCGGAACGTACGATCCAACCCGGCAGCCGGCCGCGGTTAAGCTGAAAGGCGAACGCGTGCGTTACTGGATCGCGAAGGGCGCGCAGCCGACTGATACCGTGCGCCAGTTGATCAAGCAGGCGGCGAAAGCGGAAAGTGCGCCGCCGGCAGAGTCGCAGGCTGCATGACGTTTAGCGGGCGGACTTGTCCGCCCATCAAGATGCGGCACAAGTGCCGCGTCTAAACGAAGAGATCGCGGCACCAGTGCCGCTTCTAAACAGGTCATTTATTAATTTCATGCGCGAGACTGTTGAATTGATCGTTAAGGCCCTCGTCGATGATGCGGAAGCAGTCGACGTGCGCGAGCTTGAGCGCGAGGGCACGACGCGTATCGAGGTGCGCGTGGCCCAGCCCGACATGGGCAAGGTGATTGGGAAACAGGGCCGCACGGTGCGGGCTTTGCGCTCGTTGGTTTACGCCGCGGGTTTGAAGAGACATCGCCGGTTTGTGCTCGACGTCGTTGAGTGAAGTGGCCGATGATCTTATCGTCGTCGCGCGCGTGGCTAGGACGAGAGGGCTGCGCGGAGAAGTGATCGGCGATCTCTACACGGATTTTCCCGGACGCTTTGAAGCCCTCGACAGTGTGATAGCGATCGCGCCGGATGGAAGTCGCCGATCTTTGCAAATTGAAGAGCATTGGTTCCAGGGCAATCGAATCGTTTTTAAGTTTGCCGGCTACGATTCGATTGATGATGCTAAGGAGCTCGCGGGACTGCAACTGGCGATTCCGGAGACCGAGCGAATCGAGCTGCCCCCAGATCATTTCTACGAATGGGAACTGGCCGGTTGTCGCGTCGAGGCTTTGGACGGAAATGTGATCGGCCATGTCAGCGAGGTAATGCATACGGGCGGAGTTGAGATCCTGGTCATAGCCGATGACGAAGGACGCGAATTCCTGATTCCAATGGCGCACGAAATCTGTGTCGAGGTCGATATCGAACACAAAGTTGTTCGCGTGGATCCTCCCGAGGGGCTTTTAGATCTCTAATTTCAGATTTGAGATCGGGTTTTGGAAGAGGATGATGGACGGCGGCGCGGTGAAGCAATTTAAGATTTGAAATTTGAGATCTCAAACAATGCTTCACGTCGATATCATTACGATCTTCCCGGATTACTTTCGCGAAGCGTTCGATTATGGAATTGTCCGTCGGGCTCGCGCGGCGGGTTTGGTAAACATTCGGGCGCACGATTTACGCGCCTGGACTAGCGACAAGCATCACGTCGTAGACGATCGGCCCTTTGGCGGCGGCGACGGCATGGTGTTAAAGCCGGAACCGATCTTTGCAGCAGTCGCATCGCTCGCGGGCGGCAGTCGCCGCGAAAGCATCCCTGTCGGGAAGCGCGTCGTTTTGCTTTCGCCGCAGGGCCGGCCTTTCACGCAGGCGATCGCCGCTGAGTTTGCGGCACTCGATCAACTGGTTTTGATTTGTGGGCGCTATGAAGGCGTCGACGAGCGCGTTGCCGAGGCGCTGGTGACCGATGAAATCTCGATCGGAGATTACGTCCTTTCCGGAGGGGAACCGGCCGCGCTCGTCCTGGTAGACGCGACCGTTCGCTTGTTACCCGGAGCGTTGGGCAGCGCAACGTCGGCGACGAATGAATCTTTCTCGGACGGGCTGCTGGATTGTCCGCAGTACACACGGCCGCCGGAGTTTGAAGGGATGCGTGCCCCGGAAGTTTTATTGAACGGCCACCATGCGGAGATCGCGCGCTGGCGCCGTGATGCTTCGCTGGATAAGACGCAGCGGAACCGGCCGGATCTTTTGAAATGAAATTTTCGATTTTTGATTTCTGATTTTAGATTTCGCCGGAGACACGGGCTGGCGACTCTAGAGAGTAATCGCAAATCTAAGATCCAAAATCGCAAATGTGAAATGGGAGTAAGTCATGAACCGCTTAGACAGCGTCGATCAGGCGCAACTAAAAACAAACGTGCCGGATTTTCAGCCGGGGGATACCGTGCGCGTGCACGTGCGGATTAAGGAATCCGAAACCAAAGAGCGACTGCAGGCTTTCGAGGGTGTAGTCATCGCCCGCAAGCATGGCGGTGTGCGCGAAACGATCACTGTGCGTAAGACAAGTTTCGGCGTGGGAGTGGAACGAATTTTCCCGCTGCACGCCACGATCGTCGACCATATCGATGTGATCAAGAGAGGCCACGTACGCCGGGCAAAGCTCTACTACTTGCGTGGTCTGCGCGGCAAAGCAGCGCGCATTCGCGAGCGCGATACGCGACAGACCTCGGCCGCCGTCGCCGCCGAGGCCGCGGCCGCCGCAAAACGGCAGGCGTCGTCGACCGATAAAGAATAACTTCGATCAGGCCGGCTGGCCCGATCGTTTCTCGCCAGAACTCGGTGGCTGGCGCTGCTCACTAAATTGGAGCGAAAGCGATTTTGCACATCGCCATCGATGCGCATTCCGTCGGAGCAGAACTCGGCGGCAATGAAAGTTACGCCGTCAACCTGATCGAAGCCCTCGCCCAGATCGATCAGACTAACGATTACACGCTCTACGTAACCAAACGGGCCGCTGTCGAGCGGTTCGATCAACGTTGGCCGAACTTTAAAGTCAAGCAGACCTTGCCCCATACGCCCCTCGTGCGGATTCCCCTGACGCTGTCCCGGGAGTTGCGACGCCACCCGGTCGATCTGCTGCACGTCCAATACACCGCCCCCCCATTCGCCCCTTGTCCGGTGGTAACTACTATTCACGATCTGGCCTTCGAGCACCTGCCCGAAACTTTTAACCGGCGCAGTTGGCTGCAGCTCCGACTTACGGTGCGGCCTACCGCGCGGCGTGCAGCACACATCATCACAGTCTCAGAATATTCTCGCGCTGATATCAGCCGCACCTACGGCATTGCTCCACATCGAATTACCGTCACGCCGGAAGCCGCCTCGACAAAGTTTTTTCCTGTCACAAATGAAACAGAACTGAGAAGGGTTCGCGAAAGTTATGGGATTCAGGAGCATTACATTCTTTCGCTCTGTTCCATTCAACCGCGAAAGAATTTGGTACGACTAATTGAAGCATATTCATCCTTGCGTGGAGGTCGCCCAGGGGTTAAGCTTCCGCAGCTTGTCCTGGCAGGGAAACGTGGTTGGTTGGACACTGAAATCTTTCAAACTGCTGAGCGAAACGCGCTCGGGAATGACATCTTGTTTACGGATTATGTTCCCGAGCGAGACCTTGCCGGTCTCTATAGCGGCGCTCTCTGCTTCGTTTATCCGTCCTATTTCGAGGGCTTTGGTTTGCCGGTAGTCGAAGCGATGCAATGCGGCGTTCCGGTGATTGCGGGGAATCGGACAAGTCTCCCCGAAGTCGTCGGCGAAGCGGGATTGCTATTCGATCCTTTCGACACGCAGGCTCTGGTTAACGCCCTCGCGCAGGTAATCGATGATTCGGAATGTCGCGCGGAATTGCGCTCGAAGGGTATCGAGAGAGCGAAATCCTTCGACTGGAAGACAACCGCGCGCCTGACTCTGGGAGTTTACGAGCGGGCGGTGGAGAGGCAGGGATCAAAGAAGAAGTGACTGGCGAAGAGAATTCAAGTCATTCCTTTGGTCCCTTTTAATTATGCGCATTGCAATTCTTGGCACGCGAGGAATTCCCGCCAACTACGGCGGGTTTGAAACCTTCGCGGAACACCTTTCCACCAGGCTGGCCGCCCGCGGCCACGACGTTACCGTTTACTGCCGGGCACATTACGTCAGCCCGCGCGAACTCGAGTTTCAGGGCGTCAAGCTAAAAGTCCTGCCCACCATCAGACATAAATATTTTGACACCATCGTCCATACTTTTATTTCGGCCTTGCACGCGGTGCCACAGCGTTACGATGCCGCGTTGATCTGCAACGCCGCCAACGCCCCGTTCGCTTCCATCCTGCGGCTCTCCGGCACACCCGTGGCGCTGAACGTAGACGGTCTGGAGCACAAGCGAAAGAAGTGGAACTCGATTGCCCGCAGATACTATTTGATGGCTGAGAGGTTGGCGACGATCCTGCCGACTGAAACCGTGACCGATGCGCGCGTGATTCAGGAATACTACCTGGCCCGATACCGCGCGGAGTCAACCATGATCGCCTACGGTGCCGAGGTCGAGCGACGGCCCGATCCGTTAGTCCGGCGCTGGCGCGTCGAGCCCAACCGGTACGTGCTTTACGTTTCCCGTTTAGAGCCGGAGAACAACGCACATCTGGTCATCGAAGCTTTCAAGAGGGTTCGCACGGCGCACAAACTTTTGATTGTGGGCGATGCTCCTTACGCGCGCGAGTACATTAGCGACCTCAAGGCGCGCGCGCGCCGCGATCGGCGAATTGTATTTACCGGTTTCGTGTTCGGTCGTGACTATCGGGCGCTGCAACAGAACGCCTACTGCTACATTCACGCTACTGAAGTCGGCGGCACGCATCCGGCACTGCTCGAGGCTATGGGCTTTGGCAATTGTGTGCTGACACTGGCGGCCCCGGAGAACATCGAGGCCATCGGTGACGCGGGCATTGCTTATACTGACGAGAATGATCTGGCTGAGAAGCTACAGCGGGTTTTGCGAGACGGCTCGCTGGTGCACTCGTATCGCAATCGCGCCCAGGCGCGCGTGTTGGAACATTACGATTGGGACTATGTCGTCGATCAGTACGAGCGGCTATTTGCTAAAATGGCCGGCCTGCCGTTGCCGGCAGATTCAGCTAACCTCAACCGATCTGAGGCCGCGTCCGCTCGGGAAAAATCATTGAGCCGCTCGGCTTCAGTGTGACTATTTCCACCGCCCTACCAGACGACTCCTAACTCACGATCGGCGATATACGCGTATTCCCGGGAAGTCTCGCCCATATCTCGCGCGATCCACCGAAGCAGCGCTCAGCTTTTTCGGCCCGCGTCATCTCGGAAAGCATTCGTTCTCTGTCTCCAGGTGTACTCATTACCTGTTGAATGCTCATTAGTTATTCTTCGAGTTATTCTTCGTCTTACGTTCGGATCGAGTCCGGTCAAGAACATAGCCCACCTGACGGCTGCCGGCAGAGACTACTTACTTCACAGCTTTAAAATTCGCTGGCTTGGCGAAGAGCGAGTCGGCGATCGGCTTGTTGAATTCGACTGACTCGTAATTGGTACGGCTGGTTTGGAGGCCGTTGCGGAAATGATCGATGACGTAAGGGGCGACGATGCCTTCGAGAGTGATTGGTTTGTACATCCGATCTTCTTCCGGCACTTCTTCCGTTTCGTCGCTGTCCGGTTTCTTCACTTTGCGCTGGTAGAGAATTTTGGCGGGCAAGCCGTCGGCGGCAGCGAACTCGTATTCGATCCAGAAACCATCCGCGTAAGTCAGCCGCACAGTTTCGTTGCGGCGCGCCAAGCCCGCTTCACGCCGGCCCATGTAGCTCAGTTTAGCGCCCTGAGTGCGCCATCCACCGCGGAGTAGATTCTCAACCCCGGTGCGGGTCGAGAGCCGAAACTCTTCCAACTGTTCGGCGGTTTGGTCTTTCAGAGTCAGGGCCGCGCCGTCATAGACCCAGCCTTTGTCTCGGTCATTCGTTTGAATCAGGCGCTGACCGCCGCCGCTGAATTCGGTGCGCTCTTTGTTCGGATAAACTATGTAATCGACGAAGCGAAGCGGAATGCCCGAAACGCCGTCGTGATAATCCGTGAAGAAGCCGCGAGCGATTATGGTCTTAACGTTCAGATAGTGATCGCCGCCCATCGCCTGGACTGCTTTCTGGACGATCTTTTCAGCCTTTTCGTCGACGGTTATGGTTGGTTTTTCAGGCGTCGCAGATTGCGCCGCGCAAGCTAACGCCGCCAGTACAAAAAAGAGACTCGCGAATGTTAGCTTGCCGGCGAGGGATGTTCGCATCGCGGATCCAGAAGCAAATGGAGCAGGAAGAAAGCGCGCCAACTCAGAAACTCGACGCGCCTATTTAGGCAATTTCGCGAGCTCGGATTCAGACGAGATACCGGCCGGAGCATCGGCGAGCTTCGTAACTACTTCTCCGTCTTCGACGTCGACGACGAAATGCGATCCGTCTTTCCACATGGTGGTGATGGGCAGCTTCACTCTCTCGTCGATGAAACGCTTCAGGAAGCGCGCACCGTATTGCATGCTGAAGCCCTTTTCAGTTATCAGGCCGAGAGCCGCGTCAGTAGTTTGGAAGGACTTGCCCTGACTCTTCATCTGGCGACTGGTCTTCTCGATATAGATTTGCGCGATCTGCTTCACTTCGTCCATGGTGAGCGGAGCGAAGACTACGATCTCGTCGATGCGATTGCGAAACTCAGGAGAAAAACGCGTCTCGGCGGCCTTCATCACTTCGTTCTTGATCGCCCGAAAGTCACTCTGAGTCTTCGTGCCAAAGCCCAGCGGCTTCTCATACTTCTTGAAGCTCTCCGAACCCAGGTTTGAAGTCATGATCACGATCGCATCGGAAAGATAGACACGCCGGCCGCGGCCGTCGGTCAGCCATCCTTCATCGAAGGCCTGCAGGAAAATATTCATTAGGTACGGTGAAGCTTTTTCAACTTCATCGAGCAGCAAAACGGTATACGGGTTCTCGCGCAACTGCTCCGTCAAAATGCCCCCGCGCTCTGAGCCGACAATACCGCGCGGCATGCCGATCAATTTCTCAATCCCCACGGTGCCGTCGCCGTACTCGGACATGTCCAGCCGGACCATCTTGTGATCGTCGCCGAACATGAACTCAGCCACCGCCTTCGCCAACTCGGTCTTGCCGACACCCGTGGGGCCGAGGAAGAGAAGCACGCCGTCAGGCTTATAGTGCGACTCTTTCAAAGGGCCTTTGTTCAAGCGCAGCCGTTGGGCCACTGCTTTGATGGCTTCTTTCTGTCCGATGACGCGCTCGGAAAGCTTCACCTCGGTCAGCGCAAAGCGATCGCTGGTATCGCGAAAGATCATATCGCGCGGGATTCGCGACTCTTGCGAGATCACGTCAATCACATGCTCAGGACGGACTATCATCGTGTGCGGCTCGTTGATCTCGACCTTTACTGAGGCCGTGTCGAGCCAGCCGATGGCTTTATCGGGCAGGTGCAAATTGCGAATATACTTGGGCGCCATCTCGAGCGCGGTGTTAATCGCTTCATCTGAGATTTGCACCGAGTAGTTACGTTCCAGACGCGGCCGCACGCCCAAAAGAATCTCACGAGTCTCGATAATTGACGGCTCATCAACCCGCACCAGACGGAATCGTCGGGCCAGTGCTTCGTCTTCCGCGATGTACTCTTTGTACTCGGTGAGCGTAGTCGCGCCGAGAATCCGCAACTCGCCTTTGGCGAGCGCCGACTTAAACATGTTCGCTGCGTCTGAAGAAGTTCCCAGCGCGGCGCCGGCGCCGATGATCGTGTGGGCTTCATCGATGAAGAGAATCATGTTGTCGCGCTCTTTAACTTCGTCGATGATGCCTTTGATGCGCTCTTCGAACATGCCGCGCAACATGGTGCCCGCGACTATGCCGCCCATTTGCAGTTGTACTACGTGCGCGTTGCGCAGACGGGCCGGCACCTTCTGCGGCTCGAGTTCGATCATCCGCGCCAGGCCTTCAACGACCGCTGTCTTGCCCACGCCCGGTTCGCCAACCAGCATCGGCGAGTTCGCTCGCTCGCGGTGACAAAGAATCTCGATGATCTGCTGAATCTCTTTCTCGCGCCCGATGGTGGGGGGAATCTTATCAGCCCGCGCCATGCGGTTTAGCGAAACACCAAAGTGCTTCAGGTAAGGAGGCAGCTCGTACTTCTTCCGATATTGCTCTTCCTGTTGTTCGCGTTCGTTTACGTTGGTGCGGACATGCTCGACCACTGACTCAGGCGTCGCGCCGAGATTTCGCAGGACTTCGACCAGGAGACTGTCGTAATTCGAAAGCACGTCGAAGATATCAGTAGACTCGATCGTCTTTCGCCCGCGGGAGCGCGCTCGCTCCATAGCTCGCTTGAACAAGTCGGTCGTGTCGGGAGCGATCCGGAATCCCTTACCGACATGCTGACGGGTGTTATCCAAACGTTTGTCGATCGCCCTGGTTACCAGGATCGGATCGAGAGCAAGGCTGCGGATGGTCGAGTCAAAGAGATCAGGCTCCTCCTTGGCGAGGCCACTGATGATGTGTTCGACAGCGATGTAATTTTGATCGCGCCGCCGCGATTCGCTCAGCGCGTTTTGCAAAACACGTTGTCCGCTCTCGCCAAATTTATCTTTATATGCTTCTAAATCGGCCATTCTTGTTGCCTTACTTCTTCTCGTTAAGCGCCCTTCAATTTCAGGCTGGCCGAAATTATATCAGGTGCGCACCCCTTGGATGTGAAAGAGCATATTCGTCGTTGCGTTTCAGTGCAACAAGAATCTCTCCAGCTTTTTCTAAGCAAATACCCTGCCAGCTAGTGCTATGTCCAAAACCACCCCGTTTCGCCTCAGTTCACGCGCTGGCTGCGGCGGCATTGGTCGCGAATTCCATTTCACCGTCACGAGCCGATACGATCACTGTCTGTCCCGCAGTGATTTCCCCCCGCAACAGCTTCATCGCCAGCGGATTCTGAATCAGGGTCTGAATCGCGCGCCTTAACGGCCGGGCGCCAAAGTTCGGGTCGTAACCTTCGCGGGCCAACAATTCCCTGGCCGAATCCTGCAACTCTAAAGAGACATTGCGCTCACGCAGCATCGCGCGCAGACGCTCGAGCTGCACATCGATAATCTGCGCAATCTGTTCGCGTGACAATCGGTGAAAGATGACGATATCGTCGATGCGATTCAGAAATTCCGGCTTGAAGTGCTCGCGCAAAACCATGGTTACTGCTTCTCGCACTTGCTTCTCATCTTCGCTGACCTCCTGGATCTCGCGCGAGCCGAGGTTCGAGGTCATGATCAAAACCGTATTCTTAAAGTCGACGGTGCGGCCTTTTGAGTCTGTCAGCCGGCCGTCGTCAAGAATTTGCAGCAGCACATTGAACACGTCCGGGTGCGCTTTTTCGATTTCATCAAAAAGGACGACGCTGTAAGGACGCCGTCGCACCGCTTCGGTTAACTGCCCGCCTTCCTCGTAGCCAACATAGCCCGGCGGCGCGCCGATCATACGGGCCACGGCGTGCTTCTCCATGTACTCTGACATGTCGAGCCGTATCATCGAGCGTTCATCGTCAAACAGAAACTCGGCGAGCGCGCGGGCGGTTTCGGTCTTACCGACACCCGTCGGACCTAAGAAGATAAACGAACCAACCGGACGATTGAGATCCTGCAGTCCGGCCCGCGCTCGTCGCACGGCGTTGGCTACTGCCTCGAGCGCTTCATCCTGGCCAATGACTCGCTGTCGCAGACGGTCCTCCATAGTAAGCAGCTTGTGCATCTCGCCTTCGAGCATTTTTGAGACGGGCACGCCCGTCCACTTGGCGACAACCTGAGCGACGTCTTCCTCGTCAACTTCTTCTTTCAGGGTAACTCCGTCGGCCTGAATCTGCGCCAGTTGCGCCTGCTCGATCTCAAACTTTCTTTCCAGCTCTGGTATCTGGCCGTACTGAATCTCAGACGCCCTGCCGAGATCGCCCGCGTTGCGAGCTTGATCCAGTTGCAGACGCAGTTGTTCCAACTCGGCTTTGGCCGTCCGCATGCGCTCGATGGCTTCTTTCTCGGACTGCCACTTGGCCTTCATCCCCGAAGACTTTTCTTTCAGGTCAGCAATCCGCTGCTCGATCTCGTGGAGGCGGGCCTTTGAACGTTCATCTTCTTCGCGCTGCAGGGCCTGGCGCTCAATCTCGAGCTGCATCGTCTCGCGCTCGACAATATCGATTTCCTGGGGTAGCGAGTCGATCTCAATTCGCAGGCGCGAGGCAGCTTCGTCAATCAGATCGATTGCCTTGTCGGGCAGAAAGCGGTCGGTGATATAGCGATTTGAGAGGGTCGCCGCGGCTACGATGGCGGAGTCTTTGATCCGCACGCCGTGATGAACTTCGTATCTCTCCTTCAGACCGCGGAGAATGGCGATCGTGTCCTCGACCGTGGGTTCGCCTACATAGATTTGTTGAAAGCGCCGTTCGAGGGCGGCATCCTTTTCGATGTACTTCTTGTATTCGTTTAGCGTGGTGGCGCCCACACAACGAAGCTCGCCGCGGGCGAGCGCCGGCTTCAGCATGTTCGAAGCGTCGATCGCTCCTTCAGCCGCGCCGGCGCCGACCAGCGTGTGCAATTCGTCGATGAATAGAATGATCTGGCCTTGGGCGCTTTCGATCTCTTTCAAAACCGCTTTCAGTCGATCCTCGAACTCGCCGCGATACTTCGCGCCTGCCAGCATTGAGCCGAGATCCAAACCAACCAGGCGCTTGTTCCGCAAAGTCTCGGGAACGTCGCCGGAGACGATACGTTGAGCAAGGCCTTCGACAATCGCGGTCTTACCGACACCGGGCTCGCCGATCAGCACGGGATTGTTCTTGGTGCGGCGAGAGAGTACTTGAATCGTGCGCCGAATTTCGTCGTCACGGCCGATGACCGGATCCAGTTTGCCCTTGCGCGCCAGATCGGTAAGATCGCGCGCGTACTTTGCCAGTGCCTGATAATTTGTCTCCGCATTTTGATCGGTGATGCGCGCGCCACCGCGCGTCTGGTCGATCGCTTTGAGCAAATCATCCCGATTCACTGCGTGCTGGCGCAGCAGTTTTCCAGCGGCACCGTCCTTTTCGTCGGCAATGGCCAGCAGCAGATGCTCAGTCGAGATGTACTCGTCCTGCATCTTCTCTGCTTGCTTTTCCGCCGCGGTAAATACTTGATTCAGGCGGGGACTAAAATATTGCTGACCTCCCTGGACGCGCGGAAGACGCGCGATCGCCGCCTGGCAATCGCTGAGCACAACCTGTACGTTCGCGCCGAGCTTGCCGAGGAGCGGGCGCACAATGCCTTCGGGCTGCTCGATCATCGCGCAAAGAAGATGCTCGGGCTCGACCTGCTGATTTTGATTTCGTTCCGCGAGCTCGATGCCGGCCTGAATGGCTTCTTGCCCTCGAAGTGTGAACTTGTCTAGACGCATAAAAATTGACTATGGAATCTTAGCGCTTGAAAGCAATCGGGGCCACTGGACAAGAGCCAGTTGCCCCGTTTGCGTGTGCCCCAAAAAACCGAACAATTATCTGGCTGCGGCTTGGGCCGTCTCTGCCTTCGCCTCAATGGTTTTCGGAGGCTGTTCGCCTTCGCCTTTGATTTCAATACGCCGGGCTTTCGTTTCCGCGCGCTTTGGCAGCGTTACCCGCAAGACACCATTACGATAATCGGCGGCTGCGCCTTCGCTCGAAACTGTATTCGGCAGAGTGAACGAGCGCACGAAACTGCCGTAGGCCCGCTCGACTCGATGATAGTTGTCGGTTTCGTCCTTCTTTTCAAAGTGACGCTCGCCGCGGAGCGTGATCACGTTGTTTTCAACGGACAGATCAAAGTCTTCACGCTTCATGCCGGGCAATTCAGCCTCGAGCACGATCTGATCCTTATTTTCATAGATGTCTACGCTGGGACTCCAGGAGCCGCGCGCGATACCTTCGTCGTCGAAGGAGCGGGCAACGTTCCCAGTGAAAAGACGATTGACTTCCTCTTGCAGAGTTCGCAAATCGCGAAACGGGTCGTAACGAGTGATACTCATAACAAAAGCCTCCTGAATCCTTGATAGCTTAATTCGTCAGTACCCACGCAGATTAGCCTACCTTGGCGGGCCTGAGCATGTCGCAATAATAAAGGGTGAGTCCGTCCTTGTCAAGTTCAGTCAGAGTCGATAGGATGCCGATATTTGCTGGGCTATCGCACGCGTCACCTGCGGCTTCCGAGCAGACGATTCGAGGCAAGATGATGGTGGATGGGTTAGCGCAGGCCGAAAAAGCGCTTGATAGAAGCGAGCACGCCGGCGGATTCCTGGATGCTGACCTCGGAGGCCTGAAGCGAACCTGCCGCGAGAGCAGCCTGGCGTTCGGTGATAGTCCAACTGATTGACTCGGCGAGACTGGGGTTGGTCTCGAAGATGTGTTTCATTGCGGCGTGCCCGATCTCAAGGACCTCTGTTTCTTCCAGCGCTACGACGTTCGCGGTGCGCGGCTCGCCGGTAAAGAGCGCCATCTCACCAAAAAAATTACCTTCGGTTAAAACGGCGACTGTGCGAGGTCCGCCTTTGTCGAGTACCTGGACCTCGACCCGGCCGTTGTTCACCACGAACATGGACGACCCTTCCTCGCCAGCGCGAATCAAGGTTTCGCCGGGCGCAAAGACGTGGCCCATTGTAGCGGTTGCGAGTTGTCGTAACTCTTCGGTCGAGAGGGGGGAGAAAACATCGATGGCCGACAAGCGATCGGCGATTTGTTCTTCGGCGGTCACCGGTCTGGTTATGGCTTTGCGCTCGAGGTGAAGCGTCCGCGTCGGAAAAGCGAAAGTCAGTCCGCTGCGGCGCAATGCGTACCAGACCCGCTGACGAACCAGGGCGTCGGTGTCGTTGTACTTGGCATAGTCTTCGAGCCAGTACTTGACCTCCCATTCAATCGAAAAGTCGCCCAGGTTCCTGATGCGGACGATCGGCGTAATTTTTTCGGAGACATTGTCGGCGTCGCGCACCGCTTCGCGGACAACATGAATTGTTTTCGCGGGTGAATCGGTGTAGAGCGTGCCAAAGTAAACCAGGCGCGCGTTCAAATTTTCGCGCGGACAAACTTCAATAGCCTCTCTGGCGGCGTTGCTGTTGCTGACCAGGACAATGTGATTTTGGAAGGTCCGAATTTTGATTGCGCGCCAGGTAATACTCTCGATCACGCCAGTATGTTTCTGCTGGCCGACGACGATAACGTCGCCAACCTGAAACGGACGATCCGCGTGAAGTGAGATTCCAGCAAAGAAATTTCCCAGAGTGTCCTGCAGTGCGAGGCCGATGATTACGCCGAAGATCGCGGAGGTGGTAAAAATCGCGCCAAGCTGTACGTCGTTGTAAAGCGATTTGAAGGCCAGGACGAAAAGGATTGTAAATGAAACAAGCGTAAAGATGTTGCGAACCAGGGAGGGCGCTTCATAACCGCGGCGAAGCCGAAAGGCGAAGTCAAAGATGGCCGCATTCACAACCCGCACGCCGAAGTAGGCCAATAAAGCCCAAAGAATGAGCGCCGGGAGCTTGAAGAGATTCGCCTTCGGATGTCCGGGTTCCAGATGATCGCCGAACAGCCGGTAGAAGATATAAAGGCCCAACGTCACGACCGCAGTCGTGAAAAGCAGCACCAGAATTCTATTTTTTTGAGTTGAGCGACTAACCGCCATGCAGTGACTCAGTTCCTAAATCCGGATGGCTTAGCGAGCGAACGTACTTTTACCATCAAACTTCTCGCTTGGCGAGAGTGAAATCCCAAGGGCTGTGGGCCAATGCTCTCGAAAGGGCAAACGAACCGATCATCCCAGGTGAGACAGAATGTTCGGAAACAGCGTCACGAGAATTAGCAGGATCGAAAGTGCCGAGACGACGATCACTGTCAGCCAGGCGGCAACATTGTACAGCCGCCCATTAACGTATGCGCCCATCAACTCGCGGTTATTAACCAGTCGCAGAATGGCGATTAAGATGACCGGCAAGAGCATCCCGTTGATGACCTGGGTCACAATCAACACATGAATCAGCGGCAGGCCCGGCATCATCGCGATGAACGCACCCACGGCAACCAGGAAGGTGAAGACGCCGATGAAGATTGGCGCCTCGCGAAAGCTGCTCGAGACGCCCTTCTCAAATCCGAACGCCTCGCTGATTGAATAGGCCGTGGCCAGCGGCAAGACACCCGCCGCCAGCATCGAAGCCCCGAATAGTCCAATCGCAAACAGCATTTCCGCGTAAGCCCCCGCCAAGGGTCGCAGGGCGCGCGCGGCTTGCTGCGCGGAATCGACATGTTCGCCATGCACGTTCAAAGTCGCGGCGGTCGAAACCACAATGAAGAAGACGATCAACGCCGCGAAGACCGTTCCGATCCAAACGTCTGTTCGAATCATTCGAAAGTTCTCGAGGTGTACGCCTTTTTCCACGACCGAGGACTGAATAAAAACCTGCATGTACGGCGAGATTGTTGTTCCCACTATGGCCACCAGAGTAAAAAGATATCCCGACGTAAGATCGAAATGCGGATGAACCAGTTCGCCCGCAATGGTTCCCCACGGAGGATGCGCGAGAAAAGCGGAAACAACGTAAGCGAGAAAGACCAGAGACATCGCGAGGAACACGCGCTCAACTCTCTGATAAGTTCCCTTGACCACGAGCCACCAGATGGCGATCGCCGCGATCGGGACCGAAACGTAGCGCGCCACGCCAAACAATTCCATCGCGGCGGCGATGCCGACAAACTCTGAAACGGTTACCCCACCGTTGGCGATCAGCAGGGCCAGCATGATGAACGCCGTCCAACGCACGCCAAAACGCTCTCGGATTAAATCAGAGAGACCTTTGCCGGTGACGGCCCCCATGCGGGCGCACATTTCCTGAACAATGCCCAGACTTACGGTGAGGGGAATTAGAAGCCAGATGAGTTTGTAACCATAATCGGCTCCGACTGAAGCAAACGTGGCGATTCCGCCGGCGTCATTTCCCGCGCAGGCAGTGATCACGCCTGGACCAAGCACGGCGAGATATAGAACCACTCGCGGACGCCGGGCCACGGTGCGACGCACGCGCGACACGCCTTCCGCGCCGCGCTGCAGCAGCCGGCGTCCCGCGTCGCGCACGTCTGTTCGTTGATCTGGCACTTGGAGGGTCCTCAGTCATTAGCAATTCCGGCTGTCGTGCTTGGTCTTTCTCCCTCTCCTTTTTGGAGATAGCCGGGGAGATGGCTTGTCTATATCAAGCTCCGCACCCTCCCCTGACCCCTCTCCCAACCGAGCAAAAAAAACCACGTACTACTCTGAACACCGCTTACTCAAACGGCACTAACACGCGTTACCCGCTTGCTACGGCAAGCGGTTCCGTAACGCTATCCCAGGAACTTTGGCAGTCTTTGCCGCCAGCCTTTCGGCAGCAGAATTTCAATCGCATCATCCACCGTGACGATCCCGAGAATGTCTCCCGACTCATCAACGACCGGTAGCGCCAGGAGGTTGTACTCGGCGATCTTCTGGGCCACTTCGCTGGCCCGATCATCGGGATGGGCTACTTGCATATCGCTACGCATCACACGCTCAAGTGGAGCCGATGAATCAGCCAGAATCAAGCTGCGCAAAGCGATCACGCCGGCAAGTTGCCACGAACCCTCGGCGGCGACGACGTAGAGGTAGTAGATCATGTTGGGCGTCTCGGCCATCTCGCGCAAGCGCGCCAACGCATCGCCGACGGTCAAGTCGCGCGGCAAAGTTACAAACTCAGTCGTCATCAATCCGCCGGCACTGTCATCGGCATAAGGCAGGAGTTCCGCGACTTCGTTTTGCTCATCATCTTCCATTCGATTGAGCAGGTCTTCCGCCTTCTCCTCAGGAAGATCGCCCAGCACGTCCGCTGCTTCGTCCGGCGACATGTGTTCCAGAATGTCGGCAGCGCGTTCTTCATCCATGTCGCCGATGATCTGTGCCTGGCGGGCGGCAGCCATCTCTTCGAGAGTTTCAGCGGCAGTCTCATCGTCGAGCGATTCGACGATTTCCGCGCCGTGCTGATAAGAGAGGGCCTCGGCGAGCCGCGCGATTTCCACCGGATGAAGCCGCGCAAGTTTACCGCGCGATGATTTTAGCTGTACGGTTGCGGCATCAGTCGCGAGATAACCCACGTCGGCCCAGTCGATCACTTCGACGGGCTTGCCGCTGCGCAAGCGGCCCGGCGCCAGTCGCCGCCACAGACCAAAAAAACTGACATCGGCGCCCGTCACCCGCCATTCGTTTGCGACTTCGATAATTTGCACATCGTTGACGCGCACGACACGCTTGCCGTCAACGTCGACCAGTTGCTTATCGAGCACATCGCCCGCCAGCAGGACCTCGCCGTCGCGTCGCATGAATGGTCGCAGGTCAAGAATATCTGACTTCAAACGGACCCCGTCTTCGCCGAAGTGTGCGATGCGCCAGCGGGGCAGAAAGAAATCGCGCCGGCGATAGCGGGCGACAAAACCTGCTACCGGCGGATGTTCGTCTTCGCCCAGTCTCACAATGACGTCTCGGAGCGTTGCCACACGCTCACCGTCAAGGTCGAGGATAGGACGACCAAGTACCTGCGAAAGATAAAGCATGGTTTCGGATTCACGCTCGGCGCGCGATCTGAACGGAATAATAACACGAGGAAGTTTACGGAACCGCCTGTCGTAGCGGGCGGGTAATTGAAGTCCAGGGCTCGCTACTGCGAGCGGTTCTGTACCGGCGGTTTGCGAAAATTGTAACGGAGCATCACGCGCATCGGCATCGCCACGCCATTGCGCATCGCGGGGAAGAAGTGCATCTGTCTGACGGTATCTATGACTGACTGATCCAGACCATACCCGGCCCAGCGAGCTATCTCGACGCGTCCAACTTCGCCACGAACGTCAATATCAACGAGGACGTCGACGGTCGCTTCTACTTCAGCCCGGGCCGCGGTTTCCGGATATGGCGGCTTCAGCCGGCGATAAGGACGAGGCGCGCGAACTTCCCGGTCCTCGGTGACATCGTCGGACATTACTTCGATGATCTGAGCACCGTTTTCAACCGCGGTTACTCGTTCGGCGCGCTCACTGTCCCGCGCGCGGCGCATGGCTGTGGAATAACGTTCGCGAGTTTCCGCGGAAGATAAGATTGCGAGTAATCCTTTCTCGGCGTCAGCAGGAGCATCGCGTTGCACGTTTGGCCTTTCCCAAAGGATCAGTCTGCCGGTGCGCGCGCTCACGAGAAAAACCGTTGCCGATGATTCGTAATAAATCGGCTTGGTCGAAGGGGATCTTCTGAGCGTCTGCGCATCACCGATCAAGAAGAAGTCGCAGTCCATTGCTGCTCCCAGATCCCGCGCTTGTTGAATGGTCAGATTCAGCGATCCTTCGAAGCCGGCGCCGAGAGCGGCTGCACCTGCTTGATCCCGATCGATCACTGTGAACTCGCGCGATTCTTCATTACGTTTGAACGTTTCGCGGATTGCAGCGGCCGCGCGCAAGCCTGTTGGATCTTTTCCGAAATCGAGAACGGCCAGACGGGTCGGCCGGGATTGGGCCACGGCCGCCGACGAGAGCAGCAGCGGCAGGCAAATGGACAGCACTAGCAGCCGGTTTCTTTCGTTCATGAATGAGAGAAAACAGAGGAGACGGCTTCTGATTTCGTGATTCTTCGTGTGACTTCGTGTATCGTTTTCCCCGGGCGCAGGGACTCGATCCACGAAATCACACGAAACTTCACGAAAAGAACCTCAAAAATCAATTCAAAGATTCTAACTGCCACGATTGGCGACGGCATCAGGGGCGGGAGTCGCGCGGTGATAAAGCCGGTAGACCTCTTCTTTTACTTCGGCGGGGAAACAGATTCGATGCAGCTCGTAACCACCGCCCAGGCCGCGCACGGCTTGGCTGACCTCGCTGATCTCGCGGAGGCGGGGCCGCGAATAACCATCCTCGACATAGATGCGGGTGCGCGGTTCGACGCCCTCGGGCGTGTAATAGCCATAGTACGGAACGTCGCTGGCGCGATCTTCGATGAAATAGTATTCAGGCATGAACCCGCTGTTGACGACCACCGCGCGAGCAGCGTCGAGAAACTCTTTCCGTTCGGCTTCGGGCATATCGAGATCGATAGCCTTAAAAAGCCGCCGACCGACAAACCGCTGGCTTAAATCCTTCAGCACGTCGTCGTCGGAATGTTGCCACTGCTTCATATGAAAGATTACGTCTGAGTCGTCCATCTCGAGATGCTCGGTGATGCTCAGTTCCTGTCGATGCAGAATCTTTTCAAATGAAGTGCCGCGCGCACACCAGACCGGCTTGCCTTGCTCGACCAGCTCAAGCGCCCGGCGCAATGCCGATCTGAGGACTGCTTCAGCCGATCGCAGGGTGCGATGAAAGTACACCTGCCGGAACATGTAGTAACGCGCCTGCAGGTATTCTTCCACCGCAAAAATTCCCCGCGCAGCGACATAAATACGATCGCCCTCCTCGTCGATCTGAAGCGCGTTGATAATCCATTCAAGATCGTAGAGACCGTACTTTGCGCCGGTCATCAGCGAATCGCGCAGAAGATAATCCATCCGATCTACATCAAGCTGAGAAGATACCAGTTGGGCCAACGCTGCCGGCTTGAATGTTCCCTCGATTATTGAAGCGACGCGCTCCGGCAGTTCCGCCGAATATGCCGCGAGAGCGTTACCGAGACCAGTTTCTTCCGACGTCACGGCCAGCATTGTTAAATGCTCGTGATGGACGCCCAGAACGTTTTCCATTGCGTGCGAGAAGGGACCATGGCCAACGTCGTGCAGGAGAGCTGCCGCGCGGGCCGCGGCGCGATCGGCCAAGCCGATCTCATACCGGTCGCTGAGCTGATCCAGAATGCGCGTCATCAGATGCAGCGCTCCCAGACTGTGAGTGAACCGCGAGTGTTCTGCTCCCTGATAAGTGTACAGACCAAGGCCCAGTTGCTTGATGCGGCGCAGCCTTTGAAATTCGGGCGTGTCGATCAAACGAATCATCAACCGACCTTCGGCGCTGTCGTCGCGCAAAGGAATGATGTTGTGAACCGGATCGCGATAAATTCGCTGGGACAAGCTGTCGAACCTATTCAATGGATTGGGTTCGGCAGTCTACCACATGGAGCCTCGTCGGCGATGCGGCAAAAGGCAGCGGTCCGGAAGAATCACAAAATTGTGACCTGGAGCATTTACGGAATTTCGGACTAAAACCGAATTTTCGGATTTGACCGCTGGGGGAAATCCTCCTAAATCGGAGGTTTCTCAGCCAGTTAAGAAGTGCCGGGCTATGGCACCACCATTGCCTAAGGCTGAGCGGAATCGAATCTCTGGCGGGTTGAATTGAGACGAAGTAATTAGCAGCCTAACCAAACAAAGGCTCGCAACCGCCAACGAAATCGGAATAATGAAGGCCAACAGGACCGAGTGTCGAAAGTTTTTGGGTTTGTTGGCCATTGACTAAATTAAGATAATTAGAGGTTCCCCTCAGGGGCGCTCTTCACGAAAGGACAGAGACGATGAAAAAAGTTTTTATGTTCGTTCTGGCCATGACGCTGGCGATGTTTGCCACCGGTGCAATGGCCCAGTCGAGCACAACGGGTTCTATCGAAGGAACCGTCACTGACCCGAACGGCGCGGCAGTAAAAGGCGCTACGGTCACGGTCACCAGTCCGAATCTGATCTCGCCACAGACGGCGACGACCAATGATGATGGTCGATATCAGGTCCCGGCGCTCCCTCCTGGCAAGTACAAGGTTGCGATTGATGCCTCGGGGTTCGGAAAATATGAGAAGGATGACGTATCAGTCAACTTGTCAAGAACTTCCACGGCGGACGCGGCGCTCGCGCTGGCAACGGCAACGGCGACTGTAACGGTCACCGGCGGGGCCGCGGTTGATGTGGCGGCGAATACCACCGGCAACAACGTTTCGACTGAGCAGTTTTCGAACTTCCCCACCCAACGTACGGTCCAGGGGCTTTATACTATCGCTCCGACCGTTACCCGGTCTGGATTGCGTGACGCGACTGGTCGTGATCGCGATCCGGCGGTTTCGGGATCGTCAGGTCCTGAGAACAACTACATTCTGGATGGCGTGAACACAACCGACCCGGCCTTCGGCGGATCGGGAGCCAATCTTCCGTTTGAGTTTGTTCAGGAAGTTGAAATTAAGACCGGCGCGTTTGGCGCCGAATACGGCAAATCCACTGGCGGTATTTTCAACGTGATTACCAAGAGTGGCGGAAATGAATTTCACGGCGACCTTTTTGGCTACGGAACCACCAAGAGCCTGGTTCGCGCCGTGAAGAACTTTCCCTTCACAGGATCTACCGCGAATGGTTTCTCAGAGACTGACCTCGGCGGCGACATCGGTGGTCCGATCAAGAAAGATAAGATTTGGTTCTTTGGGGCCTTCAATCCGCAGCGCCGGACGAACTACTATCTGACGCAGACTTTCCACACGCCCGCAACGAACAAGGTCACCATTCCTTTCTATGCCGGCAAAGTAACCTGGGCGCTCAACGGTAAGAACACCCTGACCTTCTCCACTTTTGGCGATTTCACCAAGGTTAAGGGCTTTCTGGCAACGGCAGCGCTAAACAACGTTTCCGGATATGGCTCGGACATCAACGCGTTCACAGGCACGCAAGAGACGGGCGGACACAACTACGCAGTTCGTCTGAACTCCACGATCAAGAATAACTTCATCGCCGAGATCTCAGGGGGGCTTCACTTTCAGAGAGCTAATACAATTCCGGTTGCAACGGACCAACCCTTAATCACCGACAACTTCTCGGTGCTGAGAGCGGGAGGGGTTCTTCCGGTCACACAGACTGGCGTCGATTCCGGTAGCACGGCCACCGGTTTCATCGACTTTGTCGATGGGCGTGGCGGATCGTTGCAGCGTGGTTTCGCACGTGGTCCGGGCTTCGGTCTTTTCGGACCTCAGAAGCGAAATCGCTACGAAATCAACGCGCACATGCAGAATATCGCGGGCAAGCACACCGTTAAGTGGGGCTTTGAGTGGAACCGCAACATTTATGACATCAAGACACTTTCGAGCGGGCCGGCCGTAACCTACGGAAACCCGCTTGGAGTTGCGTTTGTAAACGGTGCTGATGTCAACCAGACGAATGGGGTTCGCATTACGAATAACTTCAGCGTCTGCACGACACGGGGTGCCCAGGTTGTCTGCCCGAGCGCCACGGCTACCGCTCGTCTGACGAACGCGACCGCGGCACTGGCGACGATTGGCATTACATCGGTAACAACTGGTGCGATCACGGCGGCCGAGGCCTTTAACAACCCGTTCCTCGTAAGAACGACTACCCGCGTGCGTGATTTCGAGCTCGTGGCAAACTCGTATACGAGTGCGGAAGCTTTCTATATCCAGGACGACTGGAAGTTCGCACCCAACTGGCAAGTAAATATCGGCGCTCGCTGGGATTACCAGCAAGCCTACGCCGCAGGCGGAGGAACGTACGTTAAGTTCAACAACTTCTGGGCCAACACGGCGCCCCGCCTGGGAGTGACTTGGGATTTCACGGGGAAGGGTAAGGGCAAGTTGTTCGCGAACTATGCGACATACATTGAGACTCCAATCCCTCTGGATGTTAACGTCCGCGCTGCGGGCGGAGGCAGCCAAACCGACAAAAACTTTAACGTTAATCGGTACAGTGCTCCTTCCAACGCCACCATAGCCACCGGATTTACGCCAGTTAATCTTGGCAATTCGGCGACTCCAATCGATGCAGGTCTAAAGCCGCAGAGTATTGGTGAATATACTGGCGGTATTGAGTACGAGATCGTCAAAGATTTTGCCCTCGGCGCGCGCGGCATCTATCGTCACATGCGAAACGTGGTCGAAGATGGCTCGTTTGACGATGGCAACAACTACTTCCTCTTCAATCCGGGACGGAACGAACCGGGCACCACGGAACAGGCAGCTTGTCAGGGTAGTACGGATCCAGCCGATCCACATGCTCCGCGTTGCTTTGGCCGCGCCCAGCGTTTTTACCGCGCACTAGAATTGACGGCTACGAAGCGCTTTACGAATAACTATCAGTTCATCGCTTCCTACGTCTTCTCGAGCCTGACCGGTAACTACGAAGGCTTGTTCCGTAACGACAACGGGCAGTCTGA
>JAWVCT010000098.1:0-55340 GCA_033858155.1 Blastocatellia bacterium
GGCCCTCTCGATTCCATTCCAGTTTCTGCTGTCGCTTGGCCTCAACGTTCTGCTGGCGATGGATCGAATCCGCCAGCTTAATTTTATGGACGCGATGGCGCCCGCGTTGGCGTTGTTCAATGCGATTGTCGTCCTGTTGATATTGCGTTCGACTCTGAAGGTGCTCGTCTCTTTCAATACCGCCGCGACGGTTGTGTTGAGCGTGGTCATGCTTTGGACAATAGGTCGTCTGGTGGCCAGGCAGAAAGCTCGTATGCCCTTTCGCCCCAGCGGCGAGCTGTTCAAGAGCGCGCTTCGTTACGGCCTAAAGTTTTTCATTCCGCTAGTGGCGGCCATACTGATATTTCGCTTCGATCTCCTGTTTGTGAATCACTTTCGCGGCGCGGCCGAGACGGGCGTGTACGCAGTCGCCTCGCAAGTAGCAAACTTGCTGACCATGTTGCCGGGTGTGATCGCTATGCTGCTGTTCCCGCGCGTCGCTGCTTACCAGGACCCGCGTGGTGAATTCGCGATTCAGGTTACGCGACATGTATCGTTCGTGATGTTGATTATGTGCGTCGTTGCCGCGGCCGGCTCGTTCCTTCTGCCGCTCATTTATGGTGCTCGCTTCGCCGACAGCACGATCCAGTTGCTGATCCTGCTGCCCGGAGTATGCCTGATCGGAATTGAGTCCGTTTTAGTGCAGCACTTCGCGGGAACCGGCCTGCCGCTCGCGATTCCGGTGTTCTGGTTGATCACGCTGGCCGTCAGCTTGGGACTTAATCTGGCCCTGGTGCCGGTGTTTGGCGCGCGCGGTGCGGCGCTCACTTCGACGATCAGCTATACATTAATTTTTTTGTTCGTGGCGGTTTACTTTTGCCTGAAAACCGGCCGGCGCCCGGCTGAGATATTTCTCTTGCGCACTCACGAGTTCAGGAACTTGCTGGTGCAGGTCCGTCTGGCGTCACCAACCAAGAGTGAATCTGGATGAAAATTGTTTTGCTTGTGCTTAGCGGCGATCCGGACCGGGCCCGCGAATGGTTGCAGCAGAAGTATCCCGGCACCGGCATCGAGGATATCTCGCGCGGCCAACTCGAAAGCTCCGGGCCGCTCGGTCGCATTCGCGCGCTGCATTCGCTTCGCCCGGATATCTTTGCAGTAGCCACCGAGCGACTCGCCTGGCAGAGCGGACAGAACGACCTGCTACTTTTTGGCACGTTGGCGGGCGCGCGTCGTGTTGTGCTATTCGATGCGAGCGGCAACTCGCGGGAAGAGACCAGCGCGGGCATCCTGGCGCGGACGCCGTTTCGTTTTGCCAGTGAATCAACCCTCAGTGCACTGGCGATTGCTCGGTCTTATTCCGGTCTGAAGAAACTCGAGCGGGCCGTTAAGAGTCGAGCGAACATTGGGCGGGGCATGAGCCCGACCGTTAGGGGGGGCTCATGCCAACATTCTATTTCTCGAGAATGTGAATCACCGCGAATCGCCTACCTGCGCAGCACCCCCGGCGTCGGCACGCAAGCCGGTGGCGCGGCAACACACATCAATGGTTTCATCAACGCGGCCACTGAGTTAGGTGCAGCGATTAGGGTGATCAGCAACGACTACATAGCCGGAATCGATCGGAGCAAGCTGACGTTAATCGTTCCCGAACCGCTGGGTTCGACACGCGCGGCTGTCGACTTGCGGAACAATCTAAATTTTTCCGCGGGAGCGCTGAGAGAGATCGAGCATTCGCAAGTTAATCTGATTTACCAGCGTTATGCTCGTTTTAGCTGGGCCGGCGTTGCCGCCAGTCTGCGCACCGGAGTGCCGCTGTTCCTTGAATACAACGGGTCGGAAGTTTGGATGGGAAAGCATTGGGACCGAGGGGACATGCTGCCGCTGCTGGCCAGATTCGAGCGTTTGAACCTGGAAGCCGCGGCCCGCATTTTCGTCGTAGCGGACGTCGAGCGCCGCAATCTTCTGCAAGCCGGAATCGCGGATGAAAAGATTATCGTCAATCCAAACGGCGTCGATACCGAAAAATTTCGTCCACACGTTGGTGGCGACGCTGTTCGTCGAGATCTGGGCGTAGCTGAAGATGAAACACTCGCGGGTTTCGTCGGCACCTTTGGTCCATGGCATGGAGTGTTGGCCTTGGCCCAGGCTATTACGTTGCTGCCTGATGATTCCAAAGTGCGTTTTCTGCTGGTCGGCGCCGGGAAGTTACGCGAAGAGGTTCAGCGAATTGTTGGCGCCGCGGGAAAAGAGCAGCAGGTGATTTTTCCCGGTCACGTCGAGCACGAGCGCGTTCCGGCTTTGCTGGACGCCTGCGATATTCTCTTGTCGCCACACGTGCCTTTGGAAGATGGCAGCGAGTTTTTTGGCTCGCCCACAAAGTTGTTCGAGTACATGGCCATGGGCAAAGGCATAGTCGCCAGTCGTCTGGGACAGATTGGCGAGGTCCTGGTTGACGAAGAAACCGCGCTGCTGACTGAGCCAGGAAATGCGCGTCAGTTGGCCGACGCTATTCTGCGATTGAGTAGATCGCGAGAGTTGCGCGAACGTTTGGGTGCAGCGGCGCGAGATGCAGCGATCGCTGAGCATACTTGGAAACATAATGCACTGCATGTGCTTGACGCATATCAGGCATGGGCGAAGATTTCTTTCTGAGCAAACACCGACGTGGCTCGAAACTGCGCAACGAGCCATCGAAGATGGCTCATTGACTGGTTTTATTTTCGATCAACTGATTGAAGCTTTGTGACTGATCATCGCGATCTTGCCGCCGACGAAAAACAACGTGCCCGCGAACAGTGGGGCGAAGACCCGTGCGGCGCCGTCTATGGTCGCGGGCACGAGTTCGGTACCAGGGAATTTTTCGACGCCGTCGAGCGCCATCGCTACACCGATTACGCGCCGTGGATGCCCGAGGTAATGGGCTTCAAAGATTTCGCCGGCGCCCGTTTGCTCGAGGTGGGTTGCGGTATGGGCACTGACCTCTTGCAGTTCGCGCGCGCCGGCGCATCAGTCACAGGGGTTGATCTAACTCCGCGCTCGATCCAGATCTCGCGGCAACACTTTGCCGTCTATGGCGCGCGTGGCGAGTTTGCGATTAGCGATGGCGAGCACTTGCCTTTTGCAGACGAGAGTTTCGACGTCGTTTATTCCAACGGCGTGCTGCACCACACGCCCGATACCGCCGGCGCCGTGCGCGAAGTACACCGCGTGCTGCGCCCGGGCGGTGAGGCGCGCGTGATGCTTTATCATCGGGGCTCCCTGGGTTACTGGGGGCAGGTAATTGTTCGTCACGGAATTTTTGGAGGCGAACTGCTGCGCGGAAACTCGCCCGCGGACATCATGAGCAAGTATGTAGAGTTCAACGAGGGCGGCGGAAATCCACTCGTGAAGGTCTACAGCCGCCGTGAAGCGCGCGATCTGTTTTCAATGTTCAGTGAAGTCAAGACGCAGGTCGAGCAACTGACGCGCTCGGAGTTTTACTTTCTCGGGCGGATTATTCCTGACGGCGTATTCCGGCGATTGCAAAAAAATATTGGGTGGAACGTGATTGTCTCGGCGTGGAAATGAGCGCGGCTTTTTATGGAGTGCGCCGGCAGAGCGAAGCGGCGACGGCGCTTTAGTTTGGGGTACCACTTCTGGCAAGAAACTAATTTGCTGGGTGAGGCTTTGACTGCAGGCCATGCCCCCACCAATCCAAAGCGGTGTCGCGCTGCGCTTGCCACCGCACTCCAAGATTCCAGCCATTCGCGGGGGCCTCAAAACGATGCGGCCATCAATGACCTGGCTTAGGTTTTCATCGCTAAGACACAGGCGCGTCCTCGCGCTGCTCTTCATTCTGGCGCTGGCTCTTTCCGTGCGCGCGCTGACGGCGGATTTTTTGCGCGCTCATCTTGACGAACCGGGTTGGTTTCCCAGCGGCATCTACGGATCCTTTGATCGTCAGGCGCAGAATTGGCTTGATGGTCGGGCATCCATGTTTTGGATCGACGATCCCTCGCACACGGATGCGGCGATTTATCCGCCGGGTTATCCGCTATGGCTGGCTTTCGTCTATACCTTGACCGGCAACCGGTCTCCGGCCGCGGTGCAAAATGTTCAGTGGGTGCTCGATTCTTTTTCGGTGCTGCTGATTGTAGGCCTGGGGGTGACAGCTTTTGGCTGGCGTGCGGGATTATGGGCTGGCGGGATTGCGGCGCTCTGGCCTTTGCTAGCGCTTTCCGGCGCGGCGCCCCTGGCCGATGCGCCCACCGCATGGATTGTCGTGGCCGCGGCGTGGCTGCTCCTCCTGGCGGCGAAGAGGAAGAGCCTTGGCTGGACCATTGGCGCAGGCGCATTAGTGGGAGCTTCATGCTGGCTCCGTGCCAACGCAATGTTGCTGGTGTTCTTTTGGGCGCTCGCCTTGTTCTTGTTTGTGCAAGCCAATTGGCGCCGGCGTTTGATCTTGAGCGGCGGTGTAATCCTTTCAGCAATGCTGGTGATCGGCCCGGTCATCGTGCGCAACGTCATGGCGTTCCATGCGTTTGTGCCGACCGGGTTGGGCGTGGGAACGAATCTTTGGGAAGGGATAGGCGAGACTGAACGAGGAGCTAAAGAGTTCGGCGCGGCGCCAAATGATCGCGATCTTGTCGAGCAAGAACGCGCCGCCCTGCATGTTTCACCCGACGCGCCTTTCGATCTTTATTATCCGGATGGGATTCAACGCGACCGCGAACGCACGCGCAAAGCCGTTGCGATCATCAAGCAGCATCCTTTCTGGTACGTTGGCACGGTCATTCACCGGATGGCCGCCGTAATGAAATATGCAGGCGCGCCTTCGGGAATTTATGGCAGCGCGGGCATCAATGTCACCAGCCGGAAGTGTCTGCCAACCCAATGGCAAGGAGGAATTCTGGCGGTGTTCGTCAATGGTCTGGGAATGTTGCAGAGCGCCTTGCGTTACATTCTGCTGCCGCTGATGTTCGTGGGCGTGATCCTGGCGTGTCGTCTGGATTGGCGCACGACCGGAATAATGGCGGCAACCGTGTTCTATTATTGGGTAGTCGGATCGATGATGCACACGCACATTCGCTATGGGCTGCCGATGCACTCTGTGCTCACTGTCTTTGCCGGTCTCGCCATTAGGGAATTCGTCGATCGCATGAGACGCGTCAGAGGCCCGACCGCAAGGGACGGCCATAGGCAATCACACACCATTCGCTAACACTTAGACCGTTAGGCATTCACGCTGGCCCTCCCTTACAGTCCGGCTTCTGATATCTTCGCTGACTGTTCCATGAAGAAAAAACTCCTTGATTATCTGGCTTGCCCGTCATGCGAAGCCTCGATTCGTCTGCGCTCAGTTCTGAAGGAAGAAGGAATCGAAATCATTTCGGGCGAGCTGGAGTGTGTAGGCTGTCTCAGAACCTTTGCGATTCGCCGTGGGGTTCCGCGCTTTGCGGATCTGGCCGAGGTGGGAACCGGTAAGCAGGCGACGGCTGAAAGCTTCGGTTGGTCGTGGCAGGCGTTTTCTCATGAGGATGAAAAGTACGGCGATGAGTTGCTGGGCTGGCTTGCCCCCGTCCGTCCCGAGTTCTGCAAAGGAAAAATAATCCTCGAAGGAGGCTGTGGCAAAGGACGGCATACGCACCGGATTGCGCGCTGGGAAGCGCGCGATATCGTGGCAGTCGATTTAAGCGACGCGGTGGATCTGGCCTTTGATTCGACGCGCGGGATTGAAAACGCTCACGTTATCCAGGCTGACATTTACCATTTGCCCTTGCGCGCGGTTTTCGATTACGCCTTCTCTTTGGGCGTGCTGCATCACTTGCCGGATCCGCGCGGCGGCTTTAAGTCGCTGGTAGCGAAGGTCAAGCCGGGCGGCCACATGTCTGCGTGGATCTATGGCGCTGAGAACAACGGCTGGATCGTCTGGCTCGTTAATCCTGTCCGCGAATATGTGACGTCGCGGATGAATCCTCGCTGGTTGTTTCATCTCTCAAAGTTCCCAGCGGCAATCATGTATGCGGTGACGAAGGTGTTCTACGGACCGTTGAATCGAAGCAAGCGCGGCTGGGCCCTGGCGCGACATTTGTTCTATAACGATTATTTAAGTTTCGTGTCCGGCTTCAACTGGCGCGAGCAGCACTCGATCGTCTTTGACCATCTGGTGGCGCCGACCACGTTTTACATTTCACGTGCAGAGTTCGAATCGTGGTGGGACGACGTGGGCGCTCAGGATGTAATCATCGGCTGGCACAATAGGAATAGTTGGCGTGGTTTTGGAAAGTTAGTTTGAGTTCAGAGTTCAACCTCGAACTCAGTCTAAGCCTCGCGTCTGCGCTGGTTCCCGACATGCGCGGTTAGCGGGAGTCTCTACGGACGTTTCGATTGATGATAAATTGAAACTTCCAAGGTGATCGACCGCGCAGGGAAAAGGCTCATCGCATCTCGAATACAAAGAACTCACGAAAGAGAAGGCCGCTTAATCGCTACTTATCTTGAGCGACGGTCGAGGGGATGGCCCCCATTGATCCTGAATTGGATGCCGCTTTCCCCACGCATCTTCGACGTAGAGCGTTAATGAGATGCTCGTTTCACGCTTCGGCAACGCAGCGGAGGTCATTCCTGGGAGCCGGAACACTAATAACCCATCTACACCTGTTCCTTGGGTAAGGCGCTTGTCAGGCGCGTCGAGATACGAAACAAAATTCAGCCTCGGTTTCGACGCTTGAGGCATTGCGAAAAGGGGAACGCTACCCCGTACCATGACCTCCTCTGCATGAGCCGCAAGCCATTTCTTGCCCTCGCATTCCACTGCCAAGCTAAAACTGTGCAGCGTTGTTGGCGCAGGCGAATTGTTAATGAGACGCAAACTCATCACTATTTCCATGCCAAGAATTGGCGGTGGACTAAAGGGCTTGATTTTCTCTCCCTGCTTTAACTCAGGCCAACCCTCGGCGTAATAAAAATAGGGTGAAATGTCATGAAAGAATCCGTCTAGCTTCGGGCGACCCAAAAGCTCGGCAACTTGCTTGTCCAACTCGCCTATTCTCTGATCGAGACTGCCAACGCGTGTGTCCCACGCAACAACCTCAGCCCGATGTCGCCCAGCCTGCTTGCCCAGTTTCCGCCTTTGCACTCGCTGTGCGCCGTCAATGATAAAAATTATCAAGATAATCAAGGCTAGAATGCCCCAAGATCTCCACGAAAGAAGAGCATTCAACTTTGGAATCTTTGCAACGGCTTGACCTATCTCCGGCCATATAACAACGGTGAGATGGTACAAAACGATAGACGCGCCATATAGAGCGGTCATACGACGCACCCAATGCAGGTTTTTGACCTCTGCGTAAACGTCCTTGCACAGTTTGAGTCCAGATCGCAGCCGCCGACTAGCCATTCACACAAGCCCACCCTTCTCCGAAACCAATCGGGTAGATAGGTAAGCTTTGCGTGTCTTGATATACCGTGGCGCGTCTGACGAATGAGAAATGAGCAAGTAGGAGGGAGGCATACCCGCAAGCGTACCACTAACAGCCGAGTCAGTGACAACGCCCGACCCAATAACCCTATCAGAATCTTTTTGAGGTAAACTGACTTTTCGGGCAGAAGTGCTGTTTGCCCGAGAAGTCACTCGGTTGAGCGACCTTTCGGGCAAAGCCAGTTCAACCTCTAGAGGTTGTTGAATAGTTAGCAAGCTAAAGCTTGACTCTAGACTGACTCGCCGGGTTGTTTTAGCAGCTCTTCCAGGTATTCAATCAAGGTACGCAGCGTGGAAAAAGGGCTTTTCGCTTTCGACAGCAGATTTTCGTCGGCGATGGTGATGTCAGTCCCGAACTCAGCGTTGATCTTTTCCTCGACTTCCATAATCAGAGTCACAAAGTCGAGTGATTCCAGCTTGCCTCCCGCGCCATACAACGGCGCGTCCAGAGATTTTTCCACGCTGACGCCGGCGGGCAACTGTGTGTTGAGTTCATCAACGGCGCTGAAAACTGCTTTGCTGACTCTTTCGTCGGTGGCCATTCATTTTCTCCTCGCCGGCGATTCTAACGTAGCCGCGCTCAGTTATGAAATAGGATGAGCGATCCGGCTATAATGAATCGCGAACAAATCATCATGCAGAACAGAGCAGCAATCAAGGCGATCAAATCTTTCTTACCTGCCGGAAAACTGACTAACGAACAACTGGCTGAAGAATTCGGCGACTGGCATGCCGGACAGATTCTCGCAAAGACGGGTGTCGCCGTGCGCGGCGTTACCGCTCCCGATGAATGTGCATCGGATCTTGGTGTGGCCGCAGCCGAGCGTTTGTTTGCCGACGGTGCTCATGCGCCGGCAGAAATTGATTTCCTGATTTTTTGCACGCAGAGTCCGGATTACTTCACCCCCACGACCGCTTGCGTGATGCAGGATCGCCTGGGACTTAGAACTGATTGCGGCGCTATCGATATCAACCAGGGTTGCTCAGGGTATGTCTATGGCCTGGCGCTGGCAAAGAGTCTGGTCGAAGCGGGCACAGCCGAAAATGTTCTGCTGGTCACGGCTGATACCTACACGAAATTTATTAATCGACGCGATCGTTCGCTGCTTACTCTGTTCGGCGACGGCGCGGCGGCAACGCTGATTGGTTCAGCGCCGGCCGAACGGGAATTAATTGGGCCGTTCGTTTTGGGAACCGATGGACGCGGGGCAAATCAGATCATGGTTAAGGCCGGGGGCTTGCGCTGTCCCCCCACCGCCGACACCGCGGTTGAGAAAGAAGATGCGGCCGGCAACTGGCGTTCGGAGCAGAACCTTTTCATGGACGGCGCCGATGTTTTCGGATTCGCCATGAAGACTGTACCCGAAGCTCTGGGCCGGCTGTTGCACAAGTGCGGACTCACTCTCGATCAGATCGATTTCATCGTTCCGCATCAGGCGAACAAATTCATGCTCGAGCGCTTACGCGCCAAGATGAAAATTCCCGCGGACAAGTTTTGGATCGACATGGAGCTGTGCGGCAATACGGTTTCTTCGACTATCCCGATTGCGCTCGAGAGCGCCACTGAGCAGGGTCGCATTAAGCAGGGCGACCGGGTGGCGCTGGTTGGTTTTGGGGTCGGCTATTCATGGGGCGCGACGCTGATAGAGATCGTCTGATATGGATCTGCAAAGAATCGCCAGAACGATCTTGCCAGACAGGGCGGTGACGTCTCTGCGGCGCGCGAAGTGGGCCCGGGAATGTCGCCGAGTCGCGTCCCTGCCGCCTCTGACCGAGGAAGATTTCAGGGCAATCCTGGCTAACGATCTTAACTTGAATGAAGGCGATCTGGTTTACGTTCACAGCGGGATGGACGGATTAAACCTGGCGTTTCCTTTCTACCGCATCTTGTTTCTGATTCGGGAAATCATCGGTGCTTCGGGGACAGTCCTGTTTCCGACTTATCCGAATCATCGAATTTCCTCCTATGAATACCTGCGGCAGGGCAAGGTGTTTGATGTGCGCCGGACGCCTTCATATACGGGGATTCTGACGGAGTTTGCGCGGCGGCAACGCGGCGCTGTGCGCAGTTTACACCCCACCAAATCCGTCTGCGCGATCGGGCCGGCCGCCGCGGACATCACCGCCACCCATCACTTGTCTCCCTATCCGTACGACACAGGCAGTCCTTACTATAAATTGATCGAAGGCGGCGGAAAGATTGTCGGCCTGGGCGCGACGACGAATTACATTTCGTTCGGTTACTGCGTCGACGATGCCTGGAAGGAAAAGTTTCCCGTGCGCGTGTACCACGACGAAGTTTTCGAGGCGCCGTGTATCGACTACCGGGGACAGCGGGTGATAGTGCAAACCTACGCCCACGACATGAGTCGCGTGGTGCATCCGGACATGCCGGCTTGGTTTCAGAAATACGTTTCGGCGGAAGCCTGCCGCGACCTTATGGTGCGAGGGATGCGGTTCTTTCGCGCGGACGCGCCGAAACTGTTTGCAGAAATGATGGAGTTGGCAGAGCGAGACATCATCGCTTATCCACGATCAGTCCGCAGTTAGAGCACGTCATAGGTTCTATCCGTTGCTCAAATGCCTTCAGGGTAGGCGGCTTCGCCATGGATCGCCATATCCAGTCCTTCCGTCTCGCCCGCTTCATCGACTTTCACCGAAGTGATCCGGTCTATGATCCACAACGTCCCGTAAGTAAAGACGAACGCCCAGACGGAAGAAAGAAGCACCGCGCCAAGTTGGACCAGGAAGAAGTGAGGGTTGCCACGCAGCAAGCCATCTGTCCCCGCTGGATTGAAGAGCGTGGTTGCGAAGACGCCGCAAAGCACGATGCCGAGGAAGCCGCCAACGCCGTGCACGCCCCAGACATCCAGCGCGTCGTCCCAACGGAGTTTGTTCTTTAGCGCCACAGCGTAAAAGCAGACAACCCCCGCGACGATTCCGATCAGACAGGCCGTGGCCGGTGAAACATAACCAGCGGCCGGCGTGATCGTGGCCAGGCCCGCTACGGCGCCGGTCAACAAGCCGAGAAACTTTGGCTTCTTCGTTGTCATCCAGTCCATGCAGAGCCACGCGATCGCCGCGAAGCTGGCGGCGAGATCTGTGTTGAGAAACGCGACCGCCGTGACCGAATCGACGCCAAACTCGCTGCCCGCGTTGAAGCCGTACCAACCGAACCAGAGCATCCCCGTGCCCAGCGCTACTAGCGGGATCGAATGCGGCCCGGCATCAGCAACTTTGCGCCGGCCCACATATAGCACCGACGCCAACGCGGCGATGCCGGCGATGTTGTGGACCACGATGCCCCCGGCGAAATCCAGCACGCCCCAACTCGCCATTATTCCACCGCCCCAAACCATGTGCACAAACGGAAAGTAGACCAGCGTGAGCCAGGCGGTGAGAAACAGCATGTACGCTTTGAAGGTCACGCGATTCGCAAACGCGCCCGTGATCAGCGCCGGTGTGATGATCGCAAACATCATCTGGTAAGCGCAGAAGACAAACATCGGGATCGACGGGTTGATCAAAGACGGCGTGTCCAAAGTGATTCCGCGGAGAAAAGCCCAGTGGAAGTTTCCCAGGATGCCAAAGAAATCCGTGCCGCTTTTCAAATCACCGCTGAAGCAAACCGAGAAACCAAACGCCCACCACAGCACTGTAGTCCAACCCATGGACACGAAACTCTGGATCATGATGGCCAGGACATTCTTGCGCCCGACCAGGCCGCCGTAGAAGAAAGCCAGCCCCGGCGTCATCAGCATGACCAGGCTGGAGCAGAGCAGCATGAAAGCCGTGTTTCCGGTGTCGATGGCTAGAGGTGGCATGGTGGTCTCTCCTTCGTTATTGGATTTGCAGTGAACTAAGAGCGGCGGTCAGAAAGCTGCGCGGTCCCTAGAGAGCTCCGGTGCTAGGCGCTGAAGCAGCCACACATGAACAGCCTCCGCTTCGCGAAGTTCTGCGAGGCTCACGTTGAAGGTGAGATACTTGCCACTTCTCGTTCCGAAGGGCAAGGTCTGACCGTTTAGAAAGTCAACGGTCTCAGAGAAGCTTGCTGCCGCTGGTTTCACATCAATGAATGCCCGATTCTTCTGTCGGCGATTGATCCAAACGCGGGCCGTACCGCCGACTGTAAGGGAGATGTAGGACTCGAAATACTTGATCGGAACGTCCGCATAGAGTCTGTCGAGCTGCTCCTTGTACCATCTCGCGCATTCCAGGCCAGCAGGGCTTTTCTCAAGCCAGTGATTCTCGTCGTAGGTTGCTTGTGGGGCGTCCGACTCCTCTGGTTCCTCGTAAGAATCGAGAATCTTTGTGAAATGAAGCGCCTTAAGACCACCAACGACGACAACGTTCGCTTGAATCGCGATTATTGGAACGGCTTGGCTGAGGAGATTTACAACGTTGAAGAAACGTTCGTAATGTTCTCTGCGACGAGCACTGCCGTGTGGCTGCGCCTTGGCCAGCGGCGTTTCTCGCTCTCCCAATATTCTATTGTCCGAATAATGTGCGATTCATCCGTTGGACCAAGCTGAATTTCGACCTCATACATCGAATCGTCTTCCGGATTCTTCAGCAACAGGTCAAGGCGACCCCCTTGAGGCTGGGACTTTTCCTTGGTCAGCGGCTCCAGATTTCCTAGCCCAAGGATGGTAGGGTCTTCGAAGATCCTATCTCGCAGTTGGAACTCGTCGAATCCGGCCTCGCGCAATGAGAGGAGGCTAGTTGTTGGTAGTATGCTCATGCTGGAACCTTCCATTCTTGCATCGGATACCGATCGGCTTGGTCACCCAACGGCTCAACCTGCGAAACTGTTCCGCATGATACGCCATTCGAGCGTGGGATCAAGACTCACTCCGCATGTCCTGAAGGCGCTTGCGTTGCAAGCGGTCATAGCCGCATAATTTTCCCCATGACAGAGAAGGAAATGGTGCTGCAAACAGTCCGCGAGTTGCCGGACGATTGCTCTCTCGACGAGATCGCTGACCGCATTGAGTTTCTGGCTGCCGTGCAGAAGGGTTTCGATCAGCTGGATCGCGGCGAAGGCATTCCCCACGACGAGATCAAGAAACAGTTGGCCTCATGGCTTACAAACTGATTTGGTCTCCGGCCTCCCGCGACGACCTCCGCGACATCGCAAGCTTCATATCACGCGACAGCCGTCAGCGCGCAGAAACGTTTGGTTATCGCCTCATCGCAGAGACCGACAAGCTGCAGAACTTTTCCGAGATTGGCCGAGTTGTTCCTGAGTACGGCCTACCAACTATCCGCGAAATCATTGTCCGATCTTACCGGATTGTTTACCGCGTCGATCACGAGCGGAAGCTCGTGGAGATTGCCCGAGTGTGGCATGCAGCGAGAGGCACGCCCGAACTATGAGCCCTTGCTTACGCGCGGGCTAATGCGCCGGGGTGATCAAGGTTCGTTCCGTAACCGATCCGCACGCGAGGGGCCGGCGACGAGGCGCATCACAGCGTGCCCGATGGCCACAATCCCGACGTAGGTCGCGGCGTCTGCGATGATAGGTGCAACGCCCGGTGCGAAGACCATCCATGCCGGGTACCGCGCGGCGTACAGGTAATCCCGCGGTGGGCCGATGATCGCCACGACGCCAAGGCACACGGCCAAGCCCCGCCATCCGAACCGGCGCGCCACCCGCCAGGTCACGAGATAAATCGGTGAGCACGAGATGGCCAGGCCGAGATAGAACAGCGCCACGAAGGACGGTGTCCAGAAGATCGGCACGCGCCACAGGCCCAACGCGTTGCCGACGACGATCGCGCCCATCCCGAAACATCCTACAGCCGCTCCACCGGCTAAGGCCCCCGCGATCCGACGCGAAGTTGCCCGCGTGAAATAGATGACGCCCACCAACGCGACCATGTACGCGCAGGTCACAACGATAAGTTGCTGTATGGTCATGTGTCTCTTGGCCGCTTGACTCCTTAAGGTGCAGAACTGCTCTGCAAGGATACGCCTTCCGAGTGTGTGATCAAGATTTGTGACGGGCGGTAGCCCGCGCGGCTGGCAATCTTGGTCCCGTTAGGGACGGAATGTTTATAGAACGCGACTCGATGAAGATTCCTCGTCAGGAGCGGAATGTTGGATCGTTATTCAAGAGCTGGCGAGAATGACATTTCGCTCCTGGCGGAGCTTATGGTTGATCCGCTTCAGTAACTATAAATATTCGGATCCTACGGAGCCACAGCCCATCATTCCGGAAGGTCACAGACCTTCCGCACATCAGGCGGCAAAGCAGCGTCTAACCCTCCCAACTACTGCCTTGACACTCCTCGCGCCGCTCACTTAGGCTTGGTTGACTTCATTCACAGCATTAGGCTTTGCCGGCTTCCTGCCTTTATGATTTGTACTCCATTGCCCGGGAACTATTCATGATCAAAAACGAAATCATCGATCTGATTAAGGACAAGCGCGCGCACGTCGGAGTGATTGGACTCGGTTATGTCGGACTGCCGCTGGCGACTGAATTTGCCAACCGAGGTTTCAAAGCCACGGGATTCGAAGTTGACGAAAAGAAGGTCGAGCAGATTAACGCCGGCCATTCGTACATCGGCGACGTGTCTACCCGGCAAGTGAAAGAGTCGGTTGACGCCGGCCGCCTGCGCGCAACAATCGACTTCGATCATCTGATGGAGTGCGATGCGATTATTATTTGCGTTCCGACACCCCTGCGAAAGACCAAAGAGCCCGACGTTTCCTTTATCCTGGCGGCGGCGGAAGAGATTAAGCAGCGTCTGCGCCGCGGGCAGTTGGTGATTCTGGAATCGACCACCTATCCCGGCACGACCGACGAAGTATTGTTGCCGATGCTGGCGTCGACTGGCCTGAAATTAGACGAAGATTTTCTCTTGGCTTTCTCGCCCGAACGCGTCGACCCCGGCAATCCTGAATTTCAAACTCATAACATTCCGAAAGTCGTCGGCGGCGTCACCGACGATTCGACGGAGACGGCCACGCAACTGTATTCACAAGTCGTGAACGACGTTCATTCGGTCAGCTCGGCGCGCGTCGCTGAGGCAGCCAAGCTCTTGGAAAATACGTTTCGTGCCGTCAACATCGGCATGGCGAACGAAATGGCCCGGCTCTGCTATGCGCTGAACATCGACACCTGGGAGGTGATTCGCGCGGCCGCCACTAAGCCGTTCGGCTTCATGCCGTTTTATCCAGGCCCAGGCATTGGCGGGCATTGCATTCCGCTCGATCCGCATTATCTTTCGTGGAAAGCTCGGCAGCATGGTTTCGATTCGCGCTTCATCAGCCTGGCCGAAGAAGTAAATTCGCGCATGCCCGAACACGTGGTCCAACTGGTAGCTGACGGGTTGAATGACGATCGCAAAGCGATGAAAGGGTCGCGCATCCTGCTGCTGGGCGTGGCTTACAAGCGGGACATCGACGACGTGCGCGAGAGCCCGGCTCTGTCCATCATCGATCGTTTGCGCAGCAAGGGCTGTGAGGTGCGCTATCACGATCCGTTTGTGGGCCAGGTCCGTTTTGACGACTCGCATACGGAAGGCGGCGGCGAGCCAATGTCATCGGTTGAGTTAAGCGACGAAGAGATCCAAACCTCGGACTGTGTCCTGATCGTTACCAATCACAGCCAGATCGATTACCGCCGAATCATTGAGCTGGCCCCGCTGATCGTGGACACGCGCAATGCGCTCAACGGAGATTTGCGGCGCGATAGCCGGGCACGGATTATTCGATTGTAGGAGGTTTCTCATGGATGAAATGATCTTTATGGTTGAGAATGCGCCCGAAGGAGGATATACCGCCCGAGCATTAGGAGCTTCCATTTTTACTGAGGCTGACGACCTGGAAACCTTGCGTCAGCAGGTACGAGACGCAGTGCGGTGCCACTTCGAAGCAGGTCAAGGCCCGAAGGTGATTAGGCTTCACTTTGTTAGGGAAGAAGTAATCGCGGCATGAGACTCCCACGCGATATTTCCGGCGAGCACCTTACAAAAGTCCTTAAAATATTAGGATATTCGGTCACTCGACAAACCGGGAGCCACATGCGCTTGACTACCTCCGCACGAGGCGAGCACCACATTACCATTCCCAATCATGACCCGCTACGAATCGGCACCTTGGCAGGAATACTCGATGAAGTCGCCGTCCATTTCAACTTAAGTCGCGACGACCTCATCGACAAGTTGTTCGGTCGTTGAACTCATCCATCAATAAAAGCCCGCTGCCACAACTCCAACGTCAGTAACTGAAACACCTGCAGGTTATAGTCCTCTCGACCTGAAAGATTCGCATCGATCACGCGCTTCACTTCTTCCGGGCGGAAGAGGCCGCGCCGTTTCACCATCTCTTCCGACAACAAATCTTCAACCATCGGCCGCAACGGGCCGCGCAGCCACGATCGGATCGGCGCGCCGAACCCGGCTTTCTTTCGCCACACAACGTCACGCGGCAAGAGTTGTTCTGCCGCTCGCTTCAAAATGTACTTGCGCTTCAGTCCGCGCAGCTTCAAGTCTGGCGGCATGCGCGCGGTCAGTTCCAACATTTCCTGATTGAGAAAAGGCACCCGCACCTCCAGGTTCGCGGCCATCGACGTCTTGTCCGTCGTCATGAGATTCAAGCACGGCAGAAACGTTTTCAGATCGACGTAAAGCAGTTGGTTCAGCGGCGCGGCTCCTTTGGCTCGCGCAAAATACCGGCGATGTGCCGCGTACGCATCAACCTCCAAAGTCGCCTCGCGTGCATCATCCGTGTAGAGTCGCGCCTTCACTTCGTCTGTAAAGTAAGTGCCATAACCCAGGTAACGATCCTCGAAATCCAGTGCCGCACTGCGCGCGAATTTTTTCGCGTTGCGGAGCGGTGCGGTCAACTTGCCCGGCATCCCTCCCGGCAAAACGTGCGCCAGCGCTTTCATGACCGGGCGTCGCAGCATCTGCGGCACCGGATCGAACGCGCCCGCAAGTTTCATCGCCAACTGGCGTGGATAGCCGGCAAAGACTTCGTCACCGCCCATCCCGGACAACATCACGGTCAGTGTTTCGCGTGCCGCAAGCGAGACGAGGTAACTGGGAATCGCCATATCGATCGCCGGCTCGTCCATGTGATAGACAAGCTTTGGCAGCAGCTCAGCCACGTCGGGCTGCAGCATGATCTCGTGATAGTCGGTGTCCAGTTGTTGATTCACCCGGCGCGCCCACTCGACATCGTCGGGAATAATGTCATAGCGCAAGTCTTCCGCTGCGATGCCGATCGTGTACGTGCTCACGCGCCGGCCATTGCTGTGACGCTTCATCAGCGCCACAATCGACGACGAATCAATCCCGCCTGAAAGAAACGAGCCCAACGGCACGTCGGCAACCATCTCGAGTTTCGTGACGCGATCGAGCGTCTCCAGAACCTGCTCTTGCCACCACGCGTCGCTTTTTCCTTCTTGGATCGAGTCGAACGAAATGTCCCACCACTCGCGTACCGTCAGATTGTTATCGCGCCAAGTCACGATATGGCCCGGCGGCACTGTTTTGACTCCACTAAACAGCGTGTTCGGATCGGGCACCCATAAAAAGGTCAGGAACTGATGCAGCGCCTCGCGATCAAGCTCGGCTTTGATTAAGCCGCCGGCCAGGATCGATTTCACTTCGGAAGCAAAGACCAGGGAGGCGTCTTGCGAGGAGGGCCCTCCCTGACGGTCGGGCTTCTGACACGCATAATAAAGCGGCTTGATACCGACCCGATCGCGTACCAGAAACAGCGTGCGCTCCCGGTCGTCCCAGAGCGCGAAAGCAAACATGCCGTTCAAGCGCGGCAGACAATCCTCCCCCCACTCCGCCCATGCCGCGAGCAGCACTTCGGTGTCTGTCTGCGTGCGAAAGCTTCGGCCCTTGCTCGTCAATTGCTCCCGCAGTTCGCGGTAGTTATAGATCTCTCCGTTGAGGATTAAGACCAGGCGTCCATCGTGAGAAAGCATCGGCTGGTGTCCGGCGCTGCTGGTGTCAATGATGGACAAACGGCGATGACCAAAGCAGACTCGCTGGTCGGCTTCGATGGGCTCAGATATCCACACGCCCTCATCGTCCCGCCCGCGATGCTCGATAGCTTCCAGCATCGCGCCGATACGCGTTTCAGGGTTTTGGGTTATGAGTCCGGCGATGCCACACATTGGTTTTTCGTTACTCGACCAGTCTATGACTTATAATAGCGCGCGCTTCGAACAAGTCGAGCCGACGAAAGAATTTGTCGAATTTCGATTTGATTTTTAATGACACTGTGGTCGGTGAGGATGAAGTAAGACGACGGTATGAAGTCATTACCACTTGCGTGAGCGACGGGTTATTGGGTCAACGTATGACGATTGCGGCTTTGCCGCTTGATGTGCGGTAAGGCTTCGCTTTACCGTCGAGCTTTTATCGTAAACGAGGCTACGCCTCGTTATCTTTGGAGGCACAGCCTCCTTAATTCTTGTTGACGCGACACGAAGGCAGAGCCTTTCGGCACATCAAGAGGCAAAGCCGCGCTCCGATAATCCCTGGTTTCACCGGCGGAAGATAAAAGCGTCGAATGAAAAGCAATAACACCACGGCTGCAACCGGGCCCGATTTCTCCATCAGGAATTTTCCTTCGCGGCGCACTCGTTTTGGAATTTATCTCCTGATCTTTCTCGTGGCTGTCGGAGTTCGCCTTCTCAGTTGGCATGATACACGTCTTGAAGTTGGAAAAGTACAGACCGCAGTCACCGCTGACTACCAGCGCGTTGCCCAACTGATCCGGCAAGGCGGCGTCGCATCATTTCTGAGTTCCTCATCGCCGCTAAGCGATCTCAACACCCTCGGTCACCCGCCCGGCTATTCAATTTTGATGGCCGGCATCTTTTCAGTCTTCGGAGAATCGAACACCGCCGTACAGTTTGTGCAAATCATCTGCGACTCGTTGGCGGCGGTAATGATCTTGCTAATAGCCGCAGAATTGTTGCCGTTTAGCGCGGCCATTGTTGCCGGGATGCTGGCTGCTTTCTCGCCACAGTTCGCGTGGAACTCCGTGCTGCTACTGCCTGATTCTCTGGCTGTGCTCCCAATCTTGCTAGCGGTTTACTGCCTGGTGCGGGCCGTTCGCAAACCACGTCTGGTCACCTTTATCATCGCGGGCGTGCTGGTTGGCGTTTCCTGTTGGCTCAGGGCCAATGCGATGTTCCTGACCTTCTTCTTCGCCGCCGCAGTGCTGCTGTTGATGAGGAGCCAATGGCGGTATGCGTTGGCGGTCGTCTTCGGCACATTCTTGATCGTGCTCCCGCTCACGATCAGAAACGCGGTCGTCTTTCATCGTTTCATTCCGCTGTCGTTGGGAGCGGGACAGACTTTGCTGGAAGGCATCGCGGATTACGACCCGCAGGGAAAGTTTGGCATTCCAAATACAGACGTCGGCATCATGAAGCAGGAAGCGGAACAGTCTCAACGCCCGGATTACTACGGCACGCTTTTCAATCCCGACGGCGTCGAGCGCGAGCGTGCGCGTTTGTCGCGCGGCTTCGCGGTAATTCGTTCTCATCCGCTCTGGTTTTCGGGAGTGATGGCGCGTCGGGCGGCCTCGATGCTCAGACTCGAACGATCGCGGCTCGTTTCTGTCGAGCCACCGGTCAGTCATCCGCTCGGGATCGACAGTCTGGCACCGGTCTGGACGGGCACGCCTGGTGAGCTATCTTTTTCCGGAGTTGGTCTGTCTCCGCAAATAAAGGTTTCATATGAGCCCTCCAGTGGCCGGCTCACCCTCGTCGGCGATGACTCGAAATATGGAGACCAATTCTCTTCGAACGTTGTGAATGTAAAGCAGAACAATGACTATGTGTTCACTGCCCCAATCTCAATTGAGCGCGGCCGAATGAGGATTAGCGTCGTACAACCCGGCGGTAAAGTCTATTCGTCAACGATCGTCGAAACGATCGAGAACACAAGCGCGGAAGCGCAGCCAACAAATCTGGTTCAACTTCCTTTCGTTGCGAACAGCAACCAGCGAGTGCAAGTCGTCTTCAGCAACGAAGCGTCGAATCCCCCAAATCCGTTGGTGAGAGTCGGCCCAATCAAGCTCTTCGAGCTGGGACCCGCGCATCGGCTCTGGACCCGCTATCCGCGGCTGCTGGTTCATGGCATGCAGAAGATTTTTTTGACTGCGGTGATTCTGCCGCTGGCGATCCTGGGGCTCGCGCTGCTAATCATCAAAAAACAGAGCCAGGCGCTGATCATTTTGGCGGTCGTGCCCGTCTACTTTTTTTGCGTGCAATCGATCGTACACACTGAATACCGTTACGTGCTGGCGGTGGATTATTTTCTGTTTGCGCTGGTGGGTGTGATGGTTTCGTGGAGCGCGGACATCCTTGTCCGCCTGAGCGCGAAGCGCGAAAAACGATTGTGAGCTTGTTTGGAGAGCAGGGCGCCTGCGGCGCTAGCGGACAGGATGTCCGCGCTCCGTTCAGCGCGTGCTATTTGCGCTCAGTGCCTGTTCAATCAAATCGCTGACCCACTCTGCCCGTGCGTCCCAGGTTCCCTCACGCACAGCATTCTGACGCGCTTGTGCCGTCTCAGTTCCTTCTTCACGCAAAGCTTCTTCGACCAATTGCAGGAATTGATCTCGAGTCCGGCCGACGCGCAGCACGTCGCTCATCGATTCGTATTCGGGCAAGGGAGAGATAACCACAGGTTTGCCCGAAGCGAGATATTCGCGCACCTTAATTGCCGAACCGTAACTCGTGAAAGCGACTTCGGTATTCCAGGGCAAGACGCAGACATCGAAGCCCGCGGCGTAATTCGGCAAGTCGTCGTAAGCAACCGGCGGAAGAAAATGCACGTTCGGCAGAGCTTCAATCTCCAGACCTCGCGATTTGTTTCCGATGAAGATCCAGTTCCACTCGGGCCGTTCCTCCGCAGCCTGCTTGATCAACTGCTGATCGATTAGCCAGGGTTCAATGGCGCCGAAGTAACCGATCCGCGGGCGCGCAATCTTCTCGACCACCGCCGCAACCGTGACCTCGCCCTTTTCGATCTTTGACCAGTGCTCGAAGTCCACGGCTTGTTCAAGCAGGTGCGAACGTTCCAATCCGCGCGTCGCTTCCGCCAGCAGCTTGCGGCTGGAATAGAAGATCAAATCCGCGGATTCAATCGCGCGTTCATGCAGCGAACGAATGAAAGCCGGATCGGTCGCATGATCCATGGTGTTCGCGTCGTACTTGTCTGAGACGTGATAGATGACCAGCGATTCATTCATCCGGCCCACGACTTCGATTGCCGTGGGAATTGCGATCCAGAGAATGGGTTTGGTTAATCCACGCCGCCGCGCCAGTCCGGCGATCTGCGAAGTGAGCAAGCGGCGATTCGCGATCGTGGCCGCGCGACTGCCGAAGAACGGAATAATTGCGGGCGAGACAACCGTGATTCCTTCTGCAGTCGTGCGGGCCAACTTGGCATAGCTTTTCAGTTTGCGCGCGATCCGCGGGAACAGATCCTTGCTTCTGACCGAAGCCAGACCCATCGAGATCGAGTTGACGAAGATGACTTTGTTGCCGGCGCGCGCAAAGCGCCGCATCAGATGGTTCTTGGAATGCGGGTGGTGATACCACCAGTCCTCGCCGCCAAAACAGATGATCGATTTATCGTGCAGCATCGTCAGGTGGGTGATAGTACAATACGCGACGACTTCGTTCTATGCGCACTGAGTGGCACAGACTTCAGTCTGTGATTTTCTCGGCTTGTCACAGACTGAAGTCTGCGCCACTTATGCATCCGACGATCTATCTTGCTTTAACTCACGATTGGGAACTCCGCGGCGACGGCTCGGGCGATATTGAGCAGATCCAATTCGCGCCGTTGCGCCGGCTGCTGGAGATCTATGCAAAGTTCGGTGTGCGCACCACGGTCCTTCCGGACTTGATGCAGCAGCTCAGGTTCAGACAGCTCGAAACAGAGAATCCTGAATTGAAATCGTTGGCTGATTCCTGGGACGAGCAGGTGCGCGGGGCTTTCCGCCGGGGCCATGACATTCAGTTGCACCTCCATCCACAGTGGCGAAACGCTAAGTATCAGGACGGACAATGGCAATTGCACGGCGATTGGTCGATTCTGAATTACGACCGTGACAACTCCTCCGCGATGCTCGCCGACGGCAAGGCATATCTGGAAAATCTGCTGCAGCCAAACGATCCGAGTTATCGCTGCCTGGCCTTTCGTGCCGGCGCTCTGGCAGCCGCGCCCTCGGCTCATCTGTTCAAGTCTTTAATCAGTCTGGGGATTAAGCTCGATGTGAGCATCGCCGGCGGCGTGTTCGTCGACAACGATGTTCTGCAGCTCGATTATCGCGAGTGCGAAGAAACGTTCCTGCCGTTCTATCCCAGGTTGGAAGATGCGCGGAGAGTTTCAGAAAAGCCGGAAGAGATTGTCTGCGTACCCTTAAATCATTTTTACGGATCGCGTCGAGCAGTTACGCGACAGAACATCTCGCTCGCGCGCGAGCAAATCAGTCGTCCGAGTGCACCTTCGAACAAAGTTGATTCACCTGTCGCTCGCCCATCCCGCATCGGTCTCGCTTTTGAAAAGCTCATCATGCCGGCCATAAAACGCAAGCACTTCGTTTCCGACACTGGCCGTCTGAATTATCCGCTGATGCAAGAGATGCTTGCTTCAATTCGCGAACGCGCGCGTGCCAGCGGGTTGGCCCAAGTCCCGGTCGTGCTGACAAACCACCCGAAAGACATCCGCGACTTGGCGGCAATCGAACGCTTTGTCGGCGAGGCTTCACAGACGGAAGACATCCGGTTTATTACGCTGAGTGAAATCACGGCGAAGATTCAAGGCGGGGAGTTTGCGGTGAGAACTGCGGACTAGATGGAGCGCGGACATCCTTGTCCGCACAGCGTGCGCAGCACGCTCAGTCTTAGCCGATCGAATTCAAGACTATTCGCGCTCAGGCGGACAGGGACATTTTCAAACTGTGGATGAAGATCGATAAGGAAGTCGCCGTTGGACGTGTTCTCGTACTGACAGAAGGGAGACAACTTGGCCGACTCAAAGCTGCCGGCGTCGCTGCGGGCATTCAGACATAGGAACTACCGACTTTTCTTTGCCGGCCAACTAATTTCTCTCTCCGGTACCTGGATGCAGTCGGTGGCCCAAAGCTGGCTCGTCTACAGATTGACCGGCTCGGCACTTTTGCTGGGACTGGTGGGATTTGCTTCACAGATTCCCGTCTTTCTTCTCGCGCCGATTGGCGGTGGTCTCGCCGATAGAAACAGTCGTCATCGAATAATTATCGTCACGCAGATAGCCGCGCTGGTGCTGGCCTTCATTCTCGCCGGGCTCACTCTGACGCATACGATTCATGTCTGGCATCTGTTCGTGCTCGCGGCGTTGTTAGGGGTCAGCTACGCTTTCTATGTTCCGGCTGCTTCCGCTTTCGTAGTCGACATGGTGGGCAGAGAAGACTTGATGAATGCCATCGCGCTTAACTCTTCGCTCGTTAATGGAGCGCGGATTGTCGGACCCGCGATCGCCGGGATTCTGGTGGCCACGATTGGCGAGGGTTGGTGCTTCCTGGTCAATGGCGCAAGTTACATTGCAGTCATCATTGGACTACTTATGATGAGCGTCAGCCCGCATCGAAAAGTGCCGCTGCCCGGCTCGCCCGTGGCACATATTGTCGAAGGGTTTCGTTTTGTCTGGCGCACTGGGCCGGTGCGAGCTCTGCTTTTGCTCTTAGGTGCGATTAGTTTATTCGGCACGCCATACGCCGTCTTGATGCCCATCTTTGCGGCGGAGATTCTGCGTGGCGGCGCCAGTGCCCTGGGACTATTAATGGGAGCATCCGGGTTCGGCGCGTTGCTGGGCGCGCTCAGTCTGGCGGCGCGCAACCGAGTGTACGGCTTGGGGCGTTGGGTAGCTCTTTCAACTGCCGGGTTCGGTGTCAGCCTGATCCTGTTTTCGTTATCACGTTCGTTTTGGCTTTCGGCGGCGCTGCTTCTGCCGGTCGGCTTCACGATGATGATCGAAATGGCCGCTTCAAATACGCTGATTCAGGCGATGGTGCCGGATCATTTGCGTGGGCGAGTGATGGCTGTGTATTCGATGATGTTCATGGGCATGGCCCCGATTGGCGCTTTAGTAGCCGGTTCCCTGGCGCACAGTTTGGGTGCGCCCAGGACGGTTCTGATCGGAGGAATCGTGTGTGTCTTCGGTGCGGCCGTTTTCGCTCTGCGCTTGCCGAAGTTAAGAAACGAAGGCCGGCGGCTGATCGTTGCGCTGCAGATGACCGGCGGCAGTCCCGCGGCTGAGGCGACCGGTGAAGCGAGCGCGCTGGCGGAGCAGGACGCATGAACGAGCGGCCGGTACACTTGAATGACAAGCTCAGAAAATCGTAGGGGGATCTCTAGCTATGAAATTCGTATGCTCTGCAAACCCAATGAACGGTGGTCTTGATAACGAGATGTTCAAGAGTCTCCTTGAGGAGGCCGGCATCCCTTGTATGATTCGGAACCAGTATCTCTCAGTGGCCGCCGGCGAGGTCCCATTTGTACCTCCCGAACTTTGGATACTGAATGACGAGGATTATTCCAGGGCCAAAGAAATAGTGGACGCGTGGCGGGACGCCAAAGTTGAAACTCACGATCCGTGGGTCTGCCCCGCCTGCGGCGAGACGATTGAAGGCCAATTCACTTCATGTTGGAAATGCGGCAGAGAACGATCGATTGCATGAGGGATGCAGGCCGAGATCTAACCCGCCGCGGCTGCCACATCCGCTGATTCAGCCAGCCGCTTACAGATCACCAACGTAATATCGTCGGCGGCGGGAGTCCCCTGGCAGAATTTCGTCAGCGCAGACTCGATCCGATCGCGCAGCCCGCCCGCGGAAGCGTCGAGGTTCCGCGCCACCACTTCATAGAGACGCGTAGGACCAAACTCTTCGCCGGCGGCGTTGCAGGCTTCCGAAACTCCGTCCGAATAAATCACCAGCACGTCGCCCGGATGAAGTTGCGTGCGTCCCTCGCGAAAATCGGCATTCGACATAATCCCCAACGGCAAACCACCGGCCGCGAGCTGCTCCATCGTGCCTCCCGCATGAACGATTAGCGGTGGATTGTGTCCCGCGTTAAGGAATACGAGGTTGCCGTTCTTCGGATCGAGCTCGGCATAGAAAAGCGTGACGAATCGATTAGCGGGAATGCTCTCGACCAGATAGCGATTAACCGCGCCGATCGTTTTCGCGAGGGACTCGTGGATGTCGGCCTGCGCGTGTACTGCGGCGTGCAACGATGACATCAGCAAAGCAGCCGCCGTGCCTTTGCCGGAAACGTCACCCAGGGCGACGATCAGCCTGCCGTTTTCACGGTGAATGAAATCGTAATAGTCCCCGCCGATTTCGTAACAGGGAAAGCTGATCCCCTGCAGTTCATAACCGGCAACGATAGGCGCCGAGGCGGGCAAAAAGCGCTGTTGGATCTCGCTGGCGACTTGCTGTTCGCGTTCCAATCGTTCGCGTTCCATTTGTTCTTCGGTCAGCCGCGCGTTCTCGACGCGAATGGCCGCGACCGACGCCAGCGTCGTCAGCAGCTTCAAATGATCTTCGGTAAAGCGGCCTTCGGCCAAAGGAGAGTCGGCATAGATGATGCCGAAAACATTCGCCCCCACGCCCAGCGGCACGGCCAGCACCGAGCGCACGCCCTGCAGCATTACGGTACCGCCGGCAAATCGCGGATCGGCCTGGGCATCGGAAGTTAAAACGGACTTGCCGTTGGTGACTACTTCGTCGATCACCGAGCGGCTGATGCGAATCTCGCCGATCTCGCCCACGCGGTCACGCAGTCGGGCGACGGCCACTTTCAGCTCCGGGCTATTCTTCTCGCGCATCATGATCATGCATCGATCGGCGGGGACGGCTTCGAAGACGAGGCTCACAACCTGCTCGAGAGTTTCGTTCAGGGTGACTGAGGCAAGCAGGGCCACACCCACCTTGCTGATCAAGGCCAACAGATCGCTTTGCCTGTCGCCGCGATAGGCGGTAGCGGTTTCCTGTGATTGGCTGCGCGCGCCTTCGATCGCTTCGAACAGACCAGAAGTAGTGCGATCGGCTGATGAGAGCGCGATCGTCGCTTCAGGGATGGACGACGAGTTGTCGGTGATCATCGTGGCTCCGCTGCTGAGCGGAAACGGACTGTCGTTGAAAACGATTTCAGTCTCGCCGATCTGTATGCGGCCGCCGCGACTGAGCGTGATCGGGGTCTCGACCACTGCGCCGTTATAGAGAGTGCCGTTTGCTGAGCCCAGGTCCTGGAGAAAGTATTCGTCACCTTCGCTGCGCACTTCGGCATGAACGCGCGACGCGAAGGGATCGGGAATACACAAATCGTTTCGAGCGGAGCGCCCAATCGTGACGCGCAAACGGCTGATCTGAAAATGCTCAGCGCCTCGATCCGGATATTTGACGATTAACTCAGCCATTGATTTTTGTAACGTAAGCTGCCAGCTTGCGTTCTGGAGAAGCGACAATTTCAACGACGACGAACGCAAGCTGGCAGCTTGCGCTACACTTACGCGCCCTGCGGGCGTGGTTTGCGCGCGGGCGCCATTATGGGGGCGACTGATCTTCGCACGACGATCGTGCCGGCAATTAGATCGTGCAGCGCGCGCCCGGTCGGACTAACTGCCACGATCAAAAACCCCAGACCAAACGGCAAGAGCGACAAAGGATATCCCACCAGATGACGCAACGCGGCCCGGCCAATTCCCGGCAGGCGGCCGTCGGTGCGCTCAAGTCGCAAACCCGTCGTCCACTTGCCCACTGTTTTCCCGGTCAGCCCGGCCATCACCACCAGGTCAAGCACGGCGACGATCAGGGTGACAATAATCCCGACTTTCTCTGCCGTGCCGCCGGCAATGCGCGCGCCCCCGCCCATCAGACGAGCGATCATAGTGCTGAAAGTCAGAATTAGCACGAGCAGGATATAGTCGATTAACAACGCCCCGCAGCGGAGAGCGAAGGGCGCGCGAAAGCGCAGGCGGGCGCGCGGCTCAGCCAGGGTTTTTACAATCCCGGGCGTTGGTTTCGCAGTTTGAACCTTTGCAGTCATAGAGGGCTTTCTATTTGGATTGTTGATTGACGATTTGCGATTGCTCACTCGGTCGGCCCAACTTCGATTTCGGACACAGGATCCAGACTAAATCACAAATCAAAAATCGCAAATCTAAAATGCGGTTACTAGCCAATCAGAAAGTGCAGCGTGGTCTCGCCCATACGAATCCGATCACCGCTGTCCAATGGGCGCGGCTGTCTGGGCTCGAGGCGGATGATATCATTGATTACGGTCCCATTTACCGAACCGAGGTCCTCTACCATGAATGCTTCACCTTCGCGCCAGATGCGCGCGTGACGACGCGAGACTTTTGTCTGCGGATCGAACCGCGACAGATCTACTTCCGGAAAAATATTCGACAAAGGATCCGTGCGTCCGACCAGGTTGCTGTCCCTTTGCAACAGGAACGCAGCATCGAGTTCGGTCGTGCCGTTCACGATTAGCTTGGCCGTGGCTCTTGCCTGCGCCACGGCGGCGTCAGAGTCGGCGCCGGCCATGGGCTGGCGCGAGCCGCAATGCGCACAGAAAACATCGTCAGCCGCGATGCGACCGCCGCAGAATCCGCAAAACACCATGGCCACCCGCATGGTTTCGCCGCCCAACTCAGCGGCCGGCGCGCCGTAACTGACCTGGCCCGAGCGCAGCTTTTCGAGATGACTGGTGAGCGCGTCGCGCAGTTCGGCGCCCGTCTGAAAGCGATGTTCCGGCTTATATTCGACCGTGCGGATCAGCAGCCGTTCCACCTCGCTGGAAAGCGCCGGGTTGATCTGGCGCGGGCGCGGATTCTTGGTAAAGTCAAAAATGAGCAGCGGGTTGTCCTGCGGATCTGAGCCGGTCATCAAATGAAACATCGTCGCGCCCAGACTGTAGATGTCGACGCGCGCATCGGCCTGGCCGCTGAATAACTCCGGCGGCGCATAGCCCATCGTGCCCACCGCGGTGACACCCTTTTCTTTTTTGTTAACCCAGCGGGCGATGCCGAAATCGATCAGCATGATCCGGTTGTTATTGCTGTCAATCATCAGGTTCGCCGGTTTGAGGTCGCGATAGATGATTGGTTGGGGTCGAGTGTGCAGATAGTGCAGAACGTCGGCGACCTGGATGCCCCACTCAGTCACAGTCAGCTCGTCGACGCGCCCGCCCGGCGCATTTCGCAGGCGCGAGGACAAATCGCTGCCGGGAATGAACTTCATTACCAGATAGAAACGTTCCGAAGCGTCGTCATAAAAATAGTCATAGACGGTGGGAATTGATGGATGTTCGAGTTCGGTCAGCAGCAGCGATTCGCGTTTAAAGTCGGCGATCGCCTTTTCGTGCTGGGCATCGTCGATGTTCGACTCGATCATTTCCTTAACGGCGCGTGGCGCTTCGCCCAGGTTCCGATCCTTTGCCAGATAGACGGCGCCCATGCCGCCGCCGCCGATCCGGCGCACGATCTCATAACGGGCGTTAAGGACTTTTCCACCGGCGAGCGCTTTGGGCTTTGGCCGTTTGTCGGGAACGTCGTCGACGCGGGAAGTCATCGATGATAACTCAGCGCTCTCGACCAGCTCGCCGGTGCCACGGATTTCTTTGGCGGGCGTCGCCGCCGGTTTCGCTTCCTCTTCTCTCCAGGTACTGCCGTCTTCGGCTAACTTGTGTGAATAATTCGAAACGATTAGTTTCGAGTCCTCGCTTTCTACCGCGGCTTCTTTGCTCACAGTTCCGCTACTCGACACTACGGGCGTGTCGTCGCGCTGCCGTCGTGCGCCGCAACTGCCGCAGAAATTTTCGTCGAGGCCGAAAGTGGCCCCACATTCACAACAAGTCATTTGCTAATCGCCGGGGAATCGAAAAACGAAGGCCAGATTACGCGGCCGATAGCCGCAAATCTCTTACCTGGCAACTCGAAAACGCAAAAAAGTCTTACCTACAATGATTTCGTCGCCGTCCTTCAGCGGCTGACGTTCGCCGGGCGTCAAGCGATGCCCGCGATTCACAAAAGTTCCGTTCGTTGATCCCAAATCCTCGATTACGTACTTGTCCTCGCGCAACGAAATGCGCGCATGCCGCCGCGACACCTTGGCTTCGGGATCGTCAGAATCCAAATCGACGTCCGGAAAGACCCCGCCGTCCGCATCCCAGCGGCCGATGTTGGCCTCCTGATTGCTCAAAGGGAATTGCTTGCCCGAAGAGTTGCCGCGTTCTATTACGAGGGTGGCATGCACAGGGTTGCCGGACTCAACCAGCGGGACGGCAGTTTGTTGCTCAGACATCAACGGCGAACTCGCTTTTCCGGTTGATTGTGCGACCGTCGCTGGCGCTTCCTTACTTCCATTGCCGTCGGATCCGTTCTTTTTTGACCCGGGTAACGATAGCCCGCCCGATTTGCCCGCCAGCCAAAGGGCAGCGCCGCACTCATCGCAATAGCGCGATCCATTCAGGTTCTCCGTGCCGCACCGCTCGCAGATGATCATAGTTTCCGGCGCGCAGGGTTGTCAGCGAAACAACCGGCGTGGCTAGACATCTTAGCGCGAAACAGTTGACCGCGCCAACGGGATCGGATCAGCGCGCTTGCCGGTTAAAGGAATCGGTATGCACCGTCCGCGAGCCGGACGCCGGGCTGGGCTCAAATGCGTTCGGCAGCATTACGACGATAGGCTATAATTGGTTGTCGCATAGAGATTTCTTTGAAACCGGACGCCGGATTCCATCGTAAAAACATCTCAACGTGAACTATTCGCGGCGCGTGCATCCAGTCCGACAAGCGCGAAACCCGACTAAATTAAGTTAATTAAGGATCCGAAACTCAATGGCCCTCAGTAGAAAGAAGAAAATCATCATCGCGGTCTCAGCGGTCGTGGTGCTGGCGCTGATCGTAATCATCAGCGTCGTCGCCACCCGTAAAGACGAGCCCGAAGTCACCACTGTTAAGCTGGACGTGCGGCCCGAACTGCGATCGACCGTTACGGCCTCAGGCGAGGTGCGGCCCATTCGTTATATCAAGCTGACCAGTGAAATCGCCGGCCGCATCCTGGAGATTTACGTCAATCCCGGCGATCAGGTGACCAAGAACCAGGCCCTGGTGCGCATTGATCCGACACAGTTGCAGTCCAGCCAGGAAGCGCAGTTCGCCTCCACCCAAGCTTTTATTAGCGATGTGCAAAGCGCACGGAACGGAGTTGCCTCGGCCCAGCAAGGGCTTGCCGTCACCGAGGCGTCGCTGGCTTCAGCGCGCCAACAGGTTATTGCGCAACAGACGGCCGTCGATCGTGCAATGGTCGATTTGAATGCCTCGCAGCGCGAACTGAAGCGTTCTACAGAACTGATCGAGAAGGGCGTGGCGTCACGTTTCGACTACGACGCGGCGCGCGATCGCTTCGAACAGACAAAGATTGCGCTTGAGACAGCGAAGTCGAATCTCGAATCGCAAAAGCTCGCGGTCAAAGAAGCCCAGGAACGTGCCAACCAGCAGCGGGTGACCATCAAAGAAGCGCAGACCAATGTGAAGACAAGCGAGGCCCGAGTCAATCAACAGCAGGCAATTCTGCGAGGCCAGTCGAGCCAGCGCGAAAAAGCTACCCAGTATTCCCCGCTCAACGGCGTCATCGCCGATATTCCCACGCGGGTAGGGGAATATGCCGTGTCAGCTCTGTCTTCGACGCCGCTGATGACCATCGCCGACATGTCGACTATCAATGTTGAAGTCAACGTCGACGAAACCGAAATCTCCAACGTTGATGTCGGACAACAGGCGAAGGTGAAAGTTGACGCGCTGGGCGATAAGGAAGTCAACGCGGTCGTGACGATGAAAAACCCGCTGGCCGTCGCTAAGTCCGATACCACGGGCGGTCTTAACAACCGCGTGAATGTGCAGGAAGCCAAAGAATTCAAGGTCACTCTCGAGCTGAAAGATCTGACTGATGACGTGCGCGCTAAGCTGCGTCCCGGCATGAGTTCCACCGCGACGATTACGACGAAGACAAAGAATAACGTGATCGCTGTGCCGCTCCAGGCTATCGTGGAGAAGATGCCGTCGGCGCCCTCGCCCGGGCCTACGATCGCGAGCAGCGCGCCGACTCCGGTTGGTGAAAAGTCGAAACAACAAAAGGGCGTTTACATTCTCGACAAAAATAACAAGGTGAAATTTGTCGAAGTCACCACCGGTATCACCGGCGAGTCGGACATCGAAATTATCAGCGGCCTGCAAGCCGGGGCCGAGGTCATCACCGGACCAAGCCGCGTGCTGAAGACTTTGAAGGAAGGCGCCAGTGTGAAGCGGCAAACGAAAGCCGCGGGCGCCAATGCCAACGCCGGCGGGGGAAGCTAATGACCGACGCTACGGTCGCAACATCGCAAACTGCTTCCGGCCTGATCGGGAACTCGGATTTGCCGGCGAACGGCAAAGCCGAGACGCTGATCGCCATGCGCGATCTCTGGAAGACCTACGACATGGGCGCGGAGAAGGTGCATGCGCTGCATGGCGTTTCCTTCGAGGTTAAGCGAGGCGACTATCTGGCTATTACCGGCCCATCCGGATCGGGAAAGTCGACGCTGATGAATTTGATCGGCTGTCTCGACACGCCTTCACAGGGCGAGTACTGGCTGAACGGAAAAAATGTTTCGGAGATGGACGACGACGAGCTGGCGCGAATTCGCAACCAGGAGGTCGGGTTCGTGTTTCAGACTTTTAACCTGCTCGCCCGGGCCACGGCGTTGCACAACGTCGAACTGCCGCTGATCTACGGCGGCATCCCCGGAGCCAAGCGCAAGGAGATGGCCAAGCAGGCCCTCGCGGCAGTCGATCTAACTGATCGCATGACGCACCGGCCCAACGAGCTTTCCGGCGGCCAGCGCCAGCGAGTGGCGATCGCTCGCGCCCTGGTGAACCATCCTTCGATCCTGCTGGCTGACGAACCTACCGGCGCCCTGGACACGGCCACCAGCTACGACATTATGAAGCTCTTCGAGAAACTACACGAAGAAGGCAACACCATTGTGCTCGTTACGCACGAGCACGACATTGCAGCGCGCGCGCATCGCATCATCTCGATCCGCGACGGGTTGATCGAAAAAGACGAGCGCATCAGATAAGGAGGCGCTGCGATGTTCCCCCGCGGCGACGTAAAACCGGAGACCTCCGGTTTCGGCCGGCGTATCTCTCTTTCCGCCGGAATCCGTTCATTTTCGACCTTCAGGCCGGCTCTCAGACTCGCCGCGCTTTGGGAAGCCTTCCTGGTTGCGGCCTCCAGTCTGCGGCAAAACAAACTGCGCACGGGGCTGACCCTGATTGGAATTATCGTCGGCGTGACCGCGGTGATCGCCGTCGTAACGATCATCAAGGGGCTGGATCAGACGGTGGCCTCGACCTTCTCTTCACAGGGTTCGACCGTCTTTACCATCTCGAAGCGTCCGCAGGTCATTACCTCACGCGAAGACTTCATCAAATTCAACAAGCGGAAGGATGTCATCCGCGAAGATGCGGAAGCCATTTTCCGATCGTGCACCGTGTGCTGGCGCACGGGTATCGCCGCCAACAGCTTTGAAATTGCCAAGCATGGCGACCAGAAATTTGAAGGCGTGCGTCTGCGCGCGATCGCGCCGGCGGCGATGTTTGATATTGACGGGGTGACCATCGATGTCGGCCGCTTGTGGACTGAAAGTGAAAGCGCGGCGGCGCGCGAGGTTTGCGTCGTGGGTCCGGACATCGTGACGAACCTCTTTCCGGATGTGTCTCTGGATCGCGCGATCGGCCAGGACATTTGGACCGGTGGTCACCGGTACACAATCATTGGCGTGCTGCAACCGTTGGGAAAGATTTTTGGCGCCTCGCGCGACAACGTCATCTATATCCCTTACGCGAATTTCGAAAAGAATTTTGGCGCCCACAATTCGCTGGTGGTATTTGTGCAGACGGAAACAAAAGCGCAACTGGAACAAGCTGAAGACCAGGCGCGCGCTGTTCTGCGTAACCGTCGCGGCAAGAATTTCCGCGATGAAGACGACGGCTTTGCGCTCGAGACCCAGGATGTCTTTCTTAATCTGTACAGCAGCGCGACCTCAAATATCTATGTGGTGACGATCGGGGTCTCGGCCATTTCGCTGGTCGTGGGCGGCATCGTGGTGATGAATATCATGTTGGTGTCGGTGACTGAGCGCACCAAAGAGATTGGCATCCGCAAGGCCGTGGGCGCGCGTCGCAAAGACATCCTGACTCAGTTCTTGATCGAGGCCGTGACGGTCACCGCGATCGGAGGTGTGCTGGGCGTCTTGAGCGGTTTTGGCGTAGCCTGGTTGATTGCGTTGTTGATCGGCTTTCCGTTGCTTTTCAGTGTCTGGTCGGCGGTGCTCGGAGTGAGCATGTCGTCGATTGTTGGCGTGATCAGCGGCCTGTGGCCGGCGTGGCGCGCGGCGAAACTGGATCCGATTGAAGCGTTAAGATCGGAATGAAAAGGTCGCGCTGCTGGAGCGCGGGCATCCTTGCCCGCACTGAGCGCGCAGCGCGAAAACGAGTGATTGAAATGACGAACGACTACAAGCCCACCGGTTGGCACAGCCGCGGCTATCTTCCCCACTTTGATGCTGGTGAAGTATTCCAATCGATCACCTTTCGCCTGGCGGACTCAATGCCCCAGACTCTGCTCGAACAGTGGAAACACGACCTTGCTACTGAATCCGCTGACTTTGAAGAAGAGTTGCATTGGCGAATTGAAGGTTATCTGGATCGGGGTTACGGAGCTTGTTACCTCTCGAATGCTCGGATTGCGAACCTTGTGCAGAAGGCTTTACTTCATTTCGATCGGGAGCGTTATCGGTTGTCGGCGTGGGTATTAATGCCGAACCACGTGCATCTGCTTGCCGCACCGTGCCATGCTTACTCGCTCTCCGATATTATGCATTCAATCAAGTCCTATACTTCGCAGCAAGCAAACAAGATTCTGGGAAGAAAAGGCCGATTCTGGTTCGAAGATTATTTTGATCGCTACATCCGAAACGCAAAACATTTCGAGAATGCTGTCAGCTATATTGAGAGCAACCCGGTGAGAGCTGGTTTGTGTTCAGCCGCAAGCGAATGGCGGTTTGGGAGTGCGTGGCTTCGAGCGCAGTCGTTGCAGGCCTGAATCGTCCGACAGATTTTCGCGCTTCGCGCTCAGGCGGGCAGGGATGCCCGCGCTCCATTGAGGGGCACTAATTAAAATGAACTTCATCGACATCAAAGAGTCCGCTTACATGGCGCTCGATACGGTGCGCGCGAACAAGCTGCGCTCGCTGCTGACGATCCTGGGCGTAAGCGTGGGCGTGATTACGGTCGTCTTCATGGTTTCAATCATTCAGGGCTTGGACAAAGCCTTTGCGGAACAGATCGAAGCGCTCGGCTCAAATGCGATCTGGGCGACGAAGTTCGATCCCAGCCTCGGCCATCAGCCGAATTCCGAAGAACTTCATCGTAAAGAGCTGACCCTCGAAGATGCCGACGCGATTCGCCGTGAAGCGCCTTCGGTCCTGAGCGTCTCGCCGCTCTACCGCAAGATCGCCGAAACGGTTCGCTATGAAGAGAAGCAGAGCGACACCCCGATCCTCGTCGGCGTTACTCCCTATTACGAGTTTACCCAGTCGAGCTATGTTGATCGCGGCCGCTTCATCACTGATCTCGATGTCGAGGGCCGCGCAAATGTTTGCGTCATCGGACAGGACCTGGTACGGGCGCTGTTCCCCTTTACCGACCCGTTGGATAAACAAGTAAAAGTTGCGGGCCGGCCTTTCCGGGTGATCGGAGTGATGGAACCTTTGGGAAACTTCCTCGGGCAATCACGCGACAATTCGATCTTTATTCCGATCAAGACCTTCGAAAAGTATTATCCCGAATTACATTTCCCCGAGAGCGTCTATGTCATTATCGTGCGGCCGTTGTCGCGCGCTTATGTGAAATCGGCAATGGACGAGATGACCGACATCCTGCGCCGGCGCCGCAACGTGCCCGCGGGTGCGCCCAACAGTTTCGGCATGTCGTCGCAGGACGCACTGCTGGATGTCTACAACCAATTAACCGGGGCGACGTATTTGGTGCTGACCGCGATTTCGTTTGTCGCGCTGATGATTGGCGGCATCGGCGTGATGAACATCATGCTGGTGTCGGTGACTGAGAGGACGAAGGAAATCGGTTTGCGCAAGGCAGTCGGTGCGACGCGAGGCAATATTCTTTCGCAGTTCTTAATCGAAGCCGTCGTGCTGACCGGAATTGGCGGCTTCATCGGGCTGGTCATCGGTGAGCTGGCCAGCATCCTGATGAATAGGTACTCGCCCCTGCCGGCCTTTGTTCCGGCCTGGGCCATTGGCGTCGGGGTAGGCATTTCCGCGACCGTGGGAATAGTCTTCGGGTTATGGCCGGCATGGAAAGCGGCGCGCCTGGATCCGATTGAATCGTTGAGATATGAATGAGGAGGCCTCGGAACCGAACGGGGCACTAGCCCGACCGTGAGGGAGGGCTCATCTTGAACCGCTATAAAGAAAGAGCCCTCCCTGACGGTCGGGCTACTGCCCGCTACGACGCAGGCGGCGGGGTTTTGGTAACCTAAAGGCTTCGTCGTCCGTACTAATAACCGTGAAACTTATCGAAATCCTTAAAGTTGCAGTGGCGGCAATCTGGGCGCACAAGTTGCGCTCGGCGCTGACGCTGCTGGGCATGATCGTCGGGGTCACGGCCTTTGTCACCGTGGTCTCGCTGATTCAGGGCTTTAACGTTTACATCGACGAGAAGATCGCCGGCATCGGCGCCAAGTCGTTTTCCGTGCAACGCTTCAATCCGTTTGAGGATTTCAAAGACACGGACACGATCGCGGCGGCCCAGCGACGCAATAAAGAACTGACGCTCGAGGACTATCAATATCTGAAGGATCATGCCCAGCTCATCGGGAAGATAGGAGCCAAAGCCCGCGGCTCGCCGGCCATTGTTAAGCGCAACGATCAAGTTCTGGAAGACGTGTTCGTCAGCGGCGTTACCGCAAACACTTCCGACATCGACAATCGACAAATCGCCAACGGCCGCTTCTTCATTGATTCCGAAAACGACGGCGCCGCCCGTGTGGCGTATGTCGGAGCGGATATCGCCAACAAGATGTTTCCGGGCGGCAATCCCATTGGTGGAGAGATCGATATTCGCGGATTGCCCTATCGGGTGATCGGAGTCGAAGAAGTAAAAGGAACTGTCTTTGGCATCCCGCAGGACAACTTTATCGTCATCCCGCTGAAGACTTATGCGGTTAACTTTGGGCCGCTCGTGCGGCAGCGCTCGCTCTACTTCACCGCCACCTCGAAGACTGACGACGTCTTCAACGACGCGGTTGACGAGACGAGGTTCCTGATGCGCGCGCGCCATCACCTGGCGCCGAACGAAAAAGATAACTTCGGGATTGTTACGCCTGATGCCATCACGGGTTTGCGCGATCGACTTTTCGGGACGATCTTCATTGTCGCGATCGCTGTCCCTTTCATAGCCTTAATCGTTGGAGCCATCGTTATCATGAACATCATGCTGGTATCGGTGACTGAGCGCACCAAAGAAATCGGGCTGCGTAAGTCTCTGGGAGCCCGTAAGGCCGACATACTGAAACAGTTCTTGTTTGAAGCTATTACGATGGCCACGATCGGCGGGGCCATTGGTATATTCCTGGCGTGGATTGTGGGTAAGATCGTTACTGCGATGATTTTCCCCACATACCTTTCGCTTTTGGCGATCCTGTTCGCTTTGGTAGTATCCGGAGGGATGGGGGTACTTTCCGGCATCGTGCCTGCCTGGAAAGCTGCGCGGTTGGATCCGATCGAGGCGCTAAGAACAGAGTTATGATCTTCGCACTCTGATCTTCGAACGTTGACCTCATTTTGTAAGAGATCCAAAGAGCCAAGCGGATCAACAGCAAAGGTTATGAAATTAATAAGAAGCGACATCCTCGAAAACCTGTGGTTGGCTTTAGCCACGCTGCGTGACAATAAGCTGCGCTCGTTGCTGACCGTTATCGGGGTAATCATCGGGGTCGTCACGGTGATGCTGATCGCGTCGATTATTAGTGGCATCGACACGGCCTTTACCAAAGAGGTCGAATCGTTCGGCACGCGGTCGATGTATATCAGCAAGTACAACCCGGGTATTCACGTCGGGCGCATGTCACGCGAAGAGCGCATGCGCAAGCCGCTCTCCTACGACGACGCCATTGCCCTGTCCAAATTGCCGGCCGTGGAAGTCGCGGTGCCTTTCCTGGAAATCACTAACAACTTTTTTGGGCAGAAGATTCTGGTCAGCGGCGGCGGCAAGACTTCCGCTTCGGTGTCGCTGCAGGGGACGCTGCCGGACTTCGAAAAGGCCGGCACGCAAACTGTCACCGAAGGGCGCTTTTTTTCGCAGTTCGAAAACGATCAGAATCAGAACGTCTGCGTGGTGGGCTCGAAAGTGGCGGACGATTTCTTTCCGTTCGGATCGCCGCTGGGCGACTCGCTAAAAATTGGCTCGGAAGAGTACCGCGTGGTGGGTGTACTGCAGAAGCGCGAACAGTTTCTGTTTAGCGGAGGAAGTGACGATCAGAACAATGTTGTCTACATGCCTTACAACAACGCGCGCAAACTAAAACCCAACTCAGAAGACATTTATCTGCTGGCAGTAGCCAAACCCGGGATGATGCAGGAGGCCATGGACCAGGTGACTGACGCCCTGCGAGTGCGCCGGCAAGTTCCTTTCGGCAATCCTGATAACTTCGGCATCGAAACAACTGAATCGCTGATCAGCACCTTTCATTCGATCACCGGCGGCATCGCTATCGCCATGGTGGTGATTTCATCAGTCGGTTTGATGGTAGGCGGCATCGGCGTGATGAACATTATGCTGGTGTCGGTGACTGAGCGCACGCGGGAGATTGGCGTGCGCAAAGCTATCGGGGCGCGCCGCAGAGACATCCTCTGGCAATTCCTGATCGAAGCGATGACGTTGACCGGCTTTGGGGGATTCGTGGGTCTGGCGATTGGCTGGCTACTGACCCTGGTGGTGAAACTGATTATGCCGTCTTACGTGCCGCTGTGGGCGCCGGTGGCCGGCTTTTTCGCCAGCGTGGGCATCGGCATGGTCTTTGGATTGTGGCCGGCGTGGAAGGCCGCGCGGCTCGATCCTATTGAATCGTTGCGATATGAATAAATGTAGGGGCAGGTCTTGTACCTGCCCGACTTTGTTTAAAGCCGGGCAAGGACGAGCCTTGCCCCTCCAGAGTTCCTTTTCTCCTAACCGCCGAAGATCGCCGCCGAACAAACTGCGAGAACCGCACGAATTAGATAGAAACCAATCACCACTCCCCACGCTGAACCGGATGACAACTTTGCCAACTTTTGGAGGCCAAGCGCTGCCAGGAACAATCCATAGAACCTAAGGAGATCGAACTGGCCCAGCAACGCAACCAGAACTGGTGACGAGTCCGGTCCCATGAACGCCCCGGGATTGGTAACCAATAAGTGCTCCGGATCAATCTGATCCGGAGCTTTCAAAAATAGCACCAGCACGGCAACGATCGCCGCCAGGATCGAGGGCGGCAACGACGAATATACCCAAACGGAAAGCGACTTCTTGTAAGTAATCGAGCCGCCAAACGCCATTACGCCGAGCAAATATAAGGCTGCGCCAGCAGCAACTGTTATCGGGACCGATATTGGAATACCGACAGCCCCAGCCATCTTTCCAAACTTAACTCCCATTTCTCTTTGCTCAGGAGTTTGGCTCGCGCTGCGCGAAGACTTTTCCATCTTCTCCCGGATGTACTGCCCCATATCAATCCGCTGATATACGGCCGCGGTTAGCCCGATTGTTACCAGCAGCAAGACCAGGCCGGCAGCGAGAAACCTTGGCCGCGAGCGTAAAGCCTCAAACACGCGACCAGGCTCGAAGAAGATACCCGTAAGCGTGGCGGCGGTAGACATCTCGACCGTTGGCGGTTCCGGTTTGGACGCGAAAGGCGGTGGCGGTGCTTGAAACTCCTGATTCGGATCGCTCATGAAACTATCCTCCTGTTGAAAGGCTGAAGGACGGGGAGATCTCTTTTCCGTCCGGAATGTGATTTAGGCGTGGCTCGAGTTGTTGTTACGTTGGCAACGCGATTCATGTTTCAACCTGGTCCTTGTGCGTCAGAAGCCCGACCGTGAGGGAGGGCTTGATGCGACGGCTGGCCCTCCCTGACGGTCGGGCTTCTGACACAGCGCGCTCAGTTCCTCGGCGCAGCGTGCGGCTCGACCGGCCGCGCCACATCATAGCCTTCGACCCGAATGCAGGCCGCGGTGTGCCCGGGTGAAATCTCACGCAGCTCTGGATCGATGCGTGCGCATTCGTCAATCGCAATCGGACACCGAGTCCGAAACCGACATCCCGACGGGGGATTTCGCGAAGTAGGCACGTCGCCTTTCAAAATCACGCGGTCACGGTGCGTCTTTGGATCGGGAACTGGGATAGCCGAGAGCAACGCCAGCGTATAAGGGTGTAGCGGATTAAAATAAAGTTCCGCCGCGCTGGCGATCTCGACGATCCGGCCCAGGTACATCACGGCGACTCGCGTGGAGATGTGCTCGACCACCGCGAGCCCATGGGAAATAAAGAGATAGGTAAGTCCAAATTCTTTCTGCAAGTCCTGAAGCAGATTGACTACCTGGGCCTGGACCGAAACATCGAGGGCTGAGACGGGCTCGTCCGCCACGATCAATTTCGGATTCAGCGCCAGCGCGCGCGCTACGCCGATGCGCTGCAACTGACCGCCAGAGAATTCATGGCTATAGCGTTTCATGAAATCAGGGTCGAGGCCGACCTTGCCCAACAGCCAGGCCACCCGCTCACGTTGTTCCGCTCGATTCCCGATTTTATGAATGATGAGCGGTTCGGCAATGATGTCGCCAACTTTCATGCGCGGGTTCAGCGAAGCGCTAGGGTCCTGAAAGATGATCTGCATCTCGCGACGCAACTGCCGCAGTTCACCCTTGCCCATAGAGGTAACTTCGCGACCTTCGAACTGAATCTCGCCGTGGGTCGGCTCGATCAGGCGCAAGAGGCAACGTCCGACAGTAGATTTGCCGCACCCCGATTCGCCGACCAGCCCGAGGGTCTCGCCGCTTAAGATCTTGAATGACACACCATCAACGGCGCGCCAGACATCGTCGCTGTTCTCAACGGGGAAATGCTTTACCAATCCGCCGACGCGGACAAGAGGTTGATGAGTTGCAGGAGTTGAGTTCATGGCGCAACCTGGTGACGCAAGCCTATTATTCGGAACAGCCACAGTCCGCCCCATACGGTGGTAGGCAGCAAGATCAAAGCCAGTGATAGCTGAATTCCCATCCGCAAGAATCGCGGGCCAATCTTGTTAGGATCGCCCGGAAAACTCTCGAGATAAGCTTTCGGAGCGAAAGCCTCAACTATCCAACCCAGCGTATAGCACGCGTTAACTATGAATGGCGCGATCAGGAGCATGATTGGTTCACCGATGTCTTCGCCATTCTCAATCGGCTCGCTCGCTGTGAAGAAGTAAAAAAAGAAAACGCTGCAAATGCCGACGACCAAAAGGATAAAGTTATAAGGTATGCGCCGCCGCTCCCACCAGAGAATGATTTGCCAACGCGAACGGTCACCATCTGGCACCGAGAACATCCACCTCGAAAACCGGCGATAGAGAGTCATAGGCGATCCCGGATTTCCTTTTGAGCTGGGGGGGTTGTGCTCACCGCCGGATCGTACAACACGCAACGCACACTCACTTCGCCGACCGGATAGAGTGGAATTTCGCCTTCCTTACATCGCGGCATTCGATACTGGCAGCGCGGCTCGAAGTGGCAACCGGGCGGCAACGCGGTCGGCCTCGGCACTGTTCCTTCGATAGTTTGCAGCCGTTCGGCTTTGGCGACGTCTTTGGCAGTCAGCTTCGGCACCGATCGCAAGAGGCCCTCGGTGTAAGGATGTTTCGGTCGCGCGAACAATTCGTCGACCGGCGATTCCTCGACGATCTTTCCCGTGTACATTACCGCGACACGTTCGGCAACTTCCGCGACTACGCCGAGGTCATGCGTGATCAGCAGCACGGCCAACTCGCGTGTTTTGCGCAATTGGTTAAGCAAATCGAGAATCTGCGCCTGAATCGTGACGTCGAGTGCCGTGGTCGGCTCGTCGGCAATTAGCACTTTCGGATCGCAGGCCAGGGCCATGGCAATCATCACGCGTTGGCGCATGCCGCCGGAAAGTTGATGTGGATAATCGTCAGCCCGCAGCGCAGGATCAGGGATTGAAACTTCGCGCATTGCTTCAATCGCAGAGGCGCGCGCGGCTTTGCGCGAGAGGCCGCGATGCAGACGCAGCGCTTCGGCAATTTGTTCGCCCACCGTAAAGACGGGGTTGAGCGAAGTCATCGGATCCTGAAAAATCATGGCGACGTCATTGCCGCGCACCGCCCGCATTTCAGCATTGGAGAACTGCAAGAGATCCCTGCCTTCAAACAAAATTTCCGCGTCCACAATCTTTCCTGGCGGCGAGATTAGACGCATGATGGAAAGCGCGGTCATTGACTTGCCACAGCCGCTCTCGCCTACCAATCCCAGCAGCTCGCCGCGGTCGAGATGAAAGCTGACGCCATCAACGGCGCGCACCAGACCCTCGCGCGTGGGAAAATGCGTATGGAGATTTTTTACTTCAAGTAAATGAGACATGGTTTTCGTCCGTCAGCTTTGTCGGCTATGCCTCAAATCAATTGCATTGACAGTCGTTCGAAATCAGACCTAGACTTGCGCCGTCTTCGCAAGCAAACCTGCTCTGGCAGTCGAAAGTTTTCAGAGGTTCTCGCTATGAACAACCAAAGCTTAACCGCAAAAAGAATCTTCCTCAATGCTTGTGTGGTACTTGTTGCCTTGCTCGTATTCGCACCGGGCGCATTCGGGCGGGCGCAGGATCCAGCCGAACGTAAGCGCGCGCTGGAACTGTATGACTCGAACAACCTCGCCGCCGCTTTACCGCTGCTGGAAAAATTAGCGGCGGCGAACCCAGATGACGCCGTCATTCTTTCCAGATTGGGCTTTACACTTTACGCCAACTCGGCGATGGAAAAAGATCCCGCGCTGCGCCAGAAACTGCGTGAACGCGCGCGAACGACGCTGCTGCGCTCTCGTGCACTCGGCGATAATAGTAATTTAACCGCGATGGTTCTTGAATCCCTGGCTGCGCCGGACTCCACCCAACTCCCATTTTCGGATATTCAGGCGGCCGAGGCTGCGATCAGGGAAGGCGAGGCAGCGTTTGTCCGCGGCGATCTGGACAAATCGCTCGCGGCTTACAAGCGCGCGCTTGAATCGGATCCGCATTTATACGACGCGGCGTTGTACGCCGGAGATGTCGAGTTCAAGAAAGCATCGGCCTCGACCGATGCTCAATATCGTAACGTTCACTTTGACGCGGCCGGCGGCTGGTTTGCCAAAGCAATCGCCATCGACGAGAACCGCGAGACAGCCTTTCGCTACTGGGGCGACGCCCTGGATGCGCAGGGGAAAACTGATCAGGCACGCGACAAGTTTGTCGAAGCGATCGTCGCCGAGCCATACGGCCAGCGCGCGTATGTCGGTCTCACCCAATGGGGCAGTCGCCACAGAGTGACGTTGGGCCATCCGCGGATTCAGCCGCCCAACTCGACCACGACTCAGGAGGGCAAGACCACGCTAACAATCGATCCCAAGACTTTGGACGGTAATGACGGTTCAAACGAATGGCTAATGTACGATCTGACGCGGATTGCCTGGTCCAAAGGAGACTTCTTTCGAAATTACCCGGACGAAAAAGTTTACCGGCACAGCTTGAAAGAAGAAGCGGCCGCGCTGCGCATGGTCGCCGAGGCCGCTGCTAAAGATCTGAAGTCCGCCAAGGTCAAGACGCTCGAAGTATCTTTGGAAAATCTGGTGAGGGTAAACGACGCGGGCCTGCTCGAGCCCTACATTCTGTTTGCGCGTCCTGATCAGGGCATTGCGCGCGACTATGCCGCGTACCGGAAAGCGAATCGCGATAAGCTCAGGCGCTACTGGCTGGAAATCGCGATCGGAATTAAGTAGGGCAAGTTGTTAACTTGCGATTCGCTGTAGCGCAAATTGTTAATTTGCGTCCTGTATAGCTAGTGGATCTGTGACATAGTTCCACGGCCAAACCCTTCACGTCTTCAAGAACATCAGATGAAGAGACCCCGCACTCTTGATCGCCTCGGTTACAAGTCCTTCTACAGACGAAACCTCCCGCACATACAGCCTCTAAACACTGTTTTATTTCTAACCTTTCGATTGGCGGGTTCTTTGCCGAAGGAAGTACTGGCGCAAATGGCAGAAGAACGGAGCCTATTGGAGAAAGCCTTGAAGAATGACTCCGCGACATGTCAAACGCGCTTTCGTCATCTAGCACGTAGACACTTTGCAATGCTGGAAAGTTGGCTCGACAAAGCCCCAGTCGGGCCGACGTGGCTAGCTGAGCCACGGGTTGCCCGGATTGTCGCTGAGGGCTTGCACCACCGCGACGGCAAGAAATATCGGCTGGACGCATATTCAATAATGCCCAACCATGTGCATTCTGTCTTCGCTCCTTTAGGGCAAGACACTACGCCGGAATCTCTCTCATCGATCATGCATTCGCTGAAGCGAAATACGGCGAAGCGCGCCAATCAGATATTGGGTCGTTCGGGATCCTTTTGGGAACATGAGAGCTTCGACCATTACATACGAAATCGAGCTGAGTGGACGCGGATAGTAAAATACGTCCTCGATAATCCGGTGAAGGCGGGTCTCGCAAGAACGAGGGAGGAGTGGCCGTGGAACTACGTTCGAGATCCTCTAGCGAAGCCCGACGCAAGTTAACAACTTGCGCTACAGCCGGATGCAAGTTAACGATTTGCGCTCAGCCGGACGCAAGTTAGCAACTTGCGCTATCTTCCCGGCGCCGGCTTGCGCGGGATCTTTTCATCGCGATTCGCGGTCTGATAGACAAACGCAGCCATGATGGTCGCCGCCTGCTTCATGTCGTCCGCCTGGACGCGATCGAACACGTCCATGTTTGAGTGGTGCGTGCGCGTGTCGTATTCAATCTCGTCCTGGATGAATTGAAATCCCGGCAGGCCAATGCGATCGAATGAGAGATGGTCCGTGCCGCCAGTGTTCGAGATGGAAAGCGTCTGCGCGCCCAGATCGCGAAATGGCGTTAGCCATTGCCGGAACAACGGCCGCACAGCTTCGTTGCCCTGGAGATAAACTCCGCGAATCTTGCCGGTGCCGTTGTCGAGATTGAAGTAGGCGTCGAACTTTTCGTATTCAGGCAGCGTGGTTAGCTTTGGCGGCGCCGCCGGCTGGCTATTAGGAGTTCCCGGAGGAACGACACCCGGATTACCCGGCTCGAGCTTGCCAAAATGCTTTGCGACATACGCAGCCGAGCCAAGCAGTCCTTCTTCTTCACCCGTCCAAAGCCCAATCCGAATGGTGCGTTTCGGTTTCAGCCCGAGTGTCTGGATGATCCGCATCGCTTCCATCGCGACCGCCACCCCGGCGCCGTTGTCCGTCGCGCCCGTGCCGGCGTGCCATGAATCCATATGGCCGCCCAGCATTACAACTTCGTCTTTCAAAGTTGGATCACTACCGGGAATTTCGGCGACTGTGTTGTAGCCCATCGGATCGGCGTCCTGCCATTCGACGCCGATGTTAACTTCCATTTTTACTTTCTCGCCGGCCTGCAGCATGCGCACGATCCGGTTGTAGTGCTCGTTCGCCAAAACGATTTGCGGCAGAAGTTTTGGCGCGATCTTGTCGTATGCGTTGATGCGCGGCGCCGGGGTGGCCGGCTGTACATCCGGGATAATCGCAGGCACGGTCGCCTGCTGTACAAAGATCGTTCCGCCATCGCCGGCCCGGCTGGCATCCGCGAGCACGGCGGCGCCTTCTTCCTGCGCGAACAAAAGTTTGCGCGCGTTGAAATTCACCACCGCGCGTTGTTCCGGCGTCATCCGAAAACCGCCACCTCCGCCGCCACCACCAAAGCCGCGTCCGCCGCCCGGTGCCGGGGCGTCGGCGAGCGCCAGCAAAGCCTTTTCGTCTTGTCTGGTGCCGAGCGGAGCAAAGCGCGCTTTCAATTCTCGCGGGGTCTGCGTCAAAACGATCGTGCCTTTCAACTTCCCTTTATACTTTTCCAGATCCGCTTCAGTTTTCGCGTCGAGGTAAACGACGTCGCCCGTGATGCGGCCCTTGGTGGCCGGCGACCACGCCTTTGGATAAGCGATCAGCGGAATTGTCAGCGGATCGACGACCTGAGCGCTAAAGCGCTTCAAGCTCCAACCGCGGCCGAACGGCCCCCACGCTTCAAGATGCGCGTTCTGCATGCCCCACTTTTCGAGTGTGTCGCGCGTCCAGTTGTTGGCGCGCTTCATTCCCGGCGACGCAGTCAGGCGCGGGCCGATGACATCGCTGAGGTACGAAAGCGTCTCCATCACCTGCGAGCGGTTCATGCCTTCATCCTTGATCCGCACGATAGGATCGTTTAGATCGGGCGCGGCCACTTGGACACCGGATTGCTGGCCGAAAGCGGCGTACGGAAACAGCAGAGCACAAAGCAGAAGGGTGGCGGCAAATTGGCGTCGGATCATCGTAGACTCCTGTTCAAGAATTGATTTGGAATGTCGGCTCGCTTGTCACCAGGCAGACGAATTGTAATTGAATTGACGTTGCTTATACCCGCAAAGTTACAAAGATTCAAGCTCCACAAAGAAAGCTTGGCGCCTTCTGGTTTTGCTTTGCGCCTTGGCGCGAACTTGAATGTTGTGCAAGATGTATTTCACGCAAAGTCGCAAAGAGAGCGGCGAAAGACGCAAAGGTCAGACAGGACATGTCGAGCGCCTGATCAAAGAGCTTCCGGCCTACGCGGAAAAAATATATATTGCTTCGGAATCATAAATGAACACCAGGACCCAACCAGCTCGCGGCATGCGCGACTTTCTGCCGGCCGACGTGCGCAAACGCGAATACGTCATCGGCGTGATCCAGGAAGTGTACGAGCGTTACGGTTTCGAACCGCTCGAGACCCCCGCTGTCGAGAACATCGAGACCCTGTTGGGTAAGTACGGCGAAGAGGGCAATCAGCTTATCTTCAAAATCCTCAAGCGCGGCGAACATGAAAAGAGCGGCGAGGCCGATCTGGCTTTACGCTACGATCTGACGGTGCCCCTCGCGCGCGTCGTGGCCCAATATCAAAACGAGCTGCCAAAGTTTTTCAAGCGCTATCAAATTCAACCAGTCTGGCGCGCCGATCGTCCTGCCCGCGGTCGTTTTCGCGAGTTCTATCAGTGCGACGTCGATGTGCTGGGGTCGAGGTCGATGGTGGTGGAAGCTGAAATTCTCGCCGCCGCGAGTGACGTGTTGACGAAACTAAGATTCGATGGCTTTACCATTCGTTTGAATCATCGACAGGTGCTGGCAGCCGCACTCGCCGAAACGACGCAAGACAAGCACGAAGGCGCGCTAGTCGCTTTGGACAAACTAGATAAGATTGGAAAGGAAGGTGTGTATGAAGAGTTCAATGCTCGAGGCATTGACTCGGCTGCCCCCCGTAAGCTCCTAGAACTTTTGTGGCAAACGAGTGAGAAGTACGCGTTCGGAAACGAGCAAGACCAGAGTACTGATTTGGAGTCCTATAATGCTGACATCCTTAGCGGCTTGCAGGATTTTATCGGCGATCATGAACAAGCCAAACATGGCATCGTCGAATTGCAAAAGATTCTGGAGTACAGCAAAGCGACAGCTGCTGATGGGCATATCAAGATCGATCCGAGCTTGGCACGCGGCCTATCGTATTACACGGGCGCGATTATGGAGATTAGAGTCCGAGACCTTGCTGGCAGTCTCGGCGGCGGTGGTCGTTACGACAATCTGGTCGGGATGTTTCTCGGCAAAGACATTCCTGCGTGCGGATTTTCTCTCGGCCTCGAGCGAATCATCGTCGTGATGAGCGAGCGTGAGATGTTTCCGGCCGATCTGGTGTCGTCGCCCGCTGATGTGATGGTCACTATCTGGAACGAAGAATCCGTTGGCGAATCGCTGGCGCTCGCGAGTGAATTGCGATCTCAGGGCTTGCGCGTAGATCTCTATCCGGAAGCAGACAAGATGGGCAAGCAGTTCAAGTACGCTTCGTCGCGCGGCATTTCTTTCGTAGCGATAGTTGGTGAAGACGAGCGCGCCCGTGGCGAAGTTGCGATCAAGGACCTGAAATCCGGAGAACAACGAAGCGTGCAGCGCAGTGATGTCGCGAGCGCGGTCCAGAACCGCTCGCAATAGCGGGCGGGTTGATCATTCGACAGGAGCGCTTGTGCACTGCCTGGCTCCGGAGGAGCCGAATGTTATAGCTCGTGGAGGGAAATCATTCTCGCAGCTCCTTTAGGAGCGACATGTCGCCCCTACGGGGCTGGTTTTCGAAGCAGCGAACTGGTCTATAGATATTTGGTCCCTACGGGACCAGGATCAGGGGTTGTTGACTCGTGGAATCCACCAATCATAACGCCGGAGGGCGCTAAGAATGTTTCTCGGACTACGAACCGCAATCTACCACGTTGATGACATCGATAAAGGCAAGCGTTGGTACAGTGAAGTGCTCGGCGCGGCGCCTTACTTTGACCAACCGTTCTATGTCGGTTTCAATGTTGCCGGTTATGAACTTGGTTTGCAGCCGGGCGCGCCTACGAGTAACGATAAGGCCGACGGCGCCGTCGCCTACTGGGGCGTGGATGATGCCGCGGCTGCTTGCGAGCGAATTCTTGAACTGGGCGCTACCATTCACGAAGCATTGCAGGACGTTGGCGAAGGGATCAAGGTAGCTACCGTCAAAGATCCATTCGGAAATATCTTCGGCATTATCGAGAATCCAAATTTCAAACTGGATTAGTTGCAGCAGCAGCGATGGCCATCAAACTTCATCATGTAAATGTCACTGTCCCTGCTGAGCTTGAAGCGGTAACGAAGGACTTCTACGGAAGCGTGCTGGGTCTTGAGCAAGTGCCAAAGCCGGCGGCCGCGCGGCAGAGCGGCGCGTGGTATCAAATCGGGGCGACGCAGTTGCACTTGTCGGTAGATAACGAAAAGGCGGGCCCGCTGAGCTCGCGCCACGTTTGCTTTTCAGTTCCGGATCTAAACGCCGCTGAGAAAAAATTTCGCGAAGCCAAGGTTGAAATCATTCCGGACCCGCGCACAATGCCGGGCACGCCGCGTTTTTATGTGCGCGATCCGGGCGGCAACCAACTCGAGATCGTCCAGCAAGTCTCTGGGTAGGTTCGTTTGTATCCGACAAGCCCTGCGGACCTCTGAACAAGTTGGCGCAGGCCGTGTCTTAAGCCCGCGAAGCGGGGCGATAGCATAAAGCCTGGGGTGGAGCGCAGCGGAACCCCAGGATCGTTGGAGTGAAAAGGTAAGCCCGCGGAGCGCGGCGGCAGCCACTCACAAGTAATCGCACGTCGTGAGCTGTCGCACGCTTCGCATGCTCTATTTTCTTCCAGGTTATCAACCCTGGGGTTGCGCTCCGCTTCACCCCAGGCTTTATGCTTCCACCCGCTTCGCGGGTTTTGGAAAAGTAAGTTCGTCTTGACGACAAACTACTCTTTAACAAGGACACAGGGTTCATAGAGAGAGAACCAAATGAGTTTGAAGATTATCAATCCTGAATCGCTCGGCGCGCCGCGCGGCTACTCGAACGGTGTCTTGACCGAGGGCGGTCGTCTTCTATTGATCGCCGGACAGATCGCCTGGGATCAGCAACAGCAAATCGTCAGTGCGGATATCGTCGAGCAATTTGATCGAGCGCTTGCTAATGTACTCGCCGTCGTCACTGAAGCAGGGGGAAAGCCGGAGCAAATTGCGCGGTTGGTGATTTACGTAACCGACAAGAGCGAGTATCGCGCGCGCCTGAAAGAAATCGGCGAGTGCTATCGTGCGCACATGGGCAAGCATTTTCCGGCGATGGTGCTGGTTGAAGTGAAGAGCCTGCTGGAAGATGGCGCGAAGATCGAAATTGAGGGGACTGCCGTTCTGGGCTGATCCGAAACGATTGCCGAAAGCACGCCAATGAAACTCTGTCCTGCATGCAGCCGAGTTTACGATGACGATAGCCTGCGGTTTTGTCTCGACGACGGAAACAGTCTCGTAGAAAAAATGGCTGCGACAGTTCCTCCGTCGACGCTGGCTTTGCCCACACCGCAAAACCAGGTTCCCACAATGAAGCAGGTGTTCCAACCCGCGGCGGTTCACGATGCTCAATCACCGCGCGACGGACCGGCGATTACAAAAAAGCGAAGCGTGTTGCCGTGGCTGCTGGGCGCTGCCGTGCTGCTACTTCTCGGTTCGAGTATCGTTCTTGCCGTTTTTGTGTTGCGGCCTAAAGCTTCGCTGCCCTGGCATCTGACGCTGGAGCTCGATCCGGGAGCGACTGATCGCGAAGCCGCGGTGAAACAGACCGTAAATGTGCTTAAGCAGCGTCTGAATGCCTTCGGCGTTAGCAACTTTGAAGTGCTGCCAAAGGGTGACGGCCAGATCGCTTTGAATCTTCCAGCGCTATCCGATCCCGAGCGCTTGAAGCAGTTGATTGTCGCCAGCGGAAAGCTTGAACTCACCCACGTGGTCAGTCCGCCCAGCCCGGCGCCCGCTCAGTCCTACTCAACCAAAGAAGCTGCCGTGGCTTCATTCGTGGGAGGCGCCGTTCCCGAAAATCGACGCGTCTTACCTTACGTCGATCGGGATCCCGTGAGTGGCAGCCAGGATCCGAACCCGAGTAAGTGGATAGTGGTTGAAGCGCCGGCCATCGTTACCGGCAGCGAATTGAGAAACGCCAACGCCGCACGAAGCTCGTACGGCGGCGACGATTATCAGATTCAGTTTTCGCTTAATAAGACCGGGGCGGATAAGTTTGGCGCATGGACAGCGGCCAATATCAACGAATATCTGGGCGTCGTTCTCAACGACGAAGTGAAGTCCATCGCTTACATCAAATCTCAGATCTTCGATCAAGGCGAAATCACCGGCCGGTTTACCAAACAGTCGGCGGAGGATCTCGCATTAATCTTGCGCGCCGGTGCACTGCCTGCACCGCTAAAGCTGGTTAACGAGACAATCGATAAGCCATAACCGGATCACCGAGCATGAATACACCGAAGAGTTTTCTCTATGAAGCGCGCGACGGCATAGCCACGATCACGCTTAATCGTCCCGAGCGTCTGAACGCGATTACGTTTGAAGTCTATCGCGAACTGACCGACCTGTTCGCGGCATTGCGCGATGAAAAGGACGTGCGCGTGGTGGTAATTACTGGGGCGGGACGCGCGTTCTGCTCGGGCGGCGACGTGCGCGACATCATCGGCGAACTGCAGGGGCGTGATGCGGCGGGCTTGCTGGACTTCACGCGTCTCACCTGTGAATTGATCAGTAATATGCGAATGCTGCCAAAGCCGGTGATCGCCAGTCTGAACGGAACGACGGCCGGCGCAGGAGCGTGCATTGCGCTCGCTTCCGACATCCGCATTGCGGCCGAGGAAGCGAAGATTGCCTTCATCTTTGTGAAAGTCGGATTGGCGGGAACAGACATGGGCGCGACTTATCTTTTGCCGCGCGTCGTCGGCCTGGCGAAAGCCACTGAACTCTTGATGACCGGCGATTTCATTTCAGCGGCAGAGGCGGAGCGCATCGGTCTGTACAATCGCGTCGTGCCGCGCGATCAATTGGCAGCGGCGACGCGCGAGTTTGCGGAAAAGTTGGCTCGCGGTCCGGCGCTGGGGCTGGCGAAAACAAAAGAGATGCTGAATCGTGAAATGCACATGGGGTTCGAATCGGGCCTGGAAGCCGAAGCCGTAACGCAGGCCTTGTGCATGCAGCATCCGGATTTTCACGAAGCACACGACGCGTTTTTAGCGAAGCGCGAAGCGAAGTTCGAGTAATTTGGAGTGCGGTGGCAAGCGCAGCGCGCACCGCTTTGGATTTACCCATTCGCAGGCTTTACTCTCCGACTCAATTCCTGATGTTATGCTGGGTGATTCGAGCGCACCGCCCAACCGGCTCAGGTGAAAAGATCTTTGGGTTCAAGACTGAACGTTTGAAAAACCGTTGGCGACTATGATGTTGCGCCCGATTGGTAGCTCGAGGGGCAATCCAAAGCGGTGTCGCGCTGCGCTTGCCACCGCACTCCAAAAAATGGATCGATTCATCGAAACAACTCCGTTCTTCAACGCTGATCAGCGAAAGCTGTCGGCTGAAGTCGCCGATCTAGCCGAGCGCGAAGTCGAAGTTCGGGCGGGCGACGACGAGCAAGACGCCGATGAAGCTGTTCGCAGTTACGTCATGCTGTTGTTCGAAGCGGATCTGTTGCGCTATGCCGTCGCGACACCCGGCCAGCCGTTTGATCTGCGCTCGTTCTGCATCATTCGCGAGACTCTTTCATATTCGTCATCGCTCGCCGATCTCGCTTTCGTGATGCAGGGGTTGGGAACTTATGCGATCAGCCTGGCGGCGACTGAACACGTGCGCGACTTCTGGCTGGCGCGGGCGGCAAATGCCAAAGCCATCGGCGCGTTTGCTTTGACTGAACCCGATGCCGGTTCCGACGTCGCTGCCATTAAGACTACCGCTCGCCGCGAAGACGACGCCTACATTATCGACGGCCGCAAGCGCTTTATCTCAAACGCCGGCGTGGCTGACTTCTACACGGTGTTTGCGCGCACCGGAACGCGCGACGATGGACGCGCAGAGATTTCCGCGTTCGTGATCTCGGCACGCATGCCCGGGTTCAGCGTCACTGAACGGACCGAGATGATGGCGCCGCATCCGATTGGCGAGCTGGAATTCAAAGGCTGCAAGGTGCCGGCGGAAGATATGATTGGGGCGCCGGGCGACGGTTTGCGGCTGGCGCTGCAAACGCTGGATATGTTTCGCGCCAGCGTGGGCGCCGCCGCGTGCGGCATGGCCCGGCGGGCGCTAGATGAAAGCATTCTGCACGCAAAGTCGCGCGAGCAATTTGGCCGGCCACTCTCAGGGCATCAGTTGATTCAGGAGAAGCTGGCCGACATGGCGACCGAGTTGGACGCTGCTCGTCTGCTGGTTTACCGCGCGGCGTATTTGAAAGACGCTGGCGCCGAGAGCTCGACCCGCGAGGCGAGCCAGGCCAAACTGTTTGCCACCGAGGCGGCCGGTCGCATCGTCGATCAAGCCGTGCAGATTCACGGCGGCACGGGTCTCGTGCGCGGTACTGTGGTCGAACGGCTCTATCGCGATGTGCGTGCGCTGCGCATTTACGAAGGCACTTCCGAAATTCAAAAACTGGTGATCGCGAATCAACTCTTGAAAGAGTAAACTGTGCTTTGAGTTTAGATCGGACATGAAAACCCTTTCGTCAGACACAACGCCGGAAGCGGAAACTGTGCTGCTGGAATTGATCCGCCAAGCCCCGGTCTGGAAGCGCCTTCAAACGGTAGATCAGATGTATGAGACACTCCGTCTGCTAACTATGGCGGACCTTCGCCGTTGTTATCCCAATGCGGACGAAAATGAGCTCAACCGCCGGCTCGCGGCCCGTATTCTCAGCGCAGAAGAAGTTGCCGCCGCTTACGGCTGGGAGCCCGAGCCGACGGATACTGATTCAAACTAATCGACATTATGACAACGCCAACTGAGGTCTTGATTGACTTCGCTCGCGTCCTCGAAGCTCTACAAATTCCTTATGTGGTAGTAGGTTCCTTCGCGAGCTCGGCTCGGGGTGTCCGGCGTGCCACGGTGGACGCGGACCTCGTGGCGGTTCTCACACTGGATCATGTTCAGCCGATCGTGGATAGACTTTCGGGTGACTATTACATCGATGATCTCGCCGTGAGGCGGGCAATCGTTACCGAGCGCGCGTTTAATGCTATTCATTTGGAATCAATGTTCAAGGTAGACGTCCATATATCCCAAAGCAGCTTTACAAGAAAGGAAATGGAGCGAAGGCTTCCCGAAAGAATACTGCCGGAGTCCGACTCGATCGTATATATTGCGACCGCCGAAGACACCGTGGTAGCAAAGCTCGACTGGTATCGTCGGGGCAAGGAAGTTTCCGACCAGCAGTGGTCCGATGTTCTTGGAATCATAAAGGTTCAGCAGGATCGGCTAGACTATGCATATCTGCGCCATTGGTCTGAAGACCTCGGTGTTAGCGATCTCCTCGATAAAGCGATTGCGGAAGCGTCCTGAAGCCGAATTCCTTCTATATCATTTGAACCAAATTGCCCACTAACGATCCATCGCAAAGAACTGCTTTGTCTGAGCAGAGTCTCGCGCGCCGTCTCGGCCTTTTTGACGCGACGATGATCGTGATGGGCGGGATCATCGGCGCGGGCATCTTCACCAATCCTTACGTGGTCGCGCAGCAGGTGCACACGCCTTTGCTGATTCTGGGAGCGTGGGCGGTGGGCGGTTTGATTGCGCTTGCGGGCGCGTTCATTTACGCGGAGCTTTCATCGCAGAGCTCCGAGTCAGGCGGTCAATACGTTTATTTGCGCGACGCGCTTCACCCTCTGGTGGCTTTTGGATACGGCTGGAGCCTGCTGTTCGTAATTCAGACCGGCGGCATGGCCGCGGTCGCCCTCATCTTTGCGAACCATGTTTTTGAATTAGTCGGCGTGCAGGTGACGGATTTGCGCGCAGCGCTTTTGGGCTCAGCCGCTCTGGCGCTGCTAACGATCATAAATTGCATCGGAGTGCGCGCTGGCAGCGTGACGCAGAATATTTTCATGGTCCTGAAGCTGATCGCGATCGCGGCGCTGGTCGCTTTTGGATTGATGGTTAGCGGGCCAGCCCAGGGTGCAGCGGTGACAAACTCCGCCGGATCTTCCGTGACTATCTGGCAGTCGCTTATCGCCTTTGGCGCCGCGTTGATTCCGGCCCAATTTGCTTACGGAGGTTGGCAGACCGCGTGCTTTGTAGCCGGCGAAGTGCGCGAACCGCGCCGGAACCTGCCCCGTGGACTGTTGTTCGGTGTGCTGGGCGTGATCGTGGTTTATCTTTCCGTGAACTATGTGTGCGTCCATGCTCTGGGCGCGCAAGGCCTCGCGCAAACCAAGACGCCTGCGTCGGCGGTGATGCGTCTCGCGCTGGGCGAAAGAGGTGGGCGATTCCTCGCTGCCGGGATCGCGATTTCCACGATCGGATTCCTGAGTCAGAGCATGCTCACCGCGCCGCGTGTTTATTTCGCCATGGCCGAAGACGGGCTGTTCTTCAAGCAGCTTGCCTGGTTAAATCGCGCTCGAGTCCCGGCGGTCGCTATTGCTTTGCAAGGCGTGCTGGCAATCGTGATCGCTTTGGTCGCCAGCCGCTTCGAACAAATTCTGAACTATGTCGTGTCGGTGGATGTCGTGTTCTTTGCCCTGACGGCGGTGTGTGTTTTTGTCTTCCGCGCACGCACTCGCGGGAAAGCTAAAGCCGATTTCTTTCGCATTCCCGGTCATCCCTTTACCACCCTGTTCTTCATCGCGGCCTGTTGCGTGATTACATTCAGCGTGGTTTACAAGGAGCCAATGAACACGGCGATCAGTCTCGGGATCATGCTGGCCGGTCTGCCGGCGTATTTTATTTGGGCGTGGTTGCGGAGGCGTCGAGAGGGAAAGTTGCCGAACCTTCCTATTTGATTTGATTGGAGATGCCGAAGAAGGCGATGCATTTTAACGCAAAGGGCGCAGAGGTTTTCGCAGAGGGACGCAAAGACTCTTCCTCCGCGTTCCTTTGCGAGAGCCTTTGTGTCCTTTTCGTTTAGGCTTTACGTTTAAGAAAAATGAACACGCAATCCACCTACATGCATTGGGCCAAGATGCGCCCGAAGGTCAAGTACGATCTAGCCTTGAGCGGCATACTTAATCTTCCCTTTGCTGAGTTGGAGGCGACGATCGAAGATCTGGATCTGAACGGCGATAACGCCTATGGCTTCCGGCCCCTCGTCGAGGCGTTGGCCGCGCACAGCCAGGTCTCGCCTGAATCTGTCGTAACGATTTCCGGTGGGACGTCGATGGCGAACCATCTGGCGATGGCCGCGGCGATCGAACATGGCGATGAAGTTCTGGTTGAGGAACCGACCTACGAACCCATCCTCGCGCTCGCGGAATATTTCGGAGCTCAGCTCAAACGCTTCCCGCGATCGTTTGCGAACGGCTATCGCATCGATGTTGAGGAACTCGCGCAACGAATTACGCCGCGCACGTGTCTGATCGTACTGACGAACATGCATAATCCGAGCAGCGTCCTGGTTGATGAAGCAACGCTGCGGCAAATCGGCGAGCTCGCGAAAAGCGTAGGCGCGAGGGTCCTGGTGGACGAAGTTTATCTGGAAGCAATGTTTGAAGCCGCGCCGCGTTCGTCGGTTCATCTCGGTGCCGAATTTATCGCGACGACCAGCCTGACGAAGGGATACGGACTGAGCGGGCTGCGCTGCGGATGGATTTTGGCGGAGCCCGAAATGGCGCAGCGGATGCGGCTGCTGCACAATGTTTTTGGAGCCGTGGGGCCGCAGCCTTCTGAAAGACTCAGTGTCGTAGCGCTCGCAAAGCTGCCAAAGTTCATCGCGCGCGCGAAGAGGATCCTGGAAACAAATCGCGCGGTGCTCGGTGAGTTTCTCGACTCGCGTGAGGAGCTGCAGGTTGTCCGCACTGAATCAGGCACCACGTTGTTTCCGCGCCTGTTGAAAGGTCGCGTTGAAGATCTCTATACCGCGCTCCACGAAAAGCACGAGACTGCCATCGTCCCCGGCCGCTTCTTTGAATCGCCCCAGCACTTTCG
>JAWVCT010000099.1:0-11506 GCA_033858155.1 Blastocatellia bacterium
TCGTTGCGGGAGCAGGAAGACGCTTGTTGGAAGATGTCAACCTGCCGGAGAAATTACAAGTAAAACTTGTTGACACAAAGATTCTTGAATCAGGATGTGTTGCGCTTCATTACTTGAAACAGTGACAAAAAAATCTGCGACAGCTGTGCTGCCGGCTCCCCAGGGCGGAGAAGAACAATGAAATACATCTGTTTGGGATACCTCGAGCCAGGAAAATTCGAAGGGATGACCGAGAACGAGCGAAACGCAATATTCGACGAATGCTTTGAGTACAACGACCATCTGCGCGCCAACGGACATCTTATCGCCGAAGTACCTCTTCAGCCTCCGGAGACGGCGTTGACCCTGTACTGGAAAAACGGCAAAGTCGCGACGACCGACGGCCCCTATGCGGAAACCAAGGAACAGCTCGGCGGCATTCTCATCCTTGAGGCGCGAGACCTCAATCATGCCATTCAGCTTCTGTCACAGCATCCAGGCTGCATGAAGTATGAACTTGGACCGAATGAGATACGCCCGGTTGCGGATTTGAGCGAAATCATAAAGGAGAGTGAGCAGCGACGAGGAAAGGATACCTCGCGATGAGGACCGCCACGAGGGAAAGCGCGAGGGAAAGAATGATTAGGATTATGGCTTGTCAAACCCCTTCATGAACAATATCCGCAAGCTACGGTCTTCATAGAGCCAGAGCGTTCAATAAATCTTGATGACTACGACGGTTGCAAGTACACGATTTGGGCATCCACTCCGGCCATCCTTTGGACGGCAGATCGCCCTCAAGAACGCGGTATTCACGTCCTTGTCCATGATGGAGCCAAGCGAGTCGCTGACGACACACCTACTCCAACATAGTCGTAGGTGGTAAGGAACTACAACGGTCCGAACTCATCGACATGATGATGACGCGTACAATCATAATGAGAAGAGGTAATTGAAGCCGCCAAGTATTACCTAGATCTCATGAGTCGGTAGCCAAATCCCGTGTCAGCACTTTTGGGTAACAGTTGTCAGGAGTTTTACGTAACCGGACTAGATCATCACCCCTTTATGAGGCAAAGCCCCGTTCTGACCGTTCTGACGGCTTTGCCTCATAAGTCTCCAAAACAGCCCTTTTGCCCCAAAAAGCATTTTGACCGAATGCGTCAGTGACGCGGCCCTTGTGATATTGTTCCGCAACCGCTTAACGGAGACGCGCTCATGGGCCTGATTACTGACCTTCTGAAAGACATCCCTTTGTCGGCTGTGCTTCGCGAGAAGCTGGCGAGTGCGGAGCAAAATTACGCCGCGCTGGATACGGAGAACGCGATTCTCAAGGACGACAAACGCGATCTTCAAGTACGCGTAGTGGAGCTTGAGCGACAGGTAGATGATCTCAACCAGGAACTCGAAAAACTCACGCATGTTGATGATGACCTCGAAGAAATAGAGATTGAATTACTGCGAGCGTTGAGCAACCCCAACGTTCGTCAAGCGGAGGAAATGGTCGGCATGGTCGGCTCAAATCTAACACGCGTCGAATACCACCTTCGTAGACTCGTCGAAGCCAAGTACATCTTCTCAGGCTCGACCTCAACCGTGACTTATTACGGCCTAAAGCAGAAGGGCCGTGAGGTTCTAATAAAGCGAAAGATGATCTAGATCCCTCTTTCATGCGGCCTCTGCCATCGCAAAGTCTGTTTCAATCCCTAACTCATGAACTGACTGAATGACGATGCACAGGTTGTGACAAAGCACTTTGCACAACGCTTCGTTGATCTGCGCGGTCATGGTCTTGCTACGGAGCCTCTGCCCAAACTTTGACTTGATCATATGGAACGTCGTCTCGACATTGCTGCGCTTGTGATAGTGGCTCAGAAACTCTACCCGATGATCCGTATAGAACCCAAGCAATTTATCCCAGACCGTTGATTTCGCACCGTAGGTAGAGAGTTTGCCCGGCTTGGAATTCGTCTTAAACGGAATGTACGGGATCGCCTTGTGCCGCAAAGTGGTCAGAAGATTCTCGCCGCTCAAGTATGCTTTGTCGGCTGATACTTTTTTCAGTGTGAAACCGTTCGCGGCGGTCGCTTCGACTAGCGGTTTGAAGTAACCATGATCGTTTGAGTAGCCGTCGCTGATTTCAACAGACGTGACGATGTTCGTCTTAACCCCGCACATCAGGTGAACCTTGATCCACATGCGGCGATCTTCTTCCTTGCCGTACTTCACATCAAGCCAGCGTATGAATTGACCTGTGCTGAAACCGGATGAGTCAACGGCGAAATCATGCTCAACTGATTTGAGCGGCAAGGCGCTAGTCGCGATCAACTCGTACAGGTAAGGCGTCAGGGCTTCTGATTCTAAGTAGCGAAATACTGAATTGTAGTGAGGCAGTCTTGACAGATAACCTTTTGCTTTTGCTTCGCGCAAATCAGTCGAGAAGCGACGCCCTGAGACGGTAGAGTAAATCTTGAACGTACTCGCGAAGATGATGTCTGCGAGTGACAGGCGCGGGCGACCCTTCTGCTGTACAGGCTCGGCAATCGTCCGGCACAACTCATAGAGCAAAGCCTGTAGGTGCGACTTCTCTGTGGTCTGTGCGGCATTATAGCGGGCCAATTCTGCGAGTACGTCTTGCGCGTGACCTTGACCGTCTCGGTCGTGATGGTCTGACCATCTGCGGTCTGCTCGCGCTCAATTGTGTATTCGACTGCGAAGATGTGTTTGCACTTGTCATTCGTGAACTCATGATCACGACAATTGCATTCCGGCTTCTCAGTCATTGTCACCTTGTAGCGTTCAGTGCTGCTCTGCGACGGCACAAGCCACAGAGCGCCCTTGCGGGTCAACTTTGATTTGGCCGCGATTTCCAGTCCTTTGATTTCTCTTGGTTCCATGAGAGGTATATTACTATGGAAGTATATACTTGTCAAGTAATATACACCTTGACAGGGTATTATTTGCTGGTATATACTCTTAAGCATGGCGAAGATAAAAATCAAAGTTTCCGGCTTTCGTTGTGAACGCTGCGACCATGAATGGGTGCCCCGTGATATTGACGTTGAACCCCGCGTCTGTCCGAAGTGCAAAAGCCCATATTGGAATAGACCTCGAAGGGAAAAGAAGAGTTAGTCATTTTAGCGGCCCAAAAATGCTTTTAAGGAGCCGGTCTGTATAGGACTCGTGGTAGTTCAGAATAATGCTCAGAATAATAGCTGCGATAATCTGAGCAGCGCCGAGGATTACGCTCGCCCACAAGAAATATCGATCCTGTCTGCGGTAACTTCTTTCCCGCATATCGCGCTCTGCATCCAGCGCCCGCTCGAATTGCTCTCGGCTTCTCATGTCGTAATGTTCTTGTGGGCTTAAGCCGGGCATGTACGGATACCACTCTCCGCACTTCGGATCTGAGTTGATAGCTTCCAAGAGCTTTTGACGGCCTTGGTGTAACTCAATCTGCATAAAATTGATTTTGTCCAAGAAGCACATTGGCTCTGAATTCGTAGCCAGCCCGTTGCTAGCTGTATGGGTAAAAAACGAGCCCGCGATGCGCTCCGAATGCTCGACTTCATAGAATCGAGGGGAGGGTATGCCCGCCGTCTGGGTGCCGTGCTTAGAGAGAAAACCGCAGTAGCGGCACTTGCCCTCGTTGCCGTCTTTGTATTTCTCGTCCAGCATACCGCAAGCCTATCACTAACTGCTGTGCCAGAGAACGAGTCAGTGACCCGGTCAAAATGCTTTTTGGGGCAAAAGACGTTATTGAGGCAAAGCCCGTTCTGACGGCTTTGCCTTAAAGCACGCTCCTGCCTTAAAACGGACGTTCCTGCCCTGAATATTGACTTTTCTCGAGGTCTTCCCATCCGTAAATGTTGAGCCCACCGTGCTTGTAAGCATTTTGTGTTTTGAGGCAAAGGTGTGTGGGTAGGGCTTGTAGTGGAACCGAGAGCGGTTTTTTGTGGGTAGGGATTATGTAAGTAGCCTAACGAAGCGAAGCCAACTACCGTCGTAAGAATTGGTTAACAGAGAGCCGCGCCATTGTATAGGAAAAAATAGTTGACGGAGTGGAAGGAGTTGGCGTAAAGTGCGTGCCGTAGGAAAAGCAAGGGCGCTTTGGGATCGAAAAATTCTTGGCGAACAGCTCGTCCCAGAGCGCCCTTCGGATCCTATCCCCGCGTATTGCGGGGGTAGACCTTTTCCTCGCTTTATATAAGATTTTCTAAGAAAGGTCAACAACTAAATCATGGACGAAGATTTGGGTGCACTTCAGGCCGCGCTTCGCAAGGTCGAACGCGACATAGAGACAAAGGACGATCATATCGTCCGATTACGAAGCGAGATAGGGAGAATGGAGCGAGAGATCCTTCTTGTTGAAGATGAGAAAGGTGAGGATCTGGGTGGCATGCGCTATCTCAGGAAAAGGCTGGGACTTGCGGTTGAGGAGGAGGCTGCGGGGAACGGAAAAGGTGTCCTGAGCGATGAGTTTCTGAAATTGATTCCACCCGATGCATTTAAGGGCCTGCATGTGACCGAGGCGGCTGTCAAATGCCTAAGGCTAGTGGGTCATGCCTTAACGCACGGAGAACTTGTCCAGACGCTCCTGCATGGCAAGGTGGCGACTTCATCGAAACGCACATCCGAGACCTTTCGCACCGCTATGGCTAGACGGAAAGACTTGTTTGTTGTTGTAAGAGTGCCAGGTGAAAGGCCCAAGTGGGAGTTAGTCGAATGGAAAAGGCTGAAGACTGAGCCAGTTAAGATCTCGGCAGTTTCCTAATTGATCCGTAACACGGACGAAGGAAGAAGCCCCTTATAGAATTAAGGCCTCCCCGGTGCGCTAACAACGAAGAGGCCCGTTCAACCACGAACGCGATTGCTCACGTGCGAGGTCGAGAACATCCGCATTGTAGAGGCCGTCGCTTTCCCGATCAAGGAGAAAGGTGATGGGAAAAGGCACCTATGGCCAAGATTGGCCCGCCTACAATGCCGCTCAGACCAACGAAAAGCCGCAACTTTTAGTCCTTCTTCATAAATTGTGTGCCGGTGTTGAGGAGCCGGTTCAACCACGCGGTCGGCGGCGGATTCCCCTATCAGACATGCTGTTTAGCATGATCTTTAAGGTGTACAGCAGGATGTCCGGGCGTCGATTCATGGCAGATTTGAGCGATGCCCATGAGCGAGGTTACATCTCCACCCTCCCGAGCTATAACTCAATTTTTAGATATTTTGGGGATGAAGATCTGACGCCATATTTAGCGTGGTTTGTTGTCGAGACCAGCCTCCCTCTGGCCGGCATAGAAGAAGATTTCGCAGTAGACTCATCAGGTTTTTCGACGTCCGGGTTCGAACGTTGGCGCGATACGCAGAGCGACAAGGCTCGCAGAAGCGACAGGCGCAATTTTCTGAAAGCGCATCTCATGTGCGGTGTCCTGACGAATATCGTGACTGCCGTAGTTGTTACTGAAGGAACTGCGGGCGATAGCCCTCAATTGAAGAAATTATATGACACGACGAAGGAGAACTTTCGTGTTAAGAACGCGTCAATGGATAGTGCTTACTTGAGCTTGCAGAATCTTCATCTAATGATGGACAACGGAACGCTACCACTTACTCCCTTTAAGGCGAATTCTCGCCCCGATCACAGTAGCGGCGATCCGTTATGGACCAGGTTGTATCATTTTTATAAATACAATGAGGACTGGTTTCGCAGGCGCTATCACAAGCGAAGCAACATTGAAACGACGAACTCAATGATTAAGCGAAAATTCGGAGAACGATTGAGTAGTAAAACATTCGAGGCCCAAGTTAATGAACTTCTATGCAAAGTCATTTGTCATAACCTCTGCGTCCTGGTTCAATCGATGTACGATTTGGGGATTCAGGTTTCCTTCTGGACAAAGGGATTCAACCATGTTCGCAACTAAGGAGATCGCGTTCGTGGCGAACTTACGCAGTACGACCCATGCGGCTATAATCGCTAGCCGCTATATTTCCATGACGACTCGTCGTCAAAAACTGCTTCAATGCCCAGTTCATGGGCTGATTGAATTAGTACGCAGAGGTTGTGACAGAGGACCTTGCACAGGGCCTCATTGATTTGCGCCGTCAATGACTTACTTCGTAACCTTTGACCAAATTTAGCTTTGATCATGCTAAATGTGGTTTCTACGTTAGAGCGCTGGTGGTAGTGTTCGAGGAATTCCTCGCGATGGAAATTGTAGAAATGGAACATTCTGGTCCACAGTTCAGATTTTGGTCCGTAGTTGGTTTGGATTTGGGAGTTGGACTTGTAAGGAATGTATGGGATAGCACCGTTCCTGAGAGTCACGAGTAAATTTTCACCGCCGAGGTAGGCTTTGTCGGCCGAAACCTCTTTCATGTTGAATCCGCTTTCCCCGGTTCTGTTCACTAAGCCTTTGAAGAAATGATAGTCGTTTGCGTAACCGTCGCTGATCTCAACCGACGTGACAATATTGGTTTTGACGCCACAAATGAGATGAACCTTTAGCCACATCCGGCGATCTTCCTTCTTGCCATATTTTACGTCCAGCCATCGCATGAATTGGCCTGTGCTGAACCCGGACGAATCCACAGCGAACTTCGATTCGACTGATTTAAGTGGCAGACTGCTTGTCGTGACGAGGTGGTAGAGGTACGGCGTTAACGATTCCGCTTCTAAGTAACGAAAGACCGAATTGTAATGTGGAAGTCTTGACAAGTAGCCGCGGCTCTTTGCGTCTCGTAGATCGGTCATAAACCGACGGCCTGATACCGTCGAGTAAACCTTAAAGGTCGAAGAAAAGATGATGTCTGCGAGTGACAAACGCGGCCTTCCGCGATGCTGTTCAGGTTCGGGCAGACTCCTGCAAAGTTCATACAGCAGGGTCTGGAGTTCCGACTTTTCGTGAGTCTGCGCTGTGTTATATGCTGGCCAGTCTTGCGAATAGGTTCTGCGCATGACCTTGAATGACTCCGTTACAACTGTCTCACCATCCGAGGTCTGCTCACGTTCGAGCGTGTATTCAACCGCAAAAATGTGCTTACAGCGCTGCTTCCGACTTTCAAAATCGGGGCAACTGCATAGCGGTTCGTTTGGGTCGGCCTTGACGGTGTATTGAGCGCCGCGAACTGATTGTGAGGGAACTAACCAGGTCTTACCTTTTCGTGTGAGCTTTGATTTGGCTGCGATCTCTAGTGCTTTGAGTTCTCGTTCTTCCATTGTATTCCTTGCCTTTCGTTAGACGACTGGCTCACAATGGCGCTTACCGGAGACCGAATGTGAGCAATCGCGTTTGGTTTTCAAAAGGCTCTGTCGGTTACTGCCGGCAGAGCTTTTATCTTAAGAAATAAGTTTTTAGAAATCCGTGCTCCGCTACTCACCGCCTATTGTCGTATTGGGGGGTGTTCTACCAAAGGGTGGTGGGCTAGTAGTCGATACCCTTGAATCGGTCAGTGCCTTACAATGAAGAGCGTGCGGGAAAAGCTATTAAAGAACAGATGGGCGGGTTATTGCGGTTCTCTGTTAGGCACTGCCGCTGTTACCGCCCTGCTGATTCCGTTTCGGGAGCATATCAATTCCACGACAGTGGCGCTGGCCTTTTTGCTGGTCGTCCTCTTTGCTGCAATCCTCTGGGGAAGCAAACCGGCTCTTATTGCTTCAATACTAGGGATGCTTAGCTTTAACTTCTTCTTTCTGCCACCGTTTCATACCTTTACAATTGCCGATCCACAGAATTGGGTGGCGCTCGCGGTTTTCTTCATTACAGCACTTACCGTTGGCCAGCTTTCAGCGCGCGCACGACGACGCGCTACGGAAGCGGAAGCGCAGAAGAGCGAAATCAAGCAGCTCTACGAGGACCTTCAAACCGCCTTTGATCGCGCGAGCGAAGCTGAGGCGGTCAAGCGCAGTGAACGCCTGAAATCAGCACTGCTGGACGCCGTGACTCATGATATTCGAACGCCGCTAACTTCAATTAAGGCGTCGGCAACTTTGTTACTCGAAGATCGTGAGGCAAACGAGCAGGTCGAGAAATTGAGTTCTGAAGAGCAGCAGGCAATGTTGAGAGTGATCACGCACGGCGCAGACAGGCTTGACCGATTCGTCGAAGGCATTGTTGATCTCGCGCGAATCGAAACGGGCGACATGAAGCTGTATCGCAACTGGGGCGCGGTGGACGACATTATTGATGCGGCGCTGGCGCAGGCTGAGCCTCTTACCAGGCAACATCAAATTCGGGTTTCCGTGGAAGACGAACTACCGGTGGTTCGTGTCGATGCTCGAGCAGTCGCGGAAGTGATCTATACACTGATAGACAACGCGAGCAAGTACGCCCCGGCCGACACACTAATTATCATTGAGGCCACTCGCGTTGCCGATGACATGATAGAGATCGCAGTGGAAGATCAAGGGCCCGGTATTCCCGCACCCTTGCGCGAGCGCGTGTTTGAAAGGTTCTATCGTGCCGACAGCAATGGACCAGCGGGTGGTCATTCCGGTGGAATCGGCATGGGGCTGGCGATTGCTAAAGGAATTGTGGAAGCCCACAGTGGGCGCATCTGGATTGAGGGCGGTCCCGTAGGTCGCGGGGCCCGCATCGTCTTTACAGTTCCGGTGGGGGACGATGAGCCTCGCGGTGCTGATGGAAACGCGCAAGGCGCAGAAAACTTTCGCCAGAACAGAACAGAAGACATGAATCCGAATGGAAATTAAGAAACGCATCCTCGTCGTTGACGATGAGCAGGAAATTACTTTGGTCCTGCGCAGCGGCCTGGCGAAGCATGGCTATGACGTGAGAGTCGCCGGCGAGGGCGAAGCAGCTTTGGAACTCTTTCAAGCCTGGACGCCGGACCTGGTCGTCACCGATCTTTCCATGCCAAATATGAATGGCTTGAAACTTTGTCAGCGGCTGCGCGAGATATCAAGTGTTCCCATAATCGTTCTATCAGTCAAAGGCGATGAAGCTACGAAAGTCGAGGCGCTCGACGCTGGCGCTGACGACTATGTAACGAAACCTTTTGGCATGGGCGAGTTGCTGGCGAGAGTTAGAGCGGCCTTGCGGCGATCACCTGAAGCCAGCCAGGAAGGGACACTAATCGAAGATGGAGACTTCAGTGTTGACCTTGAGACGCGTGAAGTGCGCGTTGGTGGAAGAGAGATTCGACTATCGCCAAAAGAGTTCGATCTGCTGGTCTACTTCATTCGTCATTCGGGAAAGGTTCTGACCCATCGCAATTTACTGAGCGCAATTTGGGGTGGAAACTCCGTAGAGCAAACCGAATACCTTCGCGTCTTCATTCGTCACCTGCGTAAAAAGATCGAGCCCGATCCCGCCAAACCGCGTTACATCCTTACCGACCCCTGGGTTGGTTATCGGTTCATTCCGGGCAAGTAGCGCACCAAGCCCTCCAAAACTTAACAACCCGAAACGGAACGCCGAGGCCTTTCTGCCTGCTTCCGGATAGCCGCACCTTTACGAACTTTTAACGAACCTTTAAGCCCTATTTTATTCCGTTTGCCCTACCTTCGTGTTGGCATGTTGTCCAGCACTGAAATGTCACAAATCACGAACCAGCTAACGACCGATAACTATGCGGTCGAGTCCCGGCCCATTGAATACCTGACCGAGAACGGCTTCAGCATCATCCGCCTTAGCGACATCAACAAATCGATTCCGGCTGTGGGGGCAACGCACGAGTTCATGGTCCGCGACCCGCACGGATATGAGCTCCACATAACAGTTGAAATTTCGAGCGAGGTAATAGCGGAGATTGATATGCGATGCAGAGGCCGCATAACCAAAGAGAGTTCCTATTGGATCGTGCTGGCGGAAAGACACCTAGCCACCTATTTGTGGGAGAACGATGACTATCCACCCGATGCGCACCTCACGGTGGATCAGTTAACCCTTGACGATATTGATCTCGCCAGACGGTGGGATTACGAAACATGACAATCGGTTTGCTGGATCAGAGGCGAACGATGTCTTTGCAGGGGGGAGAGTAATAGGTTTGAGCAGAAGCGGAAAAATGGTTTTTGACCGAGACACCTTCGAACTTATCTGGAGAGCGACAGTCGGACTGGCGTTATTCGCGCTGGTGATGACAGCGCTAACTATTAAGGGCCAGGCGCAACAGACTGGCCAGGGCAAAAAGGAGCGTTCCAACTCCGAAGAGACAAATACTAAGGCTTCTCAATCCGACGCGCTGATGAGCCCTATGGTCGACAGTGCCGTTCCTCAAGCGACACCGTCTCCAAGCCCGACAACGCAAACCGCAGAGACTAAGTGGCATTACGGCGGATTCATTGATGCGGCGTACCTACTCGACTTCAATCATCCAGAGAATCGCGTATTTCGCAGTCGCGGCACAACCTGGCATACCGATCGGCCCCACATCAACGGCGCGGCATTCTATCTTAGAAAGAAAGCTGATGAGCAGTCGCGCTGGGGCGCTGAGTTAACGGCGCAAGCAGGGAAGGACGTCGAATTATTTGGTTTTTCCGCGACGGCGCCCAACATGAGCGGCTTCAAGTTTCTCCGTCACCTGGGGCCAACGAATATTTCTTATCTCGCGCCGGTCGGTAAAGGGCTGACGATCCAAGGCGGAATCTTTAGCAGTTTTATCGGGTACGATTCCCTATACGCCAAAGACAATCTCAACTACACGCGGCCGTGGGGCGCGGACTTCACGCCTTATTTCATGATGGGTGTAAACGTAAGTTATCCATTCACGAAGAAGGTCACCGGCACGTTCCTTGTCGTCAATGGATACTGGCATCTGGCGACCGCTAATCATGTTCCGAGTTGGGGCGGGCAGGCGGCTATCAGCGCGACTTCACACCTGACAGTTAAGCAGACCGTTCTGGTTGGGCCACATCAGTCGAATACAGCGTTCAAGTTTTGGCGTTTTCTATCTGACACGATCCTCGAGCACAAGACAGAGAAACGCACGATAGCCTTCGAAGCTAATTTCTCGACCGAAAATGTTGATGCTCCGAATGCTGCACGCGCGTGGTGGTTCTCGGCCCAGTTGCCGATGCGTTGGTCTCTGAATCCGCGTTGGGCAGTTGCGGTTCGTCCAGAAGTTGCGAAGGACACTCAAGGTCGATGGACGCTCGCAAGGCAAACGGTCGTCGCGCTGACGACTACGCTCGAATATAAGCTCCCCTACAAATCCAGTAACACAATCTTTCGGCTGGAGCATCGCTATGACCATTCGACCGGGCCAGATGGCGGATTCTTCAGAGGGCGCGTAGTGAGTCCGGGCTTGATTGGGTTGACTCCTGGTCAACATCTTTTGATCTTCGCCACGATATTTACATTGGACCGTTAAGGGTGAATCTATGCTTGATCTAGTTTTTATTGCCGCAACAGTTCTTTTCTTTTTGATCGCGCTCGCCTACGTGCGCGGGTGCGAGAAGTTACAGTGAGGAGAGTTCCAAGATGAGTCTGGAAACGATCTTGACCCTGGCGGTTTCCGCTTTACTACTGATTTACCTCATTTACGCGCTTCTGCGTCCGGAGAAGTTTTG